>NZ_JAIUHJ010000014.1:0-167478 GCF_020165105.1 Mesorhizobium sp. CA5 | reverse complement strand
GCCTCCGCCCCCTCCCCCGCCTATCGGTGCAATGACAGGCGCGGTTTCGGTCTGAACGGGCTTGATCAGTTTCTTGGCGGTAACCTTCTTGCGCTCGACGACTTTTGGCGCGGTCGTCGTGCGAACAGCCTTCGTCCTGTGCTTCTCCGTCGGGGCCGGCTCGACCCTGGGCGTCACGGTCGTGCAGCCCGCGACTGCGAGAGCACCGGACAGGATTGTTGCGACGATTGCGTGTTTCGATGCCCAGCCCACAACATTGCCTCCTTGCTGATCAGAACAGGTCCCGTCGCGGATTGGCTTGTTCCCAGACCGCCCTGGCCGTGGTGACCAGCTGATCGTCCAACGAGCCGTCCGCCGAAATCTTGGATTTGAGTTCCCCACGCATTTGTTTCAGAGCCGCTGTCTTCGCCTTGGCTCCAAATTTCGCGAGCGTCGCCTTTGCGTCCGGAATCTCGTTGCGAAGATCGAGCGCGGCCGCGAAAGCAAGATAGCGCGCGGCCACCGCCTGGTCGGCCTTGTCGCCTCTTTGCATCTCCAGCGCCGCGCGATCATATGCGGCCGACTGATCGCCGCGATCGGTCGCCAGCTCGAACAGCCTTTGCGCCTCTGCCAGATCCTGCTGCACGCCGACACCGTCCCTGTACATGCGTGCAAGGCTGCCGGGGGCATAGGGCTGGCCGAGATCCATCGATTTCTGGAACAGCGTGAGCGCGGTTTTTGGATCCTTCTCGACCCCCGTGCCGGAGAGATAATTGCGCCCAAGCAGGTTCATCGAATACATGTCCTGCCGCTCGACGCCGGCCTTGAGGAAGGCCACGGCGCGAGCCGGATCGGCCGGCACGCCGTTGCGGCCTTCGGTGAAGATCGCCGCAAGGTCGTTCATCGCATAGGTATGGCCCATCGCCGCCGCCTTGAGCAGCAGGTCCAGCCCCTTGCCGGTATCGCGGTCGACGCCGTAACCGTTGAACAAGGCGCGGCCCCATGAAGTCATTCCATAGGGATCGCCTTTGTCGGACGCCGCGGCATAGAAAGCGTTGGCCTGCTTGCGGTTGGCGGGCATACCCGTGCCGGTCGCGTTGAGGTAGCCCAGCTCGAATACAGCGCGGACATGTCCCTGGTCAGCGGCTTCCTTGATCGCCTTCTTGGCCTCCTCGACCTTGCCGGCGGCGAGCAGCGCGCGGCCGAGTTCGTAGTGGAAGCGGGCGACATCGGGATAGGCCTTCACGGCCGCCCGGCAGGCCTCCACCGCGCCGGCGCCGATCTCGTTTGGCAACAGGCCGGGAACGACGCCCTGCAGGTCCAAGGGTTCGCCTGCCTGCGTGTCGCAGGGATCGACGCTTGGCGAAAGCTTCATCGTCGCCGGCTTCGATGACGTGTTGTCAGCTCTGATTTCGACGCCGACTATCAATGGCTTGACCGCGCCTATCTGCGGTTCGTAGCGTAGTTTATCGACCTCGTCGGCCATCAGGCTCGATTGCGGCGACAAGGTCCGGTCCGGCAGGGACAGCGTCCCGGTTGCCGGATAGCTCGCAAGCTTCACGCTTACGGCCGGATCGTTGGTCGGGAAATCCAGCTTCAGCGGCACCGGGCCGACACCGACCGGAATCTTGACGTCGCGGTTCTCGATCGCCTCGGCGGCGCCGGCGATGTGGATGCCGCGCTCCACCACCTGCTGTTTCTGTTCCGACTCGAGCGAGGCGACAAGCTGCTTGCCCGCGGCGCCATCGCCGTTCTTGACCCGGAACACCAGGATGCCTTGCGATACACCGCCCCACTCGTCATGCGCGGCGTAGGCCAACATATCGACCTGGTCCTCGGCGTCGGCGCCCTTCGGCACATCCATCGCGAGCCGCGGCAGATCCTTGCCCTCTATCGGCTCGCCCGTCGCGACCGGCTTGCCGTCCAGGATCAGACGCCCCAGCGCCGGCGGCCTTTCGATGCTGATGGTGACCGCGCCGCCATCGACATCGACCGGCACCGGCAGGTCGAGCGCGACCGGACCGACGCCCGACGGTACGGTCTTTTCCAGCACCGGCGGCAAAGCCGGCCGGTTGGCCCGGCGCATCAGCACCACCTCGTCAATCAGCGAGGAATTCTCCCAAGGGACCTGCGCGCCCTTGGTGGCCTCGACCACGTCGCGGCGCACCGCCGCCATGACCGAACGTATCTCCTGGTTCGGCGCCAGCGCGCGGCGCGAGAAGGCGGATGAAAACGGGCTGAGATCGCCGGACCCGTCATAGGCGACGGCGCCGGGTTCCGTGGCGAAGGCGATCAGCGTGTTCAGCGAGCTTTTCACCTGCGCGAGGCCGGTGCCGCCGGCCGCGATCAACTGGTCGCGCAGCCAGTAATCCTTGCGCGGGAACGGGTTGTTGCGGCAGGCGTCGAGGATGATCACCTGGATCTTCGATTTGGCGCGCAACTGCTGCAGGACATCGTCGAGCTTGACCGCCTGGACCTCGATGTCGGCCGCATCCTTGAGCGAGGCATCGACCGGGATCAGGAAATTCTCGCCGCCGATCTGAAAGCCGTGGCCGGAATAGTAGACGACCGCCAGATCGGCGCCGTCCGCCGCCGCGAGATAATTGCGAAATTCCTTCTCGAACTGGAGCTTGGTGAGATCCTTGGCGACGAACACATCGAAGCCGGCCAGCCGGAACGTGCTCGACACGTCGTCGGCATCCTTGTCCGGATTTTTCAGCGCCGGGATTTCGCGATATTCGGAATTGCCGATGACAAGCGCAACCCTCCGATCGGCGTGCGCCTGCACCGTCGCGAGGCCCACGAGGATCAAGGCTGCAATCAGCGCACAGCATCGCAGCATGGTAAAATCCCTAACTGCTATCACCTGTCGGCCACAAGAACGCAGCTTGCGGCATCGCGGTCTGTTAAAGACTTCACAATCTGCCAAGACGGCAACGAACGCGCCTGCGATGGCAAGGCAGATCGCGCATTCAACTAACTGCTAAAATAACCCAGAGACCTCGGCGCCGCAATGACCTGGATAAGCGCGTCGCCGTCTGTCGATGCAGGATCGCCATCGGCGAGCCACGCCTCCGCGCAGCGCTGCGTGTCTGTGACGCCGCAGCGTTTCATGGGAACGGCGAAAGCGTCCTATCTCTTTGCTTTTACGCAATTCCGGACGGAAGGCTACGGCGACCCGCCGAGCCCGAGCCGGCCTCTTTCCTCGTCAGGCGCCGCTCCACATCGCGTCCGGCACCACCACCAGCTTGCCGACAAAGTCCTTGCCCATGAAGTCGGTCTGGGCGCGGTGGAAATCCGACAGTTTGTAGACGCCGCCGACCAGCGGCTTGATCTTCTTTTCCTCGATGTAGCGCACGATGCGACGGAAGTCCGCGCGCGTGCCTTGGCTCGAGCCGTGGAGTTGGAGCTGCTTCAGATACATGGTGCGGAGGTCCAACTGCACGACCGGGCCGGCAATGGCGCCGGCCGTGGTGTAGCGGCCTTCGGGCCGCAGGATGCGTAGGAGATCGTTGAAGATGGCGCCGCCGACGAGGTCGGCGACCACGTCGATGGGTTGGCCGCCAGTCGCTTCGTTGACGGCGGTGAGCAGGTCGGCCACGCCGCGCGTGATCACCTTCTCGGCGCCGATGTCGAGCACGGCCTGTTCCTTGCCCTTGCCGACGACGGCGTAGGGGATGGCGCCCCGCGCCCTCGCCAGTTGCACGATGCCGGAGCCGACACCGCCAGAGGCGCCGGTGACCAGCACACGCTCGCCGGCTTTCAAGCCCGCCCGCTCCAGCATCTGCTCGCCGGTGAGATAGGCGCAGCAGAAGGTGGCTAGCTCGACATCGCTCAGATCGGTGTCGACGACATGTGCGTTCTCGGCCGGCAGCGCTTGGTATTCGGCATAACCGCCGTCACGGCCGTGGCCCATATAGTCGATGTCGGCCAACGAATCGTCGTCGCGATTATAGATCGAGAAATCGACCATGACGCGCTCGCCGATGCGCTCCGCGGACACGCCGTCGCCGACGGCGACGATTGTGCCAACCGTGTCGGTGCCCTGGATGCGCGGGAAGGTGAGCGTGTTGCCTTGCCGGCGCCACGTCGACACCGCCCCGGCATCTTCCTCCGTGCCATAGGCGCCCTGGCGCACCCAGACATCGGTGTTGTTCATGCCGCAGGCGCTGACCTTGACCAGCACCTCGCCGGCGGCAGGTGCCGGCACCTTCACATCCGTGCGGTAGACGAGCTTCTCAAGGCCGCCATGGCCCGTAAGCTGCACGGCGGCCATGGTGGCGGGAAGAGTTCTTGTCATGGCATTCATGTCACTTCTCAGATGCTGGTCAATACACTGTTCACCGCGTCGGCGGTCTTTGCGACGACGATGTCGGCTTCCTCGCGCGTCAGGCAGAGCGGCGGCGCGAAACCGAGGATATCGCCCTGCGGCATGGCGCGGCCAATGACGCCGCTGGCGGCGAGCGCGGTGGCGATCTGCGGCCCGACCTTCAGCGCCGGATCGAAGAAGACGCGGTCGTCGCGGTCCTTGACGAACTCGATTGCGGCCAGCATGCCATCGCCACGCACCTCGCCGACATTCCGGTGGCCGCCGACGGCTTTGGCCAACTCGGCGCGGAAGTAAGCGCCGGTCTCGCCGGCGTTCCGCACAAGGTCCATCTCGTCGATCAGTTCGAGATTGGCGACACCGGCGGCAACGCAGATCGGGTGCGCCGAATAGGTCCAGCCATGGCCGAGCGAGCCAAGCTTGTCCGAGCCCTTGACCAGCACCTGCCAGACCTTGTCGGCGACGATGACGCCGGAAAGCGGCGCATAGGCCGAGGTCAGGCCCTTGGCGATGGTGATCAGGTCCGGCTTGATGCCGTAATGGTCGGAGCCGAACATCGTGCCGAGACGACCAAAGCCGGTCACCACCTCGTCGGCAACGAGCAACACGTCGTATTTGTTGAGCACGGCCTGGATCTTTGCCCAATATCCGGCCGGCGGCGGCACGATGCCGCCGGTGCCGAGGATCGGCTCGCCGATGAAGGCCGCGACCGTGTCGGGGCCTTCGGCCAGGATCATCTCTTCCAGCTTGTCGGCGCAATGCTGCGAGAACTGCTCCTCGCTCATCGAGCGGTCGGCGCGGCGGAAATAATACGGCGCTTCTGTGTGCAGGATCGGCGCCCGCGGCAAGTCGAAGGCGTTGTGGAACAGCTCGAGCCCGGTCAGCGAACCGGTCATGACACCCGAGCCGTGATAGCCACGCCAGCGCGAGATGATCTTCTTCTTCTCCGGCCGGCCGAGAACGTTGTTGTAATACCAGATCAGCTTGATGTTGGTCTCGTTGGCATCCGAGCCGGAGAGACCGAAATAGACTCGGCTCATGCCCTTCGGCGCGCGGTCGATGATCATCTTGGAGAGCCGGATCGAGGCCTCGGTGCCATGCCCGACATAGGCGTGGTAGTAGGCGAGGTTCTTCGCCTGCTCGGCGATGGCATCGGCGATCTTCTGGCGGCCGTAACCGACATTGACGCAATAGAGGCCGGCGAAGGCATCGATGCTCTTCTTGCCGGTGTTGTCCCAGACGGTGACGCCTTCGCCGCCGGCCATGATGCGGGCCGGCGATTCACCGCGCGCGTGCGTGCCCATATGCGTCGAGGGATGGAAGAAGTGGTCGCGATCCCAAGCGGAGAGTTCGTTGGACTGTTCGAGCATTTTTGACTCCTGACGAGAATGAGGCCCGGGTAGCTTAGGCTACGTCGAGGCAAAGGTATTTGAGGTCTGTAAAAGCTTCGAGGCCGTGGCGAGAGCCTTCGCGGCCGATGCCGGATTGCTTGACGCCGCCGAACGGGATCGGCGCGCCGGTGATCTTGACGCGGTTTATGGCGACCATGCCATACTCCAAGGCGCGGCCCATGCGCGCCTGCCGCGCGCCGTTTTCGGTGACGACATAGGCGACCAGGCCATATTCCGTGGCATTGGCGCGGGCGACGACTTCCGCCTCGTCGTCGAACGGCGTCACAGCCGCGACAGGGCCGAAGGTTTCTTCGCGCATGATCAGCGCTTCGTCCGGCACATCGGCGAGCAGCGTCGGCTGGTAGAACAGCGGCCCGGCCGCGTGACGCTTGCCGCCGGCCAGGCAGCGCGCGCCGTGGGTGAGCGCATCGGCGACTTGCTCCTCGACCTTCTTGACCGCGCGCTCATGCATCAGCGGTCCGATATCGGCGTCTGCGGCTAGGCCATTGCCGGTGCGGAGCTGCTCGATGCGGCGGGCGAAAGCGGCGCAGAAGCGATCATAGATCGGCCGCTGCACATAGATGCGGTTGGCGGCGAGGCAATCCTGGCCGGAGGTGGCGAATTTGGCATCGAGCGCGATCGTCACCGCCTTGTCGATGTCAGCGTCGTCGAAGACGATCAGCGGCGCGTGGCCGCCGAGCTCCATCACCAGTCGTTTCATCGTCGCAGCGCTCTGCGCGGCGATCAGCCGGCCGACCTCGGTCGAGCCGGTGAAGCTCATCGCGCGGACCCGCGCATCGGCGCACATCGCGCCGACAATCGTGCGCGCATCGCCGGTGACGACGTTGAAGACGCCTGCCGGGAGTCCGGCACGCTCGCCGAGCTCGGCCAGAGCCAGGGCCGACAGCGGCGTCTCCGAGGACGGATGCGCCACCACCGTGCAGCCCGCAGCCAAAGCTGCCGCCGCCTTGCGGGTGAGCATGGCCGACGGAAAATTCCAGGGCGTGACGACCCCGACGACTCCGAGCGGCTCGCGGCGCACCGACATCTCCGCATTCGGCAGATGGCTGGTGACGCTTTCGGCGTTGAGGCGTTTCGCTTCCTCGGCATACCACTCGATAAAGGACGCAGCGTAGTCGATCTCGCCCAGCGATTCCTTCAGCGGCTTGCCTTGTTCCAGCGTCATAAGCAGCGCCAGATCATCTTTGGCGGCGATGATGAGATCAAACCATTTTCGCAGGATTTTCGAGCGCTCCTGCGGCAGCGCCAAGCGCCAGCCAAGAAACGCGCGTGACGCGGCATTGATCGCCTTTGTCGTCTGGGCAGCATCGAGCGCGGCGACAAAGGCGACGGTAGCGCCGGTGGCCGGATCGGTAACCTCAAAACTTGCCGCCGCTTCGCTCGCCGTCCAGTGACCGTCGACATAGGCGAGCGCGCGCAGCAGCCGGCGATCGGCGAGGCGGTCGAGCGCTTCATGGTGGTTGGTACGGGCAAAATGTGCGGACATCAGTCGGGTCTCCCGGTGCCGAGGCGATATGGAGAGACTAGTCGTGCAATCGGGACAAAGAGGCTGTTTCGACAGGCTGACAGAGAGAGATTGTCTCTATTTGTCCGGGAGAGCAGGTCAATCTCTCTAGCTTACCAGCCGCCGGATGCCACCAACCGGTGAAATTGGCTGCCTCCACAACTTCGTGATCCACGGGCGGAGCGGAAGCGAAGCGGACGCGTAGACTCGAGGATCCATTCCGTGACCTTGATCGAAGGGCGCAGCGGAGCAGAATTCTGCACCGTTGCAACGCCTTGGCGTTACGGAATGGATCCTCGGGTCTGCGCCGCGTCGCTTCGCTCCTTGCTCCGCCCGTGGATGACGAAGTGACGGACGTTTCGGCTAATCTCCACGCTGATCGTGAGACCGACTCACCCTTATTCCGGCAGCAGATCGGCCACCGGCAGCACGGTCTCGTCCTTGACCGTCTTGGTGACGATGTAGGTGAAGTAGCGGTCGATGCCGATCTCGCGCTCAAGCAGGCCGTCGACCAGCCGCTGATAGGCGTCGATGTCGCGCGCCATCACTTTCAGCACGTAGTCGACGCCGCCGCCCACCGACCAGCAGGCGACGATCTCCGGGATATCGCGCACGACCCGCTCGAAGCGGTCGAAGTCAGCCTGGCGATGATTGGCCAGGGTGACCTCCATCAGCACCGTCGCCACCGGCGCGATGACACGCATGGCGATCGCGGCGTGATAGCCGGAGACGATGCCGGCCTTCTCCAGCTTGCGCAGCCGCATCCAGCACGGCGTTGGCGACAGGCCGACCTTCTCGGCCAGCGCGAGCTTGGTGATACGCCCGTCGCGCTGGATGGCATCGAGAATCCTGAGGTCGATCGGGTCGAGTTTCGCTGCCGCCATGCGGGTCCGCCTTTCGTTGCGGACACCATGACGATGCATTATTTCGATTGTCAATTGCACTGATTTCGATCTCTAATAAGTCATGACATTTTGGCAGCCAGATCCTGCTCTCATCCGCCGGCCGGCCTATCTCTCGCTGGCCGACCAGTTCGCGCGCGCCATCCATGACGGGCGTCTGGCCAACGGCACGCGGCTGCCGACGCACCGCCGGCTGGCAGACGATCTGAAGCTTTCGGTGCAGACCGTCAGCCGCGCCTATGAGGAGTTGATCCGCCGGGGACTGATTTCCGGCGAGGTCGGCCGCGGCAGTTTCGTGCAGACGCAGCGTCGCGAGCCCGAGCCGCCCTACATCCCGGAACGGCTGGGCGAGGTCATCGACCTCTCGATCCTGAAGCCGGTCTGCGAGCCGATGCATTTGGAGAAACTAAAGCAGGCGCTGGGCTGGCTGGCCGAGAACCTGCCGTCGAGCTCGGCGCTATCGTTCCGGCCGAACATGGTTTTCCCGCGCCACCGCGCGGTCGCGGTCGAATGGCTGAAACTTTGCGGGCTGGAGGCGTCGCCTCAGAACATCAGCCTGACCAACGGCGCCACTGCCGGCATGACGGTGGCGCTGATGAGCGTTGCGCCGCCCGGCTCGACGGTCGCCACCGAGGCGATCGGCCACCACACGCTGATCCCGCTTGCCCGCTATCTCGGCTTCAATCTCGAGGGCCTGCCGATCGACGGCAACGGGCTGATCCCCGAAGCGCTCGACGAGGCCTGCCGCCTCTCGGACATTCGCGCTGTGTTCGTGCAGCCGTCGGTGATCAACCCGACGGCGACGCTGATGGACGCCACAAGGCGCGAGCAGATCGCGGCGGTCGCGCGCAAGCACGACATTGCCATCATCGAGAACGACGTGCTCGGGCCGCTGGTTGAAGGCAGGCCGCCGGCGGTTGCCGCCTTCGCGCCGGAACGGACGCTCTACGTCACCTCCTTCACCAAAATCGTCGTGCCAGGCCTGCGCATCGGCTATCTCGCGGTACCGGACCGCTATGTCGCGGCCGTCGCCAACCGCCACCTAGTCTCGAACTGGATGGCGACGCCGATGGTTGCAGAGATCGCTACGCGCTGGGTGACCGACGGCACAGCGATGGAACTGGTCAACTGGCAGCGTGGCGCGCTGAGGCGCCGCCAGGAGATCGCCGCGGAAGTGCTCACGGGTGTCGACTATCGCTGTCATCGCGACGGGCTGCATCTGTGGCTCGAGCTGCCGGGCGACCGGGCCGAGGAGAGCTTTGTCGCGCAGGCGCGCCTGCGGGGGGTGGCGATCGCGCCGGGCACCTCGTTCCGCATCGCCGACACGCCCTGGCATCCGGCCGTGCGCATCTCGCTCGGATCGACCACCGAGGGGGAACTGCGGGCGGGCCTGAGCGTTGTCGCCAAACTGCTGCTCGGCGATCCGGAGCATCTCCTGCTCGCCATCTGATGCACAAAGGAAGCTCAGATTGCCCTGAAATTGTGCCGCGCCGGAAATATTGTCATGATATTATTTTTCCAATTGACATGATTTGGCACGTTTCGCATCGTTAAGGGCATAGGCTTCTCCAGAACGGGGACATGGATTGCCCGCGCCCATCATCAAGGTCGATGCGATTTCGAAGAGCTTCGGCGCCTTCAAGGTGCTGGACGGCCTGTCGATGCAGGTCATGCCTGGCGAGAAGCTGGCGCTGATCGGTCCGTCCGGCTCAGGCAAGACGACGATCCTGCGCATCCTGATGACGCTAGAGAAGATCGACGGCGGCCATATCCAGGTCGACGGCGAACAGCTCTACCACATGGAGCGTAACGGCCAGCTGCTGCCGGCCGACGAGCGGCATCTGGCCAGGATGCGCCAGAAGATCGGCATGGTCTTCCAGCTGTTCAATCTCTTCCCGCACAAATGCGTCATGGACAATGTGACCCTGGCGCCGATGCTGACCAAGGGGGTCGCGCGCGCCGCCGCCGAGAAGCGGGCGATGGAACTGCTCGACATGGTCGGGCTTGCGGACAAGGCGAAGGCGATGCCGGCGCAGCTCTCCGGCGGCCAGAAGCAGCGCGTGGCGATCGCCCGGGCGCTGGCGCTGTCGCCCAAGATCATGCTGTTCGACGAGGTCACCTCGGCGCTCGACCCCGAGCTCGTCGAGGAAGTGCTCAATGTCATGCGCAAGCTCGCCGCCGAGACCGACATGACGATGCTTCTGGTCACTCATGAGATGGGCTTCGCCCACGACTTCGCCGACCGCGTGCTGTTCTTCGACCGCGGCAGGATCGTCGAGGAAGGCAAGCCCGATGAGATTTTTCGCCATCCCAAACAGGAAAGAACGCAGAGCTTCCTGAAGAAGATCATCGCGGCCGGACATCGCGTCTGACCGCAATGCAGACGGGCGGCGCAAGCCGTCCACCGGCGGTCAAAGGCCGTCCCGAACCAAGGCAAACCAAGAAGACAAACAAGGAGTTGGGAACAATGAAGAAACTTGGCATTCTGGCTGGCGTCGCCGGCCTCGCGATCACCGCGATGCTGCTCGCCCCCGGCGCGCGGTCGGCGGATGACGCCAAGCTGGAGCAGCTCAAGCAGCAAGGCTTCGCCCGCGTCGCCATCGCCAACGAGCCGCCCTATACGGCGGTCGCCGCCGACGGGAAGGTATCGGGCGCGGCGCCCGACGTGGCGCGCGAGATCTTCAAGCGTCTCGGCGTCAACGACATCGTCGCTTCCATCTCCGAATACGGCGCGATGATCCCCGGCCTGCAGGCCGGCCGCTTCGACGTCGTCACCGCCGGCCTGTTCATGAAGCCGGAGCGTTGCGCGGCGGTCGCCTATTCCGAGCCGGTGCTTTGCGATGCCGAAGCGATGCTGGTGAAGAAGGGCAACCCGAAGGGCTTCAAGAGCTACGAGGACATCGCCAAGGACAGCTCCGCCACGGTCGGTGCGCCGGGCGGCGGCACCGAGGAGAAGCTGGCGCTCACTGCCGGCGTGCCGCGCGATCGCGTCATCGTCGTGCCGGACGGCCAGAGCGGCCTGAAGATGGTGCAGGACGGCCGTATCGACGCCTATTCGTTGCCTGTGCTCTCGATCAACGACCTGATGAAGAAGGCCAACGACCCGAACCTCGAAGTGATCGCGCCGGTGCAGGGCGCGCCGGTCTATTGCGATGGCGCGGCCTTCAAGAAAGGCGACGAGGCACTGCGCGACGCCTATGACGTCGAGCTCGCCAAGATGAAGAAGTCCGGCGAGTTCGCCAAGATCATCGAGCCCTACGGCTTCTCCGCCAAGGCGGCGATGTCGACGACGCGCGAGAAGCTCTGCGCGGCGAAGTAGTGCTCCTTTGCCTTCTCCCCGCTTGCGGGGAGAAGGTGGCTCGAAGAGCCGGATGAGGGGCGGCGCCAGCATTTCAAGGTTAGCGCTGCCCCTCATCTGCCTGCCGGCATCTTCTCCCCGTTGAACGGGGAGAAGGGGCTGTCACGGCGGCCTAGCACAAATGCAAACGTTGGAAACTTCTAATTTCATGACCCAGTGGTCCGGCTATCTCGGCCTGATATTGCAGGGAGCTCTTGTCACCATCGAGCTGACGCTGATGGGGTCGGTGCTTGCGCTGATCATGGCCTTCCTGGCCGGCATGGGGCGCGTGTCACGCTTCTTCATCATCCGCGCGTTGGCGACGACGTACATCGAATTCTTCCGCGGCACCTCGATTTTCGTGCAGCTGTTCTGGGCCTATTTCGTGCTGCCTTTTGCCGGCCTGTCGCTGACGCCGCTGCAGGCCGGCGTGCTGGCGCTGGGCTTGAATGTCGGCGCCTATGCGGCGGAAGTCGTGCGTGGCGCCATCCTGTCGGTCGGCCGCGAGCAATACGAGGCCTGCACGGCGCTCAATCTCGGCCGTTGGCAAGGCATGCGCCATGTGATCCTGCCGCAGGCGCTGCTGGTCATGCTGCCGACCTTCGGCAACAACGCGATCGAGCTGCTTAAGGCAACCTCGGTCGTGTCGCTTATCTCGCTCGCCGACCTGACCTTCCAGGCGCAGGTGGTGCGCTCGCAGACCGGCAGCACGCTGATGCCCTTCCTCTCCGTTCTCGTCATCTATTTCGCGCTGGCGCTGATCATCTCCTGGGGCATTCGCACGCTGGAGCGCCGCATGGCGCGCGGCCTCGACGGAGTGCGCGTCTGATGGAATGGGATTGGAACTTCGTCTGGGAGATCATGCCGACCCTTATCCAGGGGGTGAAGATCACCATCTTGGCGACGGTGCTCGGCTCGGCCCTGGCGGCGATCGTGGGGCTTGGGATCGCGCTGGCGCGGCGCTCGGAGAATCGCATCGTCGCGCGCAGCGTCGGCTGGTTCGCCGAGTTCATCCGCGGCACGCCGCTCCTGGTGCAGCTCTATTTCATCTTCTACGTGCTGCCCGACGTCGGCATCCTGCTGCCGCCGCTGGTGGCGGGCGTCATCGGGCTCGGCCTGCATTACGGCACCTACACGGCCGAGGTTTACCGCGCCGGCATCGACAATGTGCCGCGCGGCCAGTGGGAAGCTGCCAAGGCCTGCAATCTGGGCGGCCGCCACACCTGGACGCATATCATCCTGCCGCAGGCGATCCCGCCGATGATCCCGGCCCTGGCCAACTATTTCATCGCCATGTTCAAGGAGACGCCGCTGCTGTCGGCGATCACCGTGCTGGAGCTGATGAACCAGGCCAAGAGCGTCGCCAACACCTATTACCGCTACATCGAGCCGATGACGCTGGTCGGCGCCTTCTTTCTCGTCATCAGCCTCTGCTCCGTCGTGCTGTTGCGCTGGCTGGAGCATCGCTACGGCAGGATCGAAAGATGAAAGTCATGAACGCATTGCCCGACATCCGCCTCGAAACAGCGCGCCCCACGCTGGACTCGCGTCCGCTGGAAAAGCGCGTCGGCCTGATTGCTTTAGCTACCGATCACACCAGCGAGGTGGACTTCCGCCGCATGGTGGCGAGCGAGCGGATCGGCGTCTATGTCGCGCGCATCCCCTACGCCAACCCGACGACGCCGGAAAACCTGCGCAAAATGCAGCCGTCGCTTTCGGCGGGCGCGGCGCTGATCCTGCCGGACGAGCCGCTCGATGCGATATGCTATTCGTGCACTTCGGCGTCGGTGGTGATCGGCGACGCCGAGATCGAGCAGGCGATCCAAACAGCCAAGCCCGGCGTGCCCGTCGTCACCCCGCCGATGGCCGGCGTGCGCGGCCTGAACGCTTTCGGGGTGAAGCGTATCAGCATCCTGACTCCTTACACCGTTGAGACCAGCCGGCCGATGGCCACCTATTTCGCGGCGCATGGCTTCGATATCCAGAGCTTCTCCTGCCTCGGTTTCGAGGACGACCGCGAGATGGCGCGCATCACGCCGGCGTCCCTGGTCGAGCTGGCGCGCAACGTCACCCATCCGCAGGCCGATGCGCTATTCGTCTCATGCACCGCGTTGCGCGCCGCGCTCGCGGTTCCCGGCATGGAAGAGGCGATCGGACGTCCGGTCGTCACCAGCAACCAGGCCAGTGCCTGGAATTGCCTGCGGCTGTGCGGCAACGAAACGCCCCGGCCCGAATTCGGCCGACTGTGGACGAAGCCGCTGGCCCAGTGAACGAAATGCCCGTGATCGAAATGATTGTTGAGCATCAGCATATTCGCGCGGCGCGCGAGCGCATTGCAGGCAAGGTCGAGCGGACACCTATCGTGCTGTCGCAAAGCCTCTCGGACCGCACGGGCCGTCCTGTTCATCTCAAGCTGGAGCATCACCAGACCACCGGCGCGTTCAAGCTGCGCGGCGCTTCCAATGCGATCGCAGCATTGAGCGCGGAAGAAAAATCGCGCGGCGTCGTCGCCGCCTCGACCGGCAATCACGGCCGCGCGCTGGCGCATGCGGCAAAGCTCGAAGGCATCCGCGCGGTGATCTGCATGTCGAGGCTGGTGCCGGAAAACAAGCTCGACGCCATCCGTCGTCTCGGCGCGGATATCCGCATCGTCGGCAACAGCCAGGACGACGCGCAGCAGGAAGTCGACAGGCTGGTGGCGGAAGAAGGGCTGGTCATGCTGCCGCCCTTCGACCATCCCGATATCGTCGCCGGACAAGGCACGCTTGGGCTGGAAATCATGGAGCAGGTGCCGGATGCCGCGGCCGTGCTGGTGCCGCTCTCCGGCGGCGGGCTTGCAGCAGGTGTGGCGGCGGCGGTCAAAGGCGTGAGCCCGCGCACCAAAGTCATCGGCATCTCGATGGCACGCGGCGCTGCGATGAAGGCCAGCCTCGACGCCGGCCGGCCGGTGCAGGTCGAGGAACTGCCGACGCTGGCGGATTCGCTCGGCGGCGGCATCGGGCTCGACAACCGGCTGACCTTTGCCATGTGCCGGGGACTGCTCGACGACGTCGTCCTGCTTGCCGAGGACGAGATCGCCGCCGGCATCCGCCATGCGTATGAAGAGGAGCGCGAGATAGTCGAAGGCGCCGGCGCCGTCGGCATCGGCGCGCTGCTTGCCGGCAAGGTCAAAGTGAGCGGCCCCGCTGTTCTCATCCTCTCCGGCAAGAACATCGACATGGACCTGCACCGCCGCATCGTCTGCGGCGAGACAATCGCGGAGCGCGCAGCATGAGCCGCATAACCATTCTCACCGAGAGTGATCTGCGCAAGATCGTGACGCTTGATCTGGACGCCGTTGCCTGCATCGAGGACGCTTTTCGCGCCTTGGCCACCCTGCCGGTGGCGATGCCAGCGATCCTGCGGCTCGACATTCCCGAGCATCGCGGCGAGGTCGACGTGAAGTCCGCCTATGTGCCCGGCATAGACGGCTTCGCCGTCAAGATAAGCTCCGGTTTCTTCGACAACCCGACGCTCGGCCTGCCGAGCGGCGGCGGCATGATGGTGTTGCTTTCGGCCAAGACCGGCGTGGTCGAGGCGCTGTTGCTCGACAATGGCTATCTCACCGATATCCGCACGGCTGCCGCCGGCGCGGTCGCGGCCAAGCATTTGTCGCGCCAAGGCTCCAGCGTCGCCGCGATCTTCGGCGCCGGCCTTCAGGCCGGCCTGCAGTTGGAAGCGCTGTGTCTCGTCAGACCGATCGAGGAAGCGCGCATCTGGGCGCGTGACGCCGCCAAGGCTGAAGCCACCGCCGCGCGCCTGCGCGAGAAGCTCGGTATCCTCGTGCGGGCCGAGCCGGATGCGGCGAACGCGGCAGCGGGCGCTGACATCATCGTCACCACCACGCCTTCGACCGAACCGCTGATCAAGGCAGGCTTCGTCACTGCCGGCCAGCACATCACCGCCATGGGCTCAGACGCCGAGCACAAGAACGAGATCGCGCCGGCGATCCTGCGCATGGCCGATCTCTATGTCGCCGACAGCGCCAAGCAGACGCGGCGTCTGGGCGAGCTCCACCACGCCATCGAGGCGGCGGTCTTCGCCACCGACGCCGAGGTGACAGAGCTCGGCCAGATCATCGCCGGCAGCAAGCCCGGACGGCGCTCGGCCAGCGACATCACCATCGCCGACCTCACCGGCACCGGCGTGCAGGACACCGCGATCGCCACTTTGGCCCGTGACCGTGCGCGCGCCGCCAATGCCGGGCTCGATTTCGAAAGTTGATGCTGGCCGCCAGGCCCAACAAACGAGGACAACAAAATGCAGCCAAATTTGAAATTCTCGCGCGGCGAATATGCGGAGCGCCTCGCCAAGACACGAAAAGCCATGGAGGCTAAAGGCGTCGATCTGCTGATCGTCAGCGATCCCTCCAACATGGCCTGGCTGACGGGCTATGACGGCTGGTCGTTCTATGTGCATCAGGCCGTCATCGTGCCGCCTTCCGGCGAGCCGGTCTGGTACGGCCGCGGCCAGGACGCCAACGGCGCCAAGCGCACCGCCTATCTCGCGCATGACAACATCATCGGCTATGCCGACCATTATGTGCAGTCGACCGAGCGGCATCCGATGGATTACCTCGCCAGCGTGCTGGCCGAGCGCGGCTGGGACAAGCTCAGCATCGGCGTCGAGATGGACAATTACTGGTTTTCGGCCGCCGCCTTCGCGGCGCTGCAGAAGCACCTGCCCAACGCCCGCTTCGCCGATGCCACAGCGCTGGTGAACTGGCAGCGCGCCGTGAAAAGCCCGACCGAGATCGAGTATATGCGCAACGCCGCCCGTATCGTCGAGGCGATGCACCAGCGGATCGTCGACAAAATAGAGGTCGGCATGCGCAAATGCGACCTGGTCGCCGAGATCTACGATGCCGGCACGCGCGGGGTCGCCGGCATCGGCGGCGACTATCCGGCGATCGTGCCGCTCTTGCCGTCGGGAGCGGACGCCTCGGCGCCGCATCTCACCTGGGACGACAAGCCGATGAAGGTGAACGAAGGCACGTTCTTCGAGATCGCCGGCTGCTACAATCGCTACCATTGTCCGCTGTCGCGCACCGTGTTCCTCGGCAAGCCGACCCAGGCCTTCCTAGACGCCGAGAAGGCCACACTTGAGGGCATGGAAGCCGGCCTCGCGGCCGCCAAGCCCGGCAACACCTGCGAGGATATTGCCAACGCCTTCTTCGCCGTGTTGAAGAAATACGGCATCGTCAAGGACAACCGCACCGGCTACCCGATCGGTATCTCCTATCCGCCGGACTGGGGTGAGCGCACCATGAGCCTGCGCCCCGGCGACCGCACCGAGCTCAAGCCCGGCATGACCTTCCATTTCATGACCGGCCTGTGGCTGGAGACGATGGGGCTGGAGATCACCGAGTCCATCCTCATCACCGACACCGGCGTCGAGTGCCTGGCCAATGTGCCGCGCAAGCTGTTCGTGAAGGACTGAGCCGATGTCCGCTTTGCGTCCCTCGCCGATCACGCCGACCGTCGATTTCGAGCGCGACGGCGTCCAGCACGGCTTCCTGCGCCTGCCCTACAGCCGGGACGATTCCGCCTGGGGCTCTGTGATGATCCCGGTCTGTGTCGTGCGCAACGGCAAGGGCTCGACGGCGCTGCTCACCGGCGGCAATCACGGCGACGAGTATGAGGGTCCGCTGGCGCTTTACGAACTCGCCCGCACGCTCGATCCGAAAAATGTCTCCGGCACGGTCATCATCGTGCCGGCGATGAACTATCCGGCGTTCCGGGCCGGCACGCGCACCTCGCCGATCGACAAAGGCAATATGAACCGTTCTTTCCCCGGGCGGCCGGACGGCACGGTGACGGAGAAGATCGCCGACTATTTCCAGCGCGAGCTGCTGCCGCGCGCGGACATCGTCTTCGACTTCCACTCGGGCGGGAAAACGCTGGACTTCGTGCCCTTCTGCGCGGCGCATACGCTGCCCGACAAAGAGCAGGAGAAAAAGGCCTTCGCCGCCGTCGAGGCTTTCTCGGCGCCCTTTTCCATGCGCATGACCGAGATCGACGCGGTCGGCATGTATGACACGGCCGCCGAGGAGATGGGCAAGGTCTTTGTCACTACCGAGCTCGGCGGCGGCGGAACCTCGCGCGCCGAGACGGTGCGGATCGCCCGGCGCGGCATCCTCAACGTGCTCCGCCACGCCGGCATCGTCGATGGTGAGGTCGAGAAGGGCAGAACCCAATGGCTGGACATGCCGTCGGGCGATTGCTTCGCCTTCGCCGAGGATGACGGCATGATCGAGACGGTGGTCGACCTCGGCGAGCCTGTGAAGGACGGCCAGGTGGTCGCGCGCATCCATCCGGTCGGGCGCACCGGGCAGCCGCCGCAGGAGATCAGGGCCAGGATGTCGGGACTGCTCGCCGCGCGTCATTTCCCGGGCCTGGTCAAGGCTGGCGACTGCGTCTCGGTGCTGGCCGTGGCCGTTCGCGAATAATCTTGGTGCGGCGCCCTACTGCACCACGCGCTTCTCGAGCTTGCGGGCAAGCGTGCGCCGGTGCAGGCCAAGCCGGCGCGCGGTTTCGGAGATGTTGAAGCCGGTTTCGACCAGCGTTTCGTGGATGCGCTCCCATTCGAGGTTCTTGATCGAGGTGGGGCGGCTGGTGAGCGGCACCGAAACGTCGCCCTCGGCGCGGCCGAAGGCGGCTTCGATGTCATCGGTGTTGGCGGGCTTGGCCAGATAGTGGCCCGCGCCGAGCTTGATCGCCTCGACCGCCGTGGCGATGCTGGCAAATCCCGTCAGCACGACGATGCGCATCGACGGGTTGCGGGCGCTGAGAAGCTTGACGCATTCGAGACCCGATCCCGATCCGAGCTTGAGATCGACGACGGCGTAGGCCGGAACGGCCGTTTCCAGCGCGACCAGCAGCGCCTCGCGGTCGTGGCAGACCACGACGTCGTAGTCGCGCTTTTCAAACGAGCGTTTGAGCGTGCGCGCAAAGGTCGCGTCGTCCTCGATGACGAACAAGGATCGATCAGATTTCACGATCGTCTCCATAGGTCAGCGCCGCCAGCGGCAGCGAAAGGGTAACACGGGCGCCCTCGGCCATGTTGTGCGCCGAAACGTCGCCGCCAAGCTTGCGCACCACGTTGAACACCAGGAAGAGGCCCAGGCCGCCGCCTGGTCGCCCCTTGCTCGACATATAGGGCTGGCCGAGCGTTGCCAGAATATCCTTGTCGAAACCGGGTCCGCGATCCGTGACGGAGAGCACCAGCTTCTCATCCTGCCGCTCGGCAGTGATGCCGACCCAATCGTGCGATGCCTCCTGCGCATTGTCGAGCACATTGAAGATCACTTGTTTCAGCGCCGTGTCGGACACGATCGGCTCGTCCGGCTCGAAACCATTGCCGTAGTCCAGCTTGATAGGCTGGCGGCTGACGCGCCATTCCTCGACGAGATCGTCGAGGAACCGGCGGATCGTAGTGCGGATGGTGCCCTCGCCCCGCGCCTGGCCGGAGGACATGAGAATGCCCGTGACGATGCCTTTGCAGCGCTCGATCTGCGCCTGCATCTCGGCCACGTCCTCGGAAAGCTCGCGGTTGCGCTTGACGCCGCGCATCTGGCGCCAGTCGGACAGGATGACCGATATTGTCGACAGCGGTGTGCCCAGTTCATGGGCGGCACCCGAGGCCAGCAGGCCCATGCGCACGATGTGATCTTCCTCGGCCGAACGCTGGCGCAGGTCGGCGAGATAGGCATCGCGTTCGCGCAGGTTGCGGTTGATGCGCGTCATGAAGATCACGATCAGCCCGGCCGCGAGCACGAAGCAGATGAACATGCCGCGCAGATGCAGCGCCAGGAGATCGCTGCCGCCGTGATGCGCGAGTGCGATCGGCTGGAAGACGAAGATAAGGAAGACGAAGCAGGCCGAGGCCGCCACCACCAGGAGCCAGGTCGACCATGGCGCCAGGAGCGCAGCGCCGAGCGTGATCTGCAGCAGGTAAAGCGACACGAACGGATTCGAGGCGCCGCCGCTCAGGTAGAGCTGCGTCGTCAGCGCCGCCATGTCGAAAATCAGCGCGACGAAGAGCTGCGCGTTGGAGATCCGGCGGTTGCCGCGCAGGGCGAGCAGGCTGAAGATGTTGAGGCCGACCAGGAAAAGCACCACGCCCGCCATCTCGGTGAGCGGCAGCGGGATGGCGAACCAGTATTGCGTGACCAGGATTGTCAGCACCTGCCCCGCCACTGCCAGCCAGCGCAGCTGGATGAGCAGGAGCAGGTTCTTCCTGTTCGTGACGTCGGCGTCCGACGGGGCGCCTCCCTGCCGCGTTGGAAGAAGCGTCAGGAACGGCTTGTCGCGATGGGGCCACGCGATATTCATCACGCTGCATCCCAGTTCCGGCGGCCGGAGAAAACCTGTCTGGCAAGCGCCATCGCCAGCATCCCTGCAAGGGCAAACCAGGTCAAAGCATAGATGAGATGGCTGTTGCGGAAGGTGACGACGGTGAGCCCGCCGCGCGGCCAGCCAGCAGCGCCGGATGCCTCGGCATCGATGAAATAGGGCGCAACATCCGCCAGGCCGCGCGCCTTGGCGATTGCCGCGACGTCGCGCGAATACCAGCGATCGGCAGCCGGATCGTTTCTGCGCAGGAAACCGCCGCCGGGCTCGCTGATGCGCAGCAGCCCGTCAACCGTCGCCGGTGAGGCGAGCGCGGCATTCTCCCGCTCGAACTCCACCTTGCGCTCCTGCGGGATGAAGCCGCGGTTGACGAGGACCGTGAACCCGCGGTCGTCGCGCATCGGCGTCAGCACCCAATAGCCGCCGCCAAGCTCGGTCACCGCCTGCACCAGCGTGTTGGCGCCGCCCTGCAAGCGCCCGGTCAACCGCACGTGGCGATATTCGTAGTCCGGTGCGCTCAACCCGCTCCAGTCCTGCGGGCCGGGCGCATCGACGACGGGAGTATGGATGCGCTGGTCGACGCGGGCGATCAGGTCGAGCTTCCAGACCCGTCTTTCCAGTTGCCAGACGCCGAGCCCGAGAAACATCAGAACGCCGAGAAGCCCAAGCAGCGCGAGCAAGAATCGCGACGCGGAACCCTTCGAGGCAGCATGAGAGCCGATACCTGCCCGGCCGGTCATGTCCTTTGCCTCGGCTTTGGCCCTCCCCGCGCGCCACACGCCCACGCCCGAAATGGGGCTCATGGCATCTCCCGCATCTCGTGGAGCCCGGGCATCATATTGGAATTGAGGTGGTACATCACCCAGAGCGAGCCGCTCAGCACGATGACGACGAGAACCACCGTGAAGATGAGCGCCAGCATCGACCATCCGCCTTCCGACGCAGGGGTCATATGCAGGAAGAAGACCATGTGCACCACGATCTGCACCACCGCGAAGGCCATGATGATGATGGCCGCGGCCTGCTTGTTGTCCATGGCGCCGGTCATGACCATCCAGAACGGGATGGCGGTGAGGATCACTGACAGGACGAAGCCGATCAGGTAGCCCCTCAGCGAGCCGTGCGCGGCGCCGCCATGGGTATGGTCGCGATCGGCATGATCATGAGCGCTCATCTGAGCATCCCCATCAAGTAGACGAAGGTGAAGACGCCGATCCAGACGACGTCGAGGAAGTGCCAGAACATCGAGAGGCACATCAGCCGGCGGCGGTTGGCCTCGATGAGGCCGTGTCTCGCGACCTGCACCATCAGCGTCACCATCCAGACGATGCCGAAGGTCACGTGCAGGCCATGCGTGCCGACCAGGGTGAAGAAGGACGACAGGAAGGCGCTGCGCTGCGGCGTCGCGCCTTCATGGATCATGTGCGCGAATTCGGATAGCTCGATGGAGAGGAACGCCAGGCCGAACAGCATGGTCACCACGAGCCAGGCCTGCGTCGCGCCGACACGGCCCTTGTCCATGGTCAGCATGGCAAAGCCATAAGTGATCGAGGACAAGAGCAGCATGGTGGTGTTGACCGCCACCAGACCGAGATCGAACAGATCCTTCGGCGCCGGACCCGCCGCGTAATTGCCGCCGAGCACGCCATAGGCCGCGAACAGCATGGCGAAGATCAGGCAGTCGCTCATCAAGTAGAGCCAAAAGCCGAGCATGGTGCTGCCGCCTTCGGCGTGCGCGTGCTCTTCTTCCAGGTGGAAGACCGGTTCCGCGACGGCCGTGATCGCGCTCGATGCCATGCTCAATTCCTAGCCCTGGGCGGCGAGGAGCGTCGTCCTCGCCTCTTCGGTTTGCGTGACCTCGGCAGCCGGGATGTCGAAGTCGCGGTGGTAGTTGAAGGTGTGGCCGATCGCGGTTGCGATGAGGCAGACGAAGCTCAGCGCCGCCAGCCACCAGATGTACCAGATCAGGCCGAAGCCGAGCGCGACGCTGAAAACCGCCAGGACGACGCCGGTGCCGGTGTTGCTCGGCATGTGGATCGGTTTGAATCCGGACAGCGGGCGCCGGTAGCCGGCCTTCTTCATGTCGAACCAGGCGTCGTTGTCGCGAATGACCGGCGTAAAGGCGAAGTTGTAGGCCGGCGGCGGCGAGGAGGTCGACCATTCGAGGGTGCGGCCGTCCCAGGGATCGCCGGTGTGATCGGCCAGCGCTTCGCGCTTGCGGATGGAGACGAAGATCTGGACCAGGAAGGCGGCGATGCCGCAGGCGATCAGCACCGCGCCGAAGGCGGCGATCACGAACCATATCTGCAGCGAGGGATCGTCGAAGACGCGCATGCGGCGGGTCACGCCCATCAGGCCGAGGATATAGAGCGGCATGAAGGCTAGCCAGAAGCCGAGCACCCAGCACCAGAACGAAACCTTGCCCCAGAACGGATCGAGCCTGAAGCCGAAGGCCTTGGGCCACCAATAGGCGATGCCGGCGAACAGGCCGAAGAGCACGCCGCCGATGATGACGTTATGGAAATGCGCGATCAGGAACAGGCTGTTGTGCAGCACGAAGTCGGCGGGCGGCACGGCAAGCAGCACGCCGGTCATGCCGCCAACGACGAAGGTGAGCATGAAGGCCACCGTCCACATCATCGGCAATTCGAAGCGGATGCGGCCGCGATACATGGTGAACAGCCAGTTGAATATCTTCGCCCCGGTCGGGATCGAGATGATCATCGTGGTGATGCCGAAGAAGGAATTGACACTGGCGCCGGAGCCCATGGTGAAGAAGTGGTGCAGCCAGACGAGATAGGACAGGATGGTGATGACTATCGTGGCGTAGACCATCGAGGTGTAGCCGAACAGGCGCTTGCCGGAGAAGGTCGAGGTGACCTCGGAGAAGACGCCGAACAGCGGCAGGATAAGGATGTAGACCTCCGGGTGACCCCATATCCAGATGAGGTTCACATACATCATCGGATTGCCGCCGAAATCGTTGGTGAAGAAGTTGGTGCCGACATAGCGGTCGAGCGCAAGCAGCGTCAGCACCGCCGTCAGCACCGGGAAGGACGCGACGATCAGCACGTTGGTGCAGAGCGAGGTCCAGGTGAAGACGGGCATGCGCATCATGGTCATGCCTGGGGCGCGCATCTTGATGATGGTGCAGATCAGGTTGATGCCGGACAATGTCGTGCCGACGCCGGCGACCTGCAGCGCCCAGATGTAGTAATCGACGCCGACGTCGGGACTGTAATTGATGCCGGAGAGCGGCGGATAGGCCAGCCAGCCGGTGCGGGCGAACTCGCCGACGAACAGCGAGGCCATGACCAGGATCGCGCCGCCGACCGTCATCCAGAAGCTGAAATTGTTGAGGAAAGGGAACGAGACGTCGCGCGCGCCGATCTGCAGCGGCACGACGAAGTTCATCAGCCCGGTGACGAAAGGCATCGCCACGAAGAAGATCATGATCACGCCATGGGCGGTGAAGATCTGGTCGTAGTGATGAGCGTTGAGGTAACCCTCGGAACCGTTGAAGGCGATGGCCTGCTGCAGGCGCATCATGATGGCGTCGGAGAAGCCGCGCAGCAGCATGACGAGGCCGAGCGCCATGTACATGATGCCGATCTTCTTGTGGTCGACGCTGGTGAACCACTCGCGCCACAGATAACCCCAAAGCTTGAAATAGGTGACCGCGCCGAGCACCGCGAGGCCGCCCAACGCCACGACGATGAAGGTGACGACGACGATCGGCTCGTGCAGCGGCAGCGACTCCAGAGTGAGGCGGCCGAAGATGAATTTGGTCAGCGACTCAGGCATCCGCCATCCCTCACAATTCGAAGCGCAGCAGGCCGAGCGACGGGGTCCCGGCATCGGCGCGGCGGCTGCCTGCCCCTGGACTGAGCAGCCCTGCCCCGCGCAGCGGGGAAAGATCGGGCATTGGCCAGTATTTCGCGCCGGCATCGCGGGCCGCGCGCGAGGCGGCGGCTGCTTCCTCCGCCGTGCAGATGCTGGCGACATAGGACGGATCGTTGCCGAACACCGCGCCGCGCCGGGCAAGCTTGTCATATTGCAGCGGCAAGGTGTTGCGCACGCCGGCCAGCCCAAGGCCGCCCTTGGCGTCGATCGACATCATCTCGTTCATGCACATCTTGCCGCGCTCGACGCACAGATTGAGGATCGCGCCATAGAGGTCGGGATCGACGGAGGCATAGTGGCGGACCGGCTCGTTCTCGCTCGGACGCTCGAGCTCGAGATACGTCTCGCGGCTGAGCGTAGCCTGCGCGCCTTTGGTCTGCGTCACCCACTCACCGAAGGCCTTGTCGGAGAGCCCGTGGAACGCAAAGCGCATGCCGGAGAAGCCGGCGCCGCTGTAGTTGGCCGAGAAGCCGGAATAGGTGCCCGGACGGTTGATGACCGCGTGCAGCTTCGTCTCCATGGCGGGCATGGCGTAGATCTGTCCGGCAAGGGCCGGAATGTAGAAGGAGTTCATCACCGTCGAGGAGGTGATGCGGAAGTCGATCGGCTGGTTGACCGGCGCCGCCAGCTCGTTGACGGAGGCAATGCCGTAATCCGGATAGATGAAGAGCCATTTCCAATCCAGCGCGACGACGTCGACCCTGAGCGGCTTGTGGTTCTGGGTGACCGGCTGTCCTGGTTCGATCCGGTCGATGCGCCGGTACGGATCGAGCAGATGGGAGCCGAGCCAGGTGAGCGCGCCGAGGCAGATGATGACGAGCAGGGGTGCCGCCCAGATCACCAGCTCCAGCTTGGTCGAATGGTCCCAGTCCGGCGTGTAGATCGCCGTGGTGCTGGATTGCCGGTAGCGCCAGGCGAACAGCACGGTCAGCGCCATGACCGGCAGGATAATGAGCAGCATCAGCAGGGTCGAGACGACGAGCAGGTCGCGCTGCTGCACTGCCACGTCGCCCGCGGGCGCCAGCACGACCAGGTCGCAGCCGCTCAGCAGCACGGCGAGCGGAAAAAGAAGCAAGGCTCCGGATCGTCTCATCAAACGCTGCCCTCGATGGCCCTGCAGCAGGATCTCTGCAGGTTGCGATGCGATATGGACCAACGGCTACTGCCGCGGGCACAGCGACGACATTGGACAATTTGTCCAATGCCCAGCCGGTATGGCTTTCGCGAAAGTGTGCACGCATAATTGGATGACGACAACATAGCGTCGGGACGACGACAATCGCGTTCCGAAGTTGAGTTTGGTGACAACGGAAACGATGGCTGAAACTTCGACTTCCGAAACGGACAGCAGGCTGATCGGCTCGCATCACGGCCAAGTCAGCGCTGGCGATATCGCGGTCGGCGTGATCATCGGAAGGACGTCGGAATTCTTCGATTTCTTCGTCTATGCGATCGCTTCCGTGATCGTGTTCCCCAAGCTTGTGTTCCCAACCCACGACCCGCTGGTCGGAACGCTCTACTCCTTCGCCATCTTCGCGCTGGCCTTCGTCGCGCGCCCGTTCGGCACCGTGCTGTTCATGGCGATCGACCGCGCCTATGACCGCGGCGCGAAGCTGACGATCGCGCTGTTCCTGCTCGGCACCTCGACGGTCGCCATGGCGTTCCTGCCTTCTTATGAAGACGTCGGCGCGGTCGCCGCCTGGCTGCTGGCGCTTACCCGGTTCCTGCAAGGCCTTGCGCTTGGCGGGACTTGGGACGGGCTGCCCTCGCTCCTGGCGCTGAATGCGCCGCAGAACCGGCGCGGCATCTATGCGATGATCCCGCAGCTCGGCGCGCCGATCGGCCTCATCGTGGCCAGCTCGCTGTTTGCCTTCTTCGTTGCCAACCTCTCGGCCGAAGACTTCTTCGCCTGGGGCTGGCGCTATCCCTTCTTCGTCGCCTTCGCCATCAACGTCGTGGCGCTGTTTGCCAGACTGCGCATCGTGGTGACGCCCGAATTCTCGAAACTCTATGAGAGCGGCGACCTGCAGCCGACCCGCATCAGGGAGATGGTCCGGACGGAAGGACGCAACGTCATCGTTGGCGCCTTCGCGCCGCTGGCGAGCTTCGCCCTGTTCCATATGGTGACGGTGTTCCCGCTGTCCTGGGTGTTCCTGTTCACCAATGAGGGTCCGGAACGTTTCCTGGTCATCGAAGTGGTGAGCGCGCTGTTCGGTATCGCGGCGATCGTTGCATCGGGTCCGCTGGCCGACCGTGTCGGACGCCGCGCCCTGCTCGGCGGCGGCGCCGTCGCCATCGCAGCCTTCAGCGGCTTTGCCCCACAACTTCTCAACGGCGGCACCGTCGGCGAGACGGTGTTCATGGTGCTCGGCTTCATCCTGCTGGGCTTGAGCTTCGGGCAATCCTCAGGCGTCGTCGCATCGAGCTTCTCGCGCCAGCACCGCTATACCGGCTCGGCGGTGACATCGGACCTGGCCTGGATGTTCGGCGCCGGCTTCGCGCCGCTCGCGGCGCTGCTCCTGGCCGGCAATTTCGGCCTCATCGCCGCCGGCGCCTATTTGCTTTCGGGCGCCGCCTGCACGCTGATCGCGCTTTGGATCGACAGGCAGGCACGCCGGGCCGACTGAACGAGCGGCGAGCTCGGATAGTCGCCGCTCTATCCCTTTGTTTTTGACGCAATTCCTGACGGAAGGTTACGGCGAAGGCGCCGAACTCAACCGCTCACACTTTTCCTGGAATTGCTCTGACCTGCAATCAGACCCGGTAGAAATCCCGATACCATTGCACGAAGCGCGGGACGCCGATCTCGATCGGGGTCCTGGGCTTGAAGCCGATCACCGCCTCGAGCGATGCGACGTCGGCATAAGTCGCAGGCACATCGCCCGGCTGCAGCGGCATCAGGTTGCGGATTGCCTTGCGCCCGAGAACGTCTTCCAGAACGTCGATCAGCCGGCTGAGCTCGACAGGCGAGCTGTCGCCAATGTTATGGATCCTGAACGGCGCGATGCTCGTCGCGGGGTCCGGTGCAGCGCTTGTCCAATCGGGATTGGGCGTCGCGGGATGCTGCATGACGCGGGCCACCCCCTCGACGATGTCGTCGATGTAGGTGAAATCCCGCTGCATGTTGCCATGGTTGAAGACATCGATCGGCTGACCGGCGAGGATGGCCTTGGTGAAGATGAACAAAGCCATGTCGGGCCGTCCCCACGGACCGTAGACGGTGAAGAAGCGCAGGCCCGTCGTCGGCAGCCCGAACAGATGGCTGTAGGTGTGAGCCATCAGCTCGTTTGCCTTCTTGCTGGCGGCATAGAGACTGAGGGGATGGTCGGCGGAATCATGCACGGAGAACGGCATGCGCGTGCTGCCGCCATAGATCGAGCTTGACGACGCATAGACGAGATGGCCGACCGAGGCCTGCCGACACCCCTCCAGGATGTTGAGGAAGCCGTTGAGATTGCTTTGCGCATAGACATGCGGATTGACCAGCGAGTAGCGGACGCCCGCCTGCGCGGCGAGGTTGACGACGATCTGCGGCGCGACCGACGCAAAGACCCCCGAGATGCCATCGCGGTCGGCGAGATCGACATGCTCGAAATGAAAGTTTGGGAACGCCTTCAGCCGCTCGAGCCGCGCCTGCTTCAAGGTGACGTCGTAATACTCGTTCATGGAATCGAGGCCGACAACCTGCCGGTCTTCGGCAAGCAGCCTCTGGCAAAGGTGAAAACCTATGAAGCCGGCTGCGCCGGTGATCAGGATCGGCCTGCTCGACGTCAATGCATACCCCTAACGCTGCAGCCAGACCGTGCAGGCCATCGAGAACTTGCGCCTTTTACGGCAGGGCTGCAATGAATTCAACGATACGCTTTCTCTCGCCGTCGTCGCCGGCGTGAGGCCAGCGGCAAGATCGGCCGCCAGCCGGATGTCCGCGTTGCCAGAGCGCACGCAGCTGCCGCCGGGGTCCGACAGCGGAAAAGCGATCTCAAGCCAACGCTGATATGCGAGCATGATCAGCGGTCGGGCACTTCCGTGCGGAATACGATTGCGCGCACACTGCGGATCGGGAATTTGATTTTCTTGGTGATCCCTGTTCCTTGGGGCAAACTGCTGGCGGGCTGTCAGGAGGAGAAATGAGAGCACGCGCGGCGACGGTCGGAGACCTGGAAGATGTTTTCCGCGGCCTGTCCAAGCGAATGTCGGACGAATATGTGGCGGCCGGCAAGGACAGCAAAAGCGCCTATGACAATTTGATGATGAACCTGAAGGAAGGCCGGGCCCATGCGCTCGTGCAGGACGACAGGACGGTGGCGATCATCGCCTGGCATGAGCACGCGGACGCCGCCGACACGCTCTTTGCCGCGCGGGAGGATTTCTTCAACGCCACGACGGTCCGCTTCTGCAAGCGCCACATCCGCCATGTCCAAGCGCTGGCCGGCAACCTTCCCGTCCATTCGCGCAGCTGGCTGCACAGGCCCGACGTCGCGAAATGGTTCCGCGTGATCGGTTATGTCGACCGAGGGCGCGAGAACGGCGCCACCTTGTTCGAGCTGCCGTCGGCCGCCAATAGCTGACGGAAGCGAGGGCGATCCGTTACGGCGCCCCAAAAACGGGCGCTTGCGCGAAAATCCGATTGGAAAGATTGTACGCGCAGGCACCGGGCAACCCGGCACGCCGGATGGGGTATGGCTGCTGGAAATCGGGATGTTGCGCGTCTGCCTGGCCTTTGTCGCCATCGCTGCCCTGACGAGACCGTCAGGGGCGGAGCCGCGCGCGTCCCATCTTTTCGACCGACCCGGCCTCGCGGCGGCCTATTCGGGCCAATCCGATCTTATCACCGCATACACGACCGGCATGGCGCGTTACCGGCTTCAATATTCGGGCCCCGCGGCCCAAACCGGTTTAGCCGCGCCGCTCGAGCCTCGGCTGCTGCGGCCCGAATTCCAGCAGCGGACATGGCGTTCCTCGGATGGCAGCCTGCTGCAGGGCTTTGCCGGCAAGGGCGGTTTCCGGCTGACCACAGGCAACTGCGTGGCCCGCATCTGCATGGCCATCGAATGCAGCGACGCCGGCTGGCCGCTCTATGCCTGCAGCGACGGGCGCAAGCGCAAGATGTCGGTCAGCAACTTCGTGACGGCAACATTCGACGGCGTCTCCTATCGGCGGCTGAGCGCGCCGCAGGAGTGAAATTGGCGATCTGAACCGGGTAACACAGCCGCTTGCGCCCATCTCGCCAGGCGTGGCATCAGTTGCGCGTTTTTGAGACGTTCGAAGACAGAGATAGTGGCACGCCAACCCGACAGACGATCCATCGTCGCCAAAGTCAGTCTCGCCCGAGCGCTCTCCAAGCTTGGCTTCTGCTCGCGCACGCAGGCCGAGCGTCTCGTCGTCGAGGGCCGCGTGCAGGTCAACGGAAAGACAGTGCGCGATGCCTTGCTGCGCATCGATCCCGACCGCGACCGCATCACCGTCGACGGCGAGCGCGTCATTGCCGAGCGCAAGGTCTATCTGATGCTCAACAAACCGCGCGGGCTGGTCACCACCCGCGACGATCCGGAGGGCCGCGGAACCGTCTATGACTGCCTGGGAGGGCTTGACCTGCCGTTCGTGTCGCCCGTGGGCCGCCTCGACAAGGCGAGCGAAGGGCTGCTTTTGCTGAGCAACGACACGCGCTGGGCGAACGGCCTGCTCGACCCCGTCTCGCATGTCGCCAAGACCTATCACGTGCAGATCGCGGCCGCGCCCGACAAAGAAATGCTGGAGCGTTTTCGTCAGGGCGCCGTCGTCGACGGCGAGTTGCTCGCCGCAAGCTCGATCGCGCTGTTGCGCAGCGGCGGGCGGACAGCCTGGCTGGAGATCGTGCTTGACGAGGGACGCAACCGGCACATCCGCAGGCTACTCGCCGCTTTCGACATTGAGGTGCTGAGGCTGGTCAGGGTGGCGATCGGGCGGCTGCAGCTTGGCGAACTGGCCAAGGGCAAGGCTCGGCATTTGACGGCCGAGGAGCTGGCGATGGTCAGAGTCTAGCGAAACGCCTCAGCTTCGTCATCCACGGGCGGAGCGGGAGCGAAGCGGACGCGCAGACCCGAGGATCCATTCCGTGACCTGGCGCAAAGGGTAAAGGCGGCGCAAGACAGGGGTCGCTCTGCACCGCGGCAACGCTCATTGGTAACGGAATGATTCTAGGGTCTGCGCCGCGTCGCTTCGCTCCTTGCTCCGCCCTAAAATGACGAGGCTGAAGGGTTTCGCCTAATCTCCAGAGACGCCTGAGCTGCTATCGAGCTGCGGCTACTTCTGGTTCCACCGCCGGATGACCGGCTCGGTCAGATCGTGCTCATAGCCCAGGATGCTGAGGCTGGCGGTATCGAGCACGAAGTGCTCGCCGCCTTCCGGCGGCAGGCCGACCCAGCGTGCTGCCAAGACACGCAGGAAATGCGAGCTGGAGAAGATGAGCACATTGCCGGCAACCGCTCGCAGCCCGGCGATGATGGCGTCCGCGCGGGCACCGACATCGGCCGCCGTCTCGCCGCCCGGACAGCCGTCGCGAAACAATTGCCAGCCGGGTCGCTTGGACAGGATCTCCTTGGTCGTCACGCCTTCATAAGCGCCGTAGTCCCATTCCTGCAGGTCGGATTTCTTGACCGCGCGCTCGCCGAAGCCAGCGAGCCGGCAGGTGTCGAAAGCGCGTTGCGAGGGGCTCGACCAGACCGCCTGGAACGTCGGGCCCTTGAGCCGATAGGCGACGCCGCGCGCGGCCTCTTCGCCTTTCGCCGTCAGCGGGATATCGGTGCGCCCGGTATGCCTGCCCGATGCGCTCCACTCCGTCTCGCCATGGCGAACGACATAGATCTCGGGAAACGCACTGCTCATCGACCGCCCTTGAATGCAACGGGAATGCACCGGCAGGAGTGCCGCGCCGCGCCACCCTATGCGGCAGCCGACAAAAAGAACAGGCCGCGGCGATCGCCGCGGCCTGTTCGGCATCGGGAGGATGCTGGTTGGCTAGGCAGGCTGCAGGCCGCCCGAGAGCGCAAGGTCTGCCTCCTCCGGCAACTGGCCGGCCATGGCGGCGGCGAATTGCTTCTGGTCGAGCTCGCCTTCCCAGCGGGCCACGACGATGGTCGCGACCGCGTTGCCGACAAAGTTGGTGAGCGCGCGGCATTCCGACATGAAGCGGTCGACGCCGAGGATCAACGCCATGCCGGCGACCGGCACCGAGGGCACGACCGAGAGCGTGGCGGCCAGCGTGATGAAGCCGGCGCCGGTGATGCCGGCCGCGCCCTTCGAGCTCAGCATCGCGACGAGCAAAAGCAGGATCTGGTCGCCGAAGGTGAGTGGCGTGTCGGTCGCCTGGGCGATGAACAGCGCGGCAAGCGTCATATAGATATTGGTGCCGTCAAGGTTGAAGGAATAGCCTGTCGGGATGACAAGACCGACCACCGAGCGGTTGCAGCCGGCGCGCTCCATCTTGGCCATCAGGCCGGGAAGTGCCGCTTCCGACGACGAGGTGCCGAGCACCAGGAGCAGCTCTTCCTTGATGTAGCGGATCAGCGCCAGGATGGAAAAGCCGTTGTACCATGCGACGGCACCCAGCACTACGAGCACGAAGAGCAGCGACGTCAGATAGAAGGTGCCGATCAGGAAGGCGAGGTTGGCGATCGCGCCTATGCCGTATTTGCCCACGGTGAAGGCCATGGCGCCGAAGGCGCCGATGGGAGCGGCCTTCATCAAGATGGCGACGAGGCGGAAGACCGGCGCGGTCAACGCCTGGAGGAAATCGACGACCGGGCGGCCGCGTTCGCCGACCAGCGCCAGGGCGATGCCGAACAGCACCGAGAAGAACAGCACCTGCAGGATATCGCCCTGCGCAAAGGCGCCGGTGATGGTGTCGGGGATGATGTTCATCAGGAAGCCGACAATGGTCGTGTCATGCGCCTTCTCGGTGAAGGTCGAGACCTTCGAGGCGTCGAGCGTGGCCGGATTGATGTGCATGCCGGCGCCGGGTTGGACGACGTTGGAGACGACGAGGCCGACGACGAGCGCCAGAGTCGAGAAGACGAGGAAATAGATCATCGCCTTGCCGGCAACGCGGCCGACCTTGTGCAGGTCGGAAACACCGGCAATGCCGGTCGCCACGGTGAGGAAGATCACCGGTGCAATGACCATCTTGACCAGCTTGATGAAGGCGTCGCCGAGCGGCTTCAGCGAGGCGCCCAGGTCGGGATAGAAATGGCCTAGCAGGATGCCGGCGGCGATCGCCACCAGGACCTGGACATAGAGATGCCGGTAAAGGGGAACCTTGCCGCGCGGTTCGGCGGCAGCGATTGCTGTCTGCATGATATCCTCCGTTCGGCCCCCGATCGAAACGCTCGACCTCCCAGGGGGCTGTTGACCTCCACAGCCTCGCGGCTGCTGCGGAAGCATCTGCAACGCGCGTGCCAGATGGTGCCGGGTGTCTCTCTTTGTTGATTTTGTTTGATTTTTCGATTCTGTGACAGCGCCTTTGGAGAAGGCTAGTGCGGTTATCCGCATAGATCGATTTGCGCTTTGTGCGAAATCATGCACAGATGCGGCATGCTGCAACGCCCTGCCGCTGTTCTTGCTGCCACGCCCGAACTGCTTGCCGGGCGGGCGCGTCGCGCCTGGCTGCTGTTCGCGGCGGTGGCGCTGCTGATCGTGCTCGCGGCGCTTTACGGCGCCGGCCTCTACGGCCGTTCGACCGAGATCGGGGCTTTAGCCACGCAAGGGCGCACCGACGCCAACCTCAAGGTCGCGCTGTTGCGCGCTGTATTGGAAAATCCGCGCGCGCTGCCGCTGCTTCTGTCGGAGGACCAGCAGGTGCATGACGCGCTGACGCAACGCAGCCCTGCCGCGATCGATATGCTCAACCGCAAGCTCGAAGGGCTAGTGTCCGGCACCAAGGCCTCGGTGCTCTATGTCACCGGCACGGACGGCCTAGCGATCGCTTCCAGCAACTGGCGCGAGCCGGTGAGCTTCGTCGGCAACGACTACGGCTTTCGCGCCTACTTCTCAGGCGCGATGCAGTCCGGCACGGCCGAATATTTCGCGCTCGGCAATGTCAGCAAGCGCCCAGGCCTCTACATCTCGCGCCGCGTCGGGAGCGCGGCGACGCCGCTCGGCGTCGTCGTGGTCAAGATGGAGTTCGACCAGCTCGAGGCCGACTGGCACGAGGCCAACCGCCCGGCCTATGTCAGCGACGAGCATGGCGTGGTGCTGATCACCAGTGTGCCCTCCTGGCGCTTCCTGACGACAGAGCCGCTCAGCCGGCCGATGCTCGCCGGTATCCGCGCCAGCCAGCAATTCGGCGATGCGCCGCTGGTGCCGTTGCCGGTCACGAAGCCCCAACCGCTCAGCTCCGACGTCGCCTTGGTCCATGCCATCACGCCCGGGGGCAGCGACGCCGAGTATCTGCGGCTGTCGACCGCGGTGCCGTCGACGCCGTGGCGGCTCGACTATCTCGTTCCGGCCGAAGCGCCGATAGCGGCGGCGCAGCGCGAGATGCGGCTGCTGACACTGGGCGTTCTTGTCCCGCTCCTCGCATTAGCCGCCTATCTGTTGTGGCGCAGGCAGTCCGCGCAGATGCGGATCGCCGCCGAGCAGGCCGCGCGGGCCGAGCTCGAGCGCCGCGTCGTCGAGCGCACGCAGGACCTCAGCCTGGCACGCGACCGGCTGCAGGCGGAGATCGCCGACCATCGCAGCACCGAGGCCAAGCTGCAGGTCATGCAGCAGGAGCTGGTGCAGGCCAACCGGCTTGCCACGCTTGGCCAGGTCGCGGCCGGCGTCGCGCATGAGATTAACCAGCCGGTGGCGACGATCCGCGCCTATGCCGACAATGCGCGCGTCTTTCTGGAGCGCAAGCAGAGCGCGTCGGCCGAAGAGAACCTTGGCGCCATCGCGGCGCTGACCGAGCGGATCGGCGCCATCACCGAAGAGCTGAAAGCCTTTGCACGCAAGGGCCGCACCGCCGCCGAGCCGGTCGAGCTGCGCAGCGTGATCGAGGGCGCCGTGGTGTTGCTCAGGAGCCGCTTCGCCGGCCGGCTGGACGCGCTGGCGATCACGCTGCCGCCGCCGGCGCTGAAGGTGATGGGCAACCGGTTGCGGTTGGAGCAGGTGCTGATCAACCTGTTCCAGAACGCGCTGGAGGCGCTCGATGGCCGTGATGGCGCGCGGGTCGAAGTCTCCGCCACCGAAACCGCCGAAGACGTGGCGCTGGTCGTATCCGACAACGGGCCGGGCATCCCGCCCGCGATCCTGAAATCTCTGTTCACGCCCTTCAACACCTCGAAGGAAAGGGGCCTCGGGCTCGGCCTCGTCATCTCCAAGGACATCGTCGCCGACTATGGCGGACGCATCGAGGTTTCGAGCAGCGGCCAAGGCACACGCTTCACCATCCATTTGTCGAAAGCCGGCGCGGCATGACTAGGCACGACCCAGCACCGGTGATCCTGATCGACGACGACAGCGATCTGCTCAAGGCGACAAGACAGACGCTGGAGCTTGCCGGCTTTGCGGTGTCGGCCTACTCGGTGGCGAAGGAAGCGCTGGCAGCGCTCGACAGGAATTTCGCCGGCGTGGTGGTGTCGGACATCCGCATGCCGGAGATCGACGGGCTGCAGCTTTTCGACCGCGTGCTGCGGCTCGACCCCGACATTCCCGTCATCCTGGTCACCGGCCATGGCGATATCGCCATGGCGGTCAAGGCGATCAAGGACGGCGCCTACGACTTCATCACCAAGCCTTTCGCCGCCGACCGGCTGGCGCAGAGCGTTGCGCGCGCGGCGGAAAAACGCCGGCTGGTGATCGAGAACCGCGCTTTACGAGAAGCGGCCGAGCAGGCCCAGGAGGGATTGCCGCTGATCGGCCAGACGCCGGCGATCGAGCGGCTGCGCCGGACATTGCGGCAGATCGCGGATACCGATGTCGACGTTCTGGTGACCGGCGAGACCGGCTCCGGCAAGGAGGTGGTGGCGAGCCTGCTGCACCGCTGGAGCCGCCGCGCCAAGGGCAATTTCGTGGCGCTCAACTGCGGCACGCTGCCGGAGACGGTCATCGAGAGCGAATTGTTCGGACACGAGGCCGGCGCCTTCACCGGTGCGCAGAAGAAGCGCGTCGGCCGTATCGAGCATTCGAGCGGCGGCACGCTGTTTCTCGACGAGATCGAAAGCATGCCAGCCTCGACACAGGTGCAGATGCTGCGCGTCTTGGAAATGCGCGAGGTGACGCCGCTCGGCACCAATGAGGTGCGGCCGGTCGACCTGAGGGTGGTCGCGGCAGCCAAGGTCGATCTCGGCGATGCCAGCCAGCGCGGGGCTTTCCGTGAGGATCTCTATTACCGGCTCAATGTGGTCACGCTGTCGATCCCGCCGCTGCGCGAGCGAAGGGACGACGTGCCGTTGTTGTTCGGATACTTCGCCGAGCGGGCGGCGGCCCGTTTCAGGCGCGGCGTGCCGGCAATCTCCGCCTCGGTCCGGCGCCACCTCAGCGACCATGACTGGCCGGGCAATGTGCGCGAGCTCGCTCATTTCGCCGAACGTTTCGTGCTCGGGCTCGAGAACGTCGCCGGATCGCCTTCCCCGGCGGCAACGGAACGCGACACCTCCGTGTCCTTGCCGGAACGGCTTGATCGCTACGAGGCCGAACTCATCCGCGAGACACTTGGCCGTAATGACGGCGACGTCCGGCGCACCATCGAGGCGCTCGGCATCCCGCGCAAAACCTTCTACGACAAGCTGCAACGGCACGGCATCGTGCGCAGTGATTTTTCCAAGTAGATCAGGGCCAGAGATGGAGCTGATATCGTCGGAAAACCCTTCGCATCTTTCGGCATCATGCTGTGGGAACCGCAACGCCGCTGCGCCGTTGAAACCGACCGGGAAACCGTGGCACGTCGGCATCAGCCGGGCAGCGAATGCATCGGCGTGGCGGTTTTGCCGGGTTGCGCTCGGCAGGCGTTGATGGTTTGTTGCCGCCCAGCGGAGAACGAATGATGCGCGAATCCCTCGGCCAAGACGAATATGGCTCGACCAGTCCCTTCGACCCTGACGACCTGCCCAATCTCAATGCGATGGGGCCGGCGATGGGTGGCGGCAATGATTTCGAGAAATACGCGGTCGCCGTCATCATCGTCTTCGGCGCGCTGATCATCGGCGGCCTGATGGCTGCCTCCATGTCCTTCGGCCATCGCAACGGCTTCCTGTTCGCGCTCGGCGGCGCCACGGCGGCCTGGATTTCCGGCAATGCGCTGCTACTCGACCGGCCGCGCATCTATGCGCTGTTCGTCGCCATCGCCGCCGTGATGCTGATCGCTTCGACCATCACGCTGGTCATCTGATCAATTAATATCCCAGCGCCTCACCGGCGGCAGCGCGGCTGTCGATGGCGCCGTTGTAGCGCGCGCCGCCGCCTTTCTCGATCTGTGCCAGGCTCTTGCCACCGACCAGGATGCCAGCCGCCTGCCCCCAGGTTTGGTCGCTGAGATCGAGGTGGTAGCCCATGCCGGCAAGCAGCTTCTCTGTGTCCGGCGACAGCCCGAATGGCTCGACATAGACCGTGTCCGGCAGCCATTGATGGTGGATACGCGGAGCGTCGATCGCCTGCTGGATGTCCATGCCGTGGTCGATGACGTTGATGATCGCCTCCAGCGTGATGGTGATGATGCGCGAGCCGCCCGGGCTGCCGATGACCATGAACGGCTTGCCGTCCTTCGTGACGATCGTCGGGCTCATAGAGGATAAGGGCGTCTTCTTCGGCTGAATGGCGTTCGCTTCGCCCTGCACCAGGCCGTAGAGGTTCGGCACGCCCGGCTTCTGGGTGAAATCGTCCATCTCGTTGTTGAGCAGGATGCCGGTGCCGTCGGCGACGACGCCGGCGCCGAAGGAGCCGTTCAGCGTGTAGGTGACGGCCACCGCGTTGCCGTCCTTGTCGATGATCGAATAATGCGTGGTTTCCTTCGACTCGCCGAAGCCCTTCGGCATCAGCTCCTTCGAGACGCCGGCGCGGAACGGGTCGATCTTGTCGCGGATGTCTTTCGCATAAGCCTTGTCGACCAGCTTCGAGACCGGATTGTCGATGAAATCAGGGTCGCCGAGCGCCGAGTTGCGGTCGACATAGGCGTGGCGCATGGCTTCCACCATGACGTGAACCGTCTCGGCCGAGCCGGCGCCGAGATAGGAGAGCGGATAGCCCTCCAGCACGTTGAGTATCTCGCAGATGATGACGCCGCCCGAGCTCGGCGGCGGCGAGGAAATGATCTCGTAGCCGCGATAGGAACAGGTCACCGGCTTCAGCTCGCGCACGGCATATTGCTCGAAATCAGGCTTGGCGAGGATGCCGCCTTTCGCGCCGCTCGCCTTGACGATTTCATCGGCAATCGACCCTTTGTAGAAGGCGTCCGGGCCTTTTTCCGAGATCGCCGAAAGGGAGGCGGCAAGGTCCGGCTGAACGAGCTTCTCGCCGATTCCATAAGGCTTGCCGTCTTTCTTCAGGAAGATGGCGGCCGCCGCCGGGTCCTTCGCCAGCCGGTCAGCGCTGCCGGCGAACGAAGCCGCATCGCCCTGGTTAAGCACGAAGCCGTCTTTGGCGTAGGCAATCGCCGGCGCCATCAGATCCTGTCTCGACAAGGTCCCGTATTTCTCATGCGCCATCTCGAAGCCCGCGACCGAGCCGGGCACGCCGACCGCCAGATAGCCGTCGAGGCTGGCGCCTTTGATCGGCTTGCCGTCCTTGTCGAGATACATGGTTTTGGTCGCCGCGAGCGGCGCGCGCTCGCGGAAATCGAGAAAGGTCGTGCGGCCGTCCTTCATGCGCACGGTCATAAAGCCGCCGCCGCCGATATTGCCAGCATTGGGATAGACTACGGCGAGCGCATAGCCGACGGCAACCGCGGCATCGACCGCGTTGCCGCCCTTCTTCAGCACGTCCACACCGACTTCGGTTGCAAGATGCTGGGCAGTCACCACCATGCCGTGCTCGCCTTTGGCGGGAGTTGGCGAAGCGGCGAAGACGGTGGTCGGCGTGAAGGCAAAGGTGAGCGAAAGGCTGACGGCGATCAGCGTCCGGCGGGTCAAGGGCATGGCGGTGCTCCTGGCGTTGGGGGACGCCTAGGAAAGACCGTTGAGGTGGGTGAGTCCAGCCAATTGTGACGGTTGGCAATCCTTCACACCCCCCCTCTGGCCTGCCGGCCATCTCCCCCGCAAGGGGGGAGATCGGATGTCGCCATCGCGTTCGCCAATCACCAACGTTGAAGAAACAGCGCCGTCGGCGGAACTGCTGATCTCCCCCCTTGCGGGGGAGATGTCCGGCAGGACAGAGGGGGGTGCTCAAGCGCTGCCGTCGCCCGTTGGATCGACAGGAAGTTGACTACACAATCCCGCCGCCGCCACCCGCGACTGCCGGCCGCTCCGCCGCGACCTTCGCCCGGTAGCCCGCCCCGCGATAGGCAGCGACCGGATCGATGGCGCCGCCCTTCTTCAGCCGCGCCATGGCGAGGATCGGCTCGACATCTATGCGATAGGCGACTTTGAGCGTCTGCGTCGCCATCAAAGCATCATTGGCATCCTGAAAACCTTCCAGCGCCTTGCGATCGACCAGCAGCGCCTGCGCATAGGCGCGCTGCACCTCGACCGCCGACAGCATCAGACTCTCGATCGGATCGGTGACGTTGTGGCTCTGGTCGAGCATATGCGCGGGATCGAAGCCCTTGGCACCGGCGAGCTCCGCATCGACCAGTTCGTTGAAGACAAGGAACAGGCGGTAGGGGTCGATCGAGCCGGCGTCGAGATCGTCGTCGCCATATTTGGAATCGTTGAAGTGGAAGCCGCCGAGCTTCCCGAACTGGATCAGCCGCGACACGATCATCTCGATGTTGACGTTGGGCGCGTGGTGGCCGAGATCGACCAGGCAGAAGGCCTTGTCGCCGAGCTCCTTGGCGATGATGTAGTTGGTGCCCCAGTCCTGCACGACCGTCGAATAGAAGGCCGGCTCATACATTTTGTGCTCGGTGAACAGCCGCCAGTCATCCGGCAGACCGGCATAGATCTCGCGCATGGCGTCGAGATAGCGCTCGAAAGCCTTTGCGAAATTGACCTGGCCGGGGAAGTTGGAGCCGTCGCCGATCCACACCGTCAGCGCTTTCGATCCAAGCGTCTTGCCGATCTCGATGCATTCAAGATTGTGCTCGACCGCTTGGCGGCGCGTGCCGGCATCGGCATGCGACAGCGAGCCGAACTTGTAGGAGAGCTTCTGGTCCTTGGCATCGGAGAAGGTGTTGGAATTCATGGCATCGAAGCCGAGGCCGAAGCGGGACGCCGCCTGCTTCAACCGGTTCGGATCGGCCTTGTCCCACGGGATGTGCAGCGAGACGGTGGGCGTTGCCTGCGTCAGCTGGCTGATAACGGCGCAGTCCTCGATCTTGTCGAAGATATCGCGCGGCTCGCCGGCGCCGGGAAAACGGGCAAAGCGCGTGCCGCCGGTGCCGACGCCCCAGGACGGGATCGCGACGCCGAATTTCTCGACCTTGTCGCGGATCGGATCGATGGCGATACCGCGCCGGTCAAGGCGCTCGCCTAGCGCGGCGTAGTCGCGCTCGAGATCGGCCTGGTGCGCGGCGTTGTGCTTAGCGACGAGGTCGGCTGAAATGATCACTTCGGACAAAAGCTATTCCTCCCAAGAATGCGTTCGGCTGGCGCTGCCCCTCATCCGCCTCCCGGCACCTTCTCCCCGTGGAACGGGGAGAAGGAAGCTTAGCGCGTAAAGCTCTGCGCGTTGCCGGCGTCGACATTGACGATGTTGCCGGTCGACTTGGCGGACATATCGGAGGCGAAGAAGTAGATCGCTTCGGCGATGTCCTCCGGGAAGACCGACCGCTTCAGCATCGAGCGCGAGCGGTAATGCTCCTCGAGGTCGTCGGTCGACATCTTGTAGGCGGCGGCGCGCTGTTCCTTCCATTCGCCGGTCCAGATCTTGGAGCCGCGCAGCACGGCGTCCGGATTGACGACATTGACCCTGATCTGCGCCTCCGCCCCTTCCAGAGCGAGGCAGCGGGCCAGATGGATCTCGGCAGCCTTGGCCGTGCAATAGGCGGACGCGTTCGGCGAGGCGGCAAGCCCGTTCTTGGAGGCGACGAAGACGACATTGCCGCCGATCTTCTGGGCGCGGAACAACCGGAACGCCTCGCGCGAAACGAGAAAATAGCCGGTGGACAGGATGTCCATGTTCTTGTTCCACAAGGCCAGCGTCGTCTCCTCGATCGGCGCCGAGGAGGCCAGACCTGCGTTGGACACCAGGATGTCGATGCCGCCGAATTCGACCGACGTCTCGGCAAAGCCCGAGGCGACCTGATCTTCCGACGTCACGTCGATCCGCACCGGACGGACGAAGTCCTTGCCGTAGGCTTTCGAAAGCTCGTCATTGGCACTGGCCAACGCGGCCTCGTCGATGTCGGCCAGCATCACGCAGGCGCCTTCGCGCAGGAGCCGGGTGGCGGTGGCGCGGCCGATGCCGCCAGCGCCGCCGGTGACCAGCGCGATCTGACCGGCGAGTGCTTTCGGCTTCGGCAGGCGTTGCAGCTTGGCTTCCTCAAGCTGCCAATATTCGATGTCGAAGGCTTCCTGGGCAGGCAGACCGACATAGGACGAGACCGTCGAGGCGCCGCGCATGACATTGATGGCGTTGACATAGAACTCGCCGGAAATGCGTGCCGTCGCCTTGTCGCCGGCAAAGGTGAACATGCCGACGCCCGGCATCAGATAGACCACGGCATTGGGATCCCGGATGGCGGGCGAGTCCGGATGCTTGCAGCTGTCATAGTAGGCCTGATAGCCGACGCGGTATTCGGCGATGTCGTCGGCCAGGCGCGCGATGACGGCATCGACATCCGGCTTTGCGGGATCGAACTCGATCACCAGCGGCCGGATCTTGGTGCGCAGGAAGTGATCGGGGCATGAGGTGCCGAGCGCCGCCAGCGGCCGCAAGTCCTTCGAATTGACGAATTCGAGCACGGCGGGCTGGTCATCGAAATGGCCGAGCTTATGGCTCTTTTCGGAGATGAGGCCGCGGATCCGCGGCATCAGCTTGGCCGCGATGGCGCGGCGCGCGGAAGCGTCGAGCGATTGGACCACCTCGCCGCCGAAGATCGCCTTGCCCTCGGATTTGCGCTCGAACCAGTCGATCGCCTGGTTGATCACCGAGATCGTCGTCTCGTAGCACTCCTTGGGCGTGTCGCCCCAGGTGAACAGGCCATGGCTTTCCAGCACGACGCCCTTGGCATCAGGGTTCTCGAGGCAGAATTTCTCCAACCACAGGCCGAGTTCGAAGCCTGGCCGCTTCCACGGCAGCCAGCCGATGGCGTCGCCAAAAATCTCCTTGGTGATCGCCTTGGAATCCTTGGCGGCGGCGACCGCGATGATGGCGTCAGGATGCATGTGGTCGACGCAAGCCTTAGGCACGAAGGCATGCAGCGGCGTGTCGATCGAGGCCGCGCGCGGATTGAGATTGAAGGTGCAGTGGGGCAGATAGCTCACCATCTCGTCCTCGTGCTCGACGCCGCGATAAAGGCCTTTCAGCGCGCGCAGCTTTTGCATGTAGAGGGTGGCGAAACCGTCAAGCTTGATCGAGGCGCTGTCGCCGCCCGAGCCCTTGACCCACAGCACCTCGACATCCTCGCCGGTGAGCGGATCCTTCTGCCAGACCTTGGACGAGGTGTTGCCGCCGCCATAATTGGTGACGCGCTTGTCGGAGCCCAGCGTGTTCGAGCGATAGACCAGGAGCTCGGGACCGCTCATCCCTTCGGCTTTTGCATCGTCCCAAAGATTGGCGAGGCGCGAGCCGGAGCGCTTGTCGAGCATAGGTGTCCTCCCTGAGGCGCGAGCGCCGCGCCCCTCATTTCTCGCCCGGGAATGTCTACGCAAGCGTCGCGCTTGTCAATCACAAACGATCAATATCGATCATATTGCACTGCACAATGGAAATATGTGATCGGAAATGATTGACACTGCGCGTTTTCTAAGGCCTGATGCTTGGGCAGGGAGGAACCATGCACGAGAAAGAGCGCCACAGGATCATACTGTCCGCCGTCCAGGAAAAGCCTGTGGTGACGGTGCAGGAGATGGTCGAGCTGACGGACTCCTCCGAGGCGACGATCCGGCGCGACATCGCGGCGCTGCATGTGCAAAAGCGCCTGCGCCGCGTGCGCGGCGGCGCCGAGGCGATCTCACCGCCGCAATTCATCGGCCTCGCCGGCCGGCCCTTTTCCGTGAACGAGACGCTGAACGCCGCGCAGAAACGGGCGATCGCCCGCGAAGCCGTGAACCTTTGCGCGGACGGCGAACCGATCATCATCAATGGCGGCACCACCACCTTCCAGATGGTGCATTTCCTGACCGGACGCCGCATGCCGATCTTCACCAATTCCTTCCCGATCGCCGAGCATCTGCTCAAGCACTCGAAGAACACGGTGATGCTGTCGGGTGGTACGATCTACCGCGAGCAGAACATCATCCTGTCGCCCTTCGACAATGACGTGACGCGCAACTTCTATGCGCGACGCATGTTCATGGGCGCGCAGGGGCTGGGGCCGCTCGGGCTGATGGAAGGCGACCCGCTTCTGATCCAGGCGGAGCAGAAGCTGATCGACCAGGCCGACGAACTGGTGGTGCTGGTCGATTCCTCGAAATTCCGCATGCGCTCGAGCCTTATCCTGTGCGGGCTGTCGCGCATCGCAACCGTGATCACCGACGACGGCATCGAGGACCGCGAGGCCAAGATGCTGGAAACGGCGGGCGTGGCGCTGATCGTCGCCCGCGGACAGTCAAGCGACAAGGAGGAATCTTCACTGCAGGCCTGAGGAAACTCGCGCCCGCAGCGGCGATGGAATGCAACGCTCAAGGGAGGATATTCGATGAGCTTTTTGAAGAAACTGCTGGTTACGGCGGCCTTTTCCGCCGCCATGTTCGTGAATGCCGCCTATGCCGAGAACGTCAAGATCGCGCTGGTGGTGAAGTCGCTCGGCAACGGCTTCTTCGACGCCGCCAACAAGGGCGCCGAGGAAGCGGCCAAGGAACTGGGCGATGTCGATGTCATCTATACCGGTCCGACTAAGGCTACCGCCGAAGCCCAGATCGAGGTGATCAATTCGCTGATCGCGCAGAAGGTCAATGCGATCGCCGTTTCAGCCAATGATGCAGACGCGCTGGTGCCGGTGCTGAAGAAGGCGATGGAGCGCGGCATCACCGTGATCTCGTGGGACTCGGGCGTCGCCAAGGAAGGCCGCCAGCTCCACCTCAACCCGTCCGACACCAATCTGATCGGCGAGACCATCATCAAGCTCGCCGCCGATTATCTGCCGGAAGGCGGCGATGTCGCCATCCTGTCGGCCTCCTCGACCGCGACCAACCAGAACGCCTGGATCGAAGCGGCCAAGAAGGTGCTGCCGGAGAAGTTCCCGAAGATCAAGCTGGTCGCCACTGTCTATGGCGATGACGACTCGGCCAAGAGCACGGATGAAGCCAAGGGCCTGTTGAAGTCCTACCCGAACCTCAAGGCGATCATCGCGCCGACCACGGTGGGCGTCGTCGCCGCCGCGCAGGTTGTCACCGACGAGAACCTGATCGGCAAGGTCAACGTCACCGGCCTCGCGCTGCCATCGGAGTTCAAGAAGTTCATCGACAACGGCGCTTCGCAGGCTGTCGCTCTCTGGAACCCGATCGACCTCGGCTATTCGGCGATCTACCTCGCCCATGACCTGGCGGTGAAGAAGGAAGAAGCCAAGCCCGGCGCCACGCTGTCGATCGGCCGCGTCGGCAAGGTGACGCTCGACGACACCAACTCGGCCGCGATGGCTCCGCCCTTCCAGTTCGACAAGACCAACATCGAGAAGTTCTCCAAGATCTATTGATCTCGGACTGATGGCGCTGCCCCCCTCATCCGGCCGCTTCGCGGCCACCTTCTCCCCGCCGGGGAGAAGGGCCTGGAGCCAAGCTCGGAAATCTCCTCTCCCCTCGGGGAGAGGTCGACCGAGCGAAGCGGAGGTCGGGTGAGGGGAAGTCTACACGCAATAGATTGACCGGGCTTGATACGACTATGGACACGACGGCCCATGACGGCACGGTAAAGGAGCGGCTCCCCGCCTCCGCTCCTCGCCTGACGCTCTCAGGCATCTCGAAAAGTTTCCCGGGCGTGCGCGCGCTGCACAATGTCAGCCTGTCGCTCTATCCCGGACAGGTGACGGCGCTGATCGGCGAGAACGGCGCCGGCAAGTCGACGCTGGTCAAGATCATGACCGGCATCTACCAGCCCGATTCAGGCGAGATCGGCATCGACGGCCTGACCACGACGCTGCCCAGCGCGCATGCCGCCTTCGGCCACGGCATCACCGCCATCCACCAGGAGACAGTGCTGTTCGATGATCTTTCGGTCGCCGAAAACATTTTTCTCGGCCATGCGCCGCGCACCCGCTTCGGCACCATCGATTGGCGCACCATGCGCAAGAACGCCCGCGAGGTGCTGGAGACGATGCGCGCCGGCCATATCGACGCTGACGCGCGGCTGAAGGACCTCGGCATCGCCAATAAGCATCTGGTGGCGGTGGCACGCGCCATGTCGATCGACGCGCGCATCGTCATCATGGATGAGCCGACCGCGGCACTTTCGATGAAGGAGATCGAGGAGCTTTTCCTCCTGATCGAATTCCTGAAGAGCGAAGGCAAGGCGGTGCTCTTCATCAGCCACAAGTTCGACGAGATCTACCGCATCGCCGACCGCTACACCGTCTTCCGCGACGGTGAGATGGTCGGCGAGGGCCTGCTCAAGGACACCGGCCAGAACGAGATTGTGCGCATGATGGTCGGCCGCAACGTCGACCATATCTTTCCGCAGCGCGAGCCGAAGATCGGCGCGCCGGTGCTGTCCGTCTCGGGCCTGTCGCATCCGACCGAGTTCGACGACATCGGCTTCGAATTGCGCAAGGGCGAGATCCTCGGCTTCTACGGGCTGGTCGGCGCCGGGCGCAGCGAGGTCATGCAGGCTATCGCCGGCATCACCCGCACCAGTCGGGGCGCGATTTCGCTGGACGGCAAGACGATCGCACCGAAGTCGGCGGCGGATTCGATCGAGTCCGGCATCGTCTACGTGCCGGAAGAGCGCGGCAAGCAAGGCGTGGTGATCGGCCTGCCCATCTTCCAGAACGTGTCGCTGCCGTCGCTGAAGCGCACCTCGAAATCCGGCGTGCTGAGGCTCGCGGAAGAGTTTTCGCTCGCCCGCTCCTACACCGAGCGGCTTGATCTGCGCGCCTCATCGCTCAGCCAGGATGTCGGCACGCTTTCCGGCGGCAACCAGCAGAAAGTCGTTATCGCCAAATGGCTGGCGACCACGCCCAAGGTGATCATCCTCGACGAGCCGACCAAGGGCATCGACATCGGCTCCAAGGCCGCCGTGCACGGCTTCATGGCCGAACTGGTCGCGCAAGGCCTGTCGGTGATCATGGTCTCGTCGGAACTGCCGGAAATCCTCGGCATGTCCGACCGCGTCGTGGTCATGCGCGAAGGCCGCATCGCGGCGACCTATGACAACAAATGGCTGGACGCCGAGACGCTGGTTCGAACGGCGGCGGGGATCGCGGCATGAAGAGCTTCCTCAAATATCGCGAGATCTGGCTGCTCGCCGGCATCGTCGTGCTGATCGGCCTGATCTCGACACGCTTCCCCGGCTTCGCCGACCCCGCCAATCTGCGCCAGGTGTTCAACGATACCTCGATCCTGATGATCCTGGCGCTCGGCCAGATGGTGGTGATCCTGACGCGCTCGATCGATCTCTCGATGGCGTCCAACCTCTGCTTCACCGGCATGGTGGTGGCGATGCTCAACGCCGCGCATCCGGCGATCCCGATCCCGGTGCTGATCGTGATCGCTCTCGCCGTTGGCCTGGTGCTTGGCGCCATTAACGGTTTCCTGGTGTGGCGGCTGAACATCCCGTCGATCGTGGTGACGCTGGGCACGCTGACGATCTATCGAGGCGCCACCTTCGTCGTCTCGGGCGGCGCCTGGGTCAATGCCGACCAGATGAGCTCGGATTTCATCAATTTCCAGCGCGCCGCCTTCGTCGGCCTGCCGGTGCTGTCCTGGATCGCGATCATCGTGATCGCGCTGTTCTTCCTGGTGATGACGCGCACGCAGATCGGCCGCTCGATCTACGCCATCGGCGTCAACCCGACCGCCTCGGTCTATGCCGGCATCGATGTCGGCCGCACCAAATTCATCGTGTTCTGCATTTCCGGCATGATCGGCGGGCTCGCCGGCTATCTGTGGATCTCGCGCTACGTCATCGCCTCAGTCGAGGTCGCCAACGGCTATGAGCTCAACATCATCGCCGCCTGCGTGATCGGCGGCATCTCGATCGCCGGCGGCATCGGCTCGGTCGGCGGCGCGGTGCTGGGCGCGCTTTTCCTTGGCATCATCTCCAACGCGCTACCGGTCATCAATATCTCGCCCTTCTGGCAGATGGCGATTTCGGGAAGCGCCATCATCCTGGCCGTGGTGCTCAACGCGCGCGGCGAGCGCCGGCAGGGCCGCATCATCCTGAGAAAGGCGGAAGCGGCATGACCGACACCCCTGCCCCGCGCCGTATCCCCGACCGGCTCGACAAGCCGCTGTCGTCAGCGATCTTCTCCTGGGAGGCGCTGCTCGTCATCATCGCGGTCTTGATCTTCACGGTGAACAGTTTTGCTTCGCCCTACTTCCTCGATCCATGGTCGCTGTCGGACCTGACCTTCAACTTCACCGAAAAGGGCCTGATCGCTTTAGCCATGGCGCTGCTGATCATCTCGGGCGAGATCGACCTGTCGGTCGCGGCGATCGTGGCTTTAGCCTCGACGATGATGGGCATGGCCCTGCAGGCCGGCGTGGGAACACCGGTGCTGGTGGCAATCGGCGTCGTCGTGGGACTGGGCTGCGGCGCCTGCAACGGGCTGCTTGTCACCCGGCTCGGCCTGCCTTCCATCGTCGTCACCATCGGCACGATGAGCCTGTTTCGCGGCATCGCCTTCATCATCCTCGGCGACCAGGCCTACAAAGGCTATCCGGAAGGCTTCGCGTTCTTCGGCCAGGGCTATGTCTGGTGGGTCTTCTCGTTCGAGCTGGCGCTGTTCCTCGTCGCGGCGCTGATCTACTGGTTCGTGCTGCACCGCACGAGCTTCGGCCGCCGCGTCTTCGCCATCGGCAACAACCCCGTCGCCTGCCAGTTCTCCGGCGTGCGCGTCGACCGCATAAAATTCATCCTGTTCTGCCTGACCGGGCTGATGTCGGGCATCGCCTCGGTGCTGATCACCTCACGGCTCGGCTCGACAAGGCCGTCGATCGCGCAGGGCTACGAGCTCGAGGCGATCACCATGGTGGTGCTGGGGGGCGTGTCGATCCTCGGCGGCGCCGGCAGCATCCTGGGCGTCGTGCTCGCCGCCTTCATCATGGGGCTGGTGACGTTCGGCCTCGGACTGCTCAATGTGCCCGGCATTGTCATGTCGATCTTCATCGGCCTGCTGCTGATCATCGTCATTGCGCTGCCGATCGTCTGGCGGCGGCTGCGCGAAGGGCGCTTCGCCTGATGGAGAAATACGCCTTCAAGATGAAGCTCAATCCCGGCATGAAGGCCGAGTACAAGCGCCGGCATGACGAGATCTGGCCCGAGCTGGTCGCGCTGCTGAGAGAGGCCGGCGTCTCCGACTATTCGATCCATCTCGACGAGGAGACCAACATCCTGTTCGGGGTGCTGTGGCGCCGCGATGATCACGGCATGGCCGATCTTCCGAAGCACCCGGTGATGCAGCGCTGGTGGGCGCACATGGCCGATGTCATGGAGACCAAACCCGACAACGAGCCGGTGGCGGCGCCGCTGGAAACCGTGTTCCATATGGCATGATCGTCGCCGTCATCGATATCGGCAAGACCAACGCCAAGATGGCGCTGGTCGATCTCGCGACGCTGAGCGAGATTGGGCTGCGCCGTATCGCCAACGCGCCAGTGCGGCAGGCGCCCTACCCGCATCACGATGTCGAGGCGCTGTGGACGTTCATCCTAAACAGCCTCGCCGATCTCAACCGCGAACGGCGGATCGATGCAATCTCGATCACCACGCATGGCGCGACCGGCGCGCTGGTCGACGGCTCGGGCGAACTGGTGCTGCCTGTGCTCGATTACGAATTCGACGGCCCCGACCAGCTTGCGGCCGATTATGACGCCGTGCGTCCGCCCTTCGGCGAAACCGGCACGCCGCGGCTGCCCATCGGTCTCAATCTCGGCGCGCAGTTCTTCTGGCAGCAGAAGCGTTTCCCGGCGGACTTCGCTATGGCCGCCGCGATGCTGATGTATCCGCAATATTGGGCGCTGCGGCTGACCGGCGTCGCCGCCAATGAGGTGAGCTCGCTCGGCTGCCACACCGATCTCTGGAATCCCTGGACGTCCGATTACTCGTCGCTGGTCGACAGGATGGGCTGGCGCCGGCTGATGGCGCCGGTGCGACCGGCAAAGGATCGGCTTGGCCCGATCCTGCCGGAGCTGGCGCGGCGGACAGGGCTCGACCCGCAGACGCCCGTGTTCTGCGGACTGCACGATTCCAACGCCTCGCTGCTGCCGCACCTTTTATCCGACACACCGCCCTTCTCCGTCGTCTCGACCGGCACATGGGTGGTGTCGATGGCGGTGGGCGGCAGGAGGGTCGAGCTCGACCCGGCGCGCGACACCCTGGTCAATGTCAACGCGCTCGGCGATCCGGTGCCTTCGGCGCGCTTCATGGGTGGGCGCGAGTTCTCGCTTCTGACCGACGGCCAAAGCCAGGAATGGAGCGAAGACGATGTTGCCGCCGTTCTGGCGCGGCAGGTGCTGCTCCTGCCTGCCACTCAGCGGGGTTCGGGACCGTTTCCGCATCGCGGCGCGCAATGGGTCAATGCCGAGAACCTAAGCGCCGGCCAGCGCTTCGCCACCATCTCGTTCTATCTGGCGCTGACGACCGCGACCTGCCTGGAATTGATCGGCGGCGACGGACCGACGACCGTCGAGGGACCTTTCGCGCAGAACCCGCTTTTCATCAGAATGCTGGCGGCAGCTACCGAGCGACCGGTCATTGCGTCAGAGACCTCGACCGGGACCAGCATCGGCGCGGCCTTGTTAGCCTCAGATCGCGTCATCGCGATGAGCAAGGGTGAGCGCACGGAACCACCGACCGATCAGTCCTGGGGCGGATATGCTCGGGCTTGGCGCCGCTCTACTTGATAGGTTGGCTCTGCCCCTCATTGCCCTGCCGGGCATTTCTCCCCGTATAGTGACGGGGAGAAAGAGGCCGTCACCGGCGATTTCGCCAATTTTCAACGCCGCGGAAATGCGTGTCGGCATGGCCACAGCTCTCTTCTCCCCGTTCAACGGGGAGAAGGTGCCGGCAGGCGGATGAGGGGCAGCGCCGACCTCGGCAATTAAAAGCCTTCAGCGCGCCGTCCCGTAAAGCAGTCCCCGCGGATCGATCTGCGGCTTTCTGCCGGCGACGACATCGGCTAGGAACTGCCCCGAGCCGCAGGCCATGGTCCAGCCGACATGGCCGTGGCCGGTGTCGAGATAGAGATTGCGGTATTTCGCCTGGCCGATGACCGGCACCGAATTCGGCATCATCGGCCGCAGGCCGGCCCAGAGCAGGGCCTTCTTCTCGTCGAAGGCGCCGGGAAAAAGATCCTTGCCGGTTTCCAGGATGGTCCGGAAATCGCCCGGCTTGAAGCTACGGTCGAAGCCGGTGAATTCGGCCGTCGAAGACATGCGCAGGCGATTGCCGAGCCTGGAATAGCCGATCAGCCGGTCCTCGTCGGCGCCGCCCATGGTCGGCCCCTTGCTCTCGTCCTCGAGCGGGATGGTCGCGGTGTAACCCTTCACCGGATAGACCGGCAGGTCGATACCGTAGCGGCGGCCGAGCAGGCCGCTTTCCGGTCCCATGGAAATGACGACAGCATCGCCGGTGACCGGTCCTGCCGAGGTCATCACCGCGCGCACCCGATCTCCCTCAATGTCAAAGCCCTCAACCGTCGTGCCGAACAGGAACTTCACGCCGAGCCTCTCGGCTGCATAGGCGGCGAGCCGGTCGGTGAACTGCTTGGAATCGCCGGTCTGGTCGATCGGCGAATAGATGCCGCCGGCGATCTTTTCCTTCACGCCGGCAAGACCAGGCTCCAGCTCGACCAGACGCTCGCGGTCGACGATCTCGATCGGCAGGCCGTGCTCGCCCAGATAGCGGTAATTGTCGGTGCCGGTGTCCAGGCTTTTTTGCGAGCGAAAGAAGTAGAGAATGCCCTTCTTGCGCTCGTCATAATGGATGCCGGTTTCCTCCGACAATTGATTGATGCACTCGCGAGAATGGAGCGCGAGCCTCAACTTGACGTCGGTGTTGGCGCGCAGCCGGGTCACCGTGCATTCGCGCAGGAAGCGCAGGCTCCAGGCATAGAAATAGGGATCGAGGCGCAGCCTGACCTTGATGCCGAGATCGTGGTTCCAGAGCGCGCGCAGGAAGGTCTTCAGCGCCGCGGGCGAAGCCCAGGCTGTGGCGTCGCCCGGCGAGACCAGGCCGGCATTCGACTGGCTAGTGCCGCGCGCCACCGCTTCATGGCGCTCGATCACCGTCACCTCGTGACCGTCCCTTGCCAGATAATAGGCGGCCGCCGTGCCAACCACGCCGGCGCCGAGAACCAAGACCTTCATGCCGTTCCCTCAAGCATCATCGCAGCGGCGGGCCCGCGCGCCGCCGCTGCATGAGGCTCAATACCGCGTCCAAACGCGCCGGACGAGCCCTTGGCCCAACAGATCAGTTTCGAACGGAGTTCTTGGTCGTCAGGATCCGTTCCCAGGCCAGCGCGTCGTTGACGATCAGGTCGAGATCGTCGCGCTGCGGCGTCCAGCCGAATTCCTTGCGGGCAAGCTCGGAATTGGCGACCACGGCGGGGGCGTCGCCCGGCCGGCGGTCCCCCATGCGCACATCGAAGTCATGGCCGAAGGCGCGGCGCACGCTGTCGATCACCTCGAGCACCGAATAGCCGTGGCTGTAGCCGCAATTGGCGACGAGACTGCCGCCGCCATCACGCAGCCGCTGCAGCGCCAACCGGTGCGCGGCGGCGAGATCGCTGACATGGATGTAGTCGCGCATGCAGGTGCCGTCCGGCGTCGCATAATCGGTGCCGAAGACCTGCATGAAGGGCCGCTTGCCGAGCGCGGTCTCGCAGGCGACCTTGATGAGATGCGTGGCGCCGGGCGTCGATTGTCCGGTCCGGCCCTTTGGATCGGCGCCGGCGACATTGAAATAACGCAGCGCCGTATAGCGGATGTCGTGCGCCAACGCTGCATCGCGCAGCATCCATTCGCTCATCAGCTTGGAAAGGCCGTAAGGCGATTCCGGCGCAAGGCGGGCATCCTCACGCACCGGCTCCAGCCCGGCGCCGCCATAGACGGCGGCGGTGGAGGAGAAGATGAAATGCGGCACGCCCTCGCGCACCGCCGTTTCGATCAGCGTGCGGGTCTTGCAGGTGTTGTTTTCGTAATAGCCAAGCGGGTCGGCGACCGATTCCGGCACCACGATCGAGCCGGCGAAGTGGATGATGGCGTCGACCTTGTTGTCGCGGATGATCCGGCCGACCAGATCACGATCGGCGACATCGCCGACGGTGAGCCTTGCTTCCGGGGCGACCGCCCATTCGAAACCGGTGGAAAGCCGGTCGAGCACCACGACGCTCTCGCCGGCGTCCAGCAGTTCCCAGACCATGTGGCTGCCGATATAACCGGCACCGCCTGTCACCAAAACCGTCATCATCTACCTCGCTGATCAAGATTTGTCGGAAACTGTCTCAACAGCCACCGCGCTGGAAAACCCGCCGCAAGCCCACTAGCCTCCCTATGTGTTAAGTCCGTAACAGTTCGTCGCGCCCGAGGCATCGTACTGAAACCAAGTTGCTTCAAACAGCAGGGAATAGGCCACGATCCGGCATCGTTAGGAACAGGGCACGGGCGTGGCATTTTGACCGGTTGGGCGCGGTGGACGCGGCATGGGGCAGTGATTATGATCCGGCGCAAAATTGGGAAGTCGACATGAACTATCAGCGGTTCTTCGAGGATGCGATCGACCAGCTCCACGCCGAGCGTCGCTACCGCGTTTTCGCCGACCTGGAGCGCATCGTGGGCAAGTTCCCGCGCGCCATCTGGCGTTCCAACGGCCGCGCCCAGGAAATCACCGTATGGTGCTCCAACGACTATCTCGGCATGGGCCAGAACGAGGACGTGATTGCCGCCTTCCAGAACGCGGCCGCCAAGATGGGCTCGGGCGCCGGCGGCACCCGCAACATTTCCGGCACCTCCAACCCGCTGGTCGAGCTCGAGCAGGAGCTCGCCGACCTGCATGACAAGGAGGCAGCGCTGGTCTTCACCTCCGGCTTCGTCTCCAACGAGGCCTCGATCTCGACCATCGCCAGGCTTCTGCCCAACTGCCTGATCATCTCGGACGAGCTCAACCATGCCTCGATGATCGAAGGCGTGCGGCGCTCGGGCGCGGAGAAGAAGATCTTCCGCCACAATGACGTGGCGCATCTAGAGAGCCTCTTGCAGGCCGCGGGGCGCGAGCGCGCCAAGCTGATCGTCTTCGAAAGCGTCTATTCGATGGACGGCGACATCGCGCCGATTAGGCAGATTGTCGAGCTCGCCGAGCGCTACAACGCCATGACCTATATCGACGAGGTCCATGCCGTAGGCATGTACGGGCCGCGCGGCGGCGGCATCACCGAACGCGAAGGCCTGGCCGAGCGCATCGATATCATCGAGGGCACGCTGGCCAAGGCCTTCGGCACGCTGGGCGGCTACATCGCCGGCACCAGCGCCGTCATCGATGCGGTGCGTTCCTATGCGCCGGGCTTCATCTTCACCACCGCGCTGCCGCCGGCGATCGCCGCGGCCGCCACCACCTCGATCCGGCATCTCAAGCGCTCGCAGACCGAGCGCGACGCGCAGCAGCGCCAGGCGGCGCGCACCAAGCAGGTGCTTGCCGCGGCCGGGCTGCCGGTGATGGACTCAGCCACGCATATCGTGCCGGTGCAGGTCGGCGACCCCGAGCTTTGCAAGATGGCCAGCGACCGGCTGCTTGGCGTGCACGGCATCTACATCCAGCCGATCAATTATCCGACGGTGCCGCGCGGCACCGAGCGGCTGCGCATCACGCCGACGCCATTCCATTCGGACGCGCTGATCGCCCAATTGCAGGATGCGCTGGTCGAGACCTGGGATGCGCTGGGCATTCCCTATGCCAGCTCCGGCCGTCCCGCCGTCGCCAAGAGCGACCGGATCATTCCGCTGCTGGTGCCGAAGTCAGGCGGCTGAAGCCGCCTTTCTCACACCGTCTTTATCCACCTCGCCAGGCGATGCGCCGCTTCCTCGAGCTGATCGAGGCGGCGGTGGAAGCATAGTCTGAGGAAGGCTTCGCCGCCGGGGCCGAAGGCGGTGCCAGGCGCCAGGCCGACATTGGCGTTGTCGACGATGTCGAAGGCGGCGGTTCGGGAATCGGTGATGCCGTCGACCCTGAAGAACAGATAGAACGCTCCCTGCGGCACGGTGAAACGCGCCTTGCCGGTCGCGCCGAGTATGTCGCAGACGAGATCGCGAGCGGCGCGTGCACGCTCCACTTGTTCGGTGATGAAGCCGTCGCCCTCGTCGAGGGCAGCGACCGCGCCGCGCTGCATGAACTGGGCGACGCCCGAGGTCGAGTACTGGATCAGGTTTTCGAACACCTGCTGCAAGGCTGGATGGGTCTTGATCCAGCCGACACGCCAACCCGTCATCGCCCAGTTCTTGGAGAAACTGTTAACGAACAGGATACGGTCGTCGGCCGTGGCGACGTCGAGGAAGGACGGCGCGCGGCCATGGCCGTAGTGGAACAGCGAATAGATCTCGTCGGCAATGATCCACAGGCCCTTTTGGCGCGCGAGATCGAGGATTGCCTGCAGCGTCTGCCTGTCGGCGGTCCAGCCGGTCGGGTTGGACGGCGTGTTGATGAACAACAGCTTCGTGCGCGGCGTGATCGCGGAGGCGATCTTTTCGACATCGCAGGACCAGCCATTGTCGGACTGGTCGAGGGTGACCGGCACCGGAACGGCGCCCGCCACGCCGGCGGCCGCTGCGAAATTCGGCCAAGCCGGCGAGAGGTAGATCACCTCGTCGCCGCTGCCGGCGATCGCGTCGATGGCCAGTTGGATGGCGTGCATGCCGGATCCGGTGACGATGAACTCCTCCTCTGCGAAGGCCTTGCCGAAGTGCCTGGCGTAGTAGCGGGCGAGCGCCTGCCTGAGCGCGGGAATGCCCTTCTGCCAAGTGTAGAACGTCTCGCCATCGGCCAGCCCTTTGGCGGCGGCATCGCTGATGAAGGAAGGCGTCGGCAGATCGCCCTCACCGGCCCAGAGCGGGATCAGCCCTTCGCGCAGGCGGCCATGATTGACGACAGCGACGATGCCGCTTTCGGGCGCCGCGCGGGCTTCGGCGCGCAAGGTCTCGATCAGGGTCATGCAAGAATCCGTCCGTTTTTTCGCGACTGCTAGCCTCTTTTACGACAGCCGCAAACAGAAAACCCCGGCCGCAAGCGGCCGGGGTTTTGGTCCAGGGCGCCCGTTGAGGAGTTACCTTTTCGCCAGCAGGTCGCGGATCTCAGTCAGAAGCTGTACGTCGGCGGGCGGCGGTGCCGCGGCAGCAGCCGGCTTCTCGCGCTCCAGCCGCCTGCGCAGATTGTTCACCGCCTTGACCATCAGGAAGATGATGAAGGCAAGAATCAGGAAATTCAGCACGACCGTGATGAAGCTGCCATAGGCGAAGACGGCGCCTTCTTTCTTGGCATCGGCCAGCGTGGCCGAATGGACGTTCGATGACAACCCGAAGAAGTAGTTGTTGAAGTCCAGCCCGCCGAAAATCGCGCCGATGATCGGCATGATGATGTCGTTGACGAGCGAGTCGACGATCTTGCCGAAGGCGGCGCCGATGATGACGCCGACGGCTAAGTCCATCACATTGCCCTTGGAAATGAATTCCTGGAATTCTTTCAGCATTCGGCCCTCCTTGCCATGACCGGCCGTGCAGCCGCCCCGGCTCTCCGGCACCGATCCGAAGCCACAATAACAAAAACCCCCGGTTGAAAAACCGGAAAAAAGGGCGAAGACACCGGTTTGTGCTTACCTGCCTCGTCAGCCGCATATGCGCCAAAAGCCGCGATGGACTTGGGCTCCAAGCTGTGGTTGCGTCTTAACGACCGGATGAGGAAACCGGCCAGGGAGGAAGTGCGGACCGTGCAAGGCTGGTTCGTCGTCATCATCGCGATCGCCTATGTGACGCTGCTTTTCGCCATCGCCAGCGTCGGCGACCGGCGCTCGGTGGCAGCCGGGCTCGGCCGGGCGCGGCCTTTCATCTACGCGCTCAGCCTCGCCATCTACTGCACTTCCTGGACTTTCTTCGGCTCGGTCGGCCTTTCCTCCGAGCGCGGCCTCGAATTCCTCGGCATCTATACCGGTCCAGTGCTGGTCTTCGTATTCGGCTTCCCGCTGCTCAACCGCATGATCCGGCTGGCAAAAAGCGAGAAGATCACCTCGATCGCGGACTTCCTCGGAGCCCGCTACGGCAAGAGCTTCACCGTCGCGGCGATCGCGACGCTGATCGCGACCATCGGCGCGGTGCCCTACATTGCGCTGCAGCTCAAGGCGATCTCGGGTTCCGTCAGCCTGATGGTCGAGCACTATACGGGCTCGCCCCCCTCTTTCGATCCGTTCGTCAGCGATATCTCGCTGGTGGTGGCGATGCTTTTGGCGCTGTTCGCGGTGCTGTTCGGCACCCGCCATGCCGATGCCACGGAACATCAGGACGGACTGGTTCTGGCGGTGGCGGTCGAGACCGTGGTCAAGCTCGCCGCCTTTCTCGCCATCGGCCTGATGGTGATGTTCCTGATCTTCGGCGGGCCCGGCGACATGTTCGCCAGGCTTGCCGGAAACAGCCAGGTGCGCCAGGCGATGAGCTACAGCACCTCCCTGGCAACCTGGCTGGTGCTGACCGGCTTGAGCGGGTTTGCCGTGCTGATGCTGCCGCGGCAGTTCTACGTCACCATCGTCGAGAACCGCAGCGAGGCGGAGCTGCGCACGGCGACCTGGGTGTTCCCGCTCTACCTCGTGGCCATCAACCTCTTCGTGCTGCCGATCGCCTTTGCCGGCCTGTCGCTGGTCGGCGGCAAGACCAGCAGCGACCTTTATGTGCTGTCGCTGCCGCTGTTCAGCGGCCATGACGTGCTGGCCATGGCCGCCTTCGTCGGTGGACTGTCGGCGGCGACCGCGATGGTGATCGTCGAGAGCGTCGCGCTTTCGATCATGATCTCCAATGATCTCGTCATTCCGCTGTTCGTGCGCCGCGTGCTCAAGACGAGTTCTTCGGAGAACGAGGACTGGTCGACGCTGATCCTCAACGTGCGCCGCGCCTCGATCTTCATCATGCTGTTCATCGCCTTCCTCTATTATCGCGAGAGCACCAATAGCGCGCGGCTGTCCTCGATCGGCCTAATGTCGTTTGCCGCGATTGCCCAATTCGCTCCGGCCCTGATCGGCGGGCTGATCTGGCGCCGCGCCAACGGCCGGGGCGCAGCCCTCGGCATGGTCGCCGGCATCGCCGTCTGGGGTTACACGCTGCTCCTGCCTTCACTCGTCGCCCCCTCTACCGATATCGTCGTCCACGGGCTGTTCGGCTTCGAGGCGCTGAGGCCGCAGGCGCTGTTCGGCACCGTCGGCGAGCCGCTGAATCATGGCGTGCTGTGGAGCCTCTCGGTCAATGCGCTGTTTTTCGTCCTCGGCTCCCTCTCCCGCGCATCCGTGCCGCTGGAGCGCATCCAGGCGGCGATCTTCGTGCCGCGCGAGGCAGGCCCGATGCCCAGCCTGCGCCGCTTCCGCACCGCCGTCACCGTCAACGACCTGAAGGATACGATTTCACGCTATCTCGGCGTCGAGCGCACGGAGCGCTCGTTCCAATCCTTCGAGAGGGACGCGAAAGTCTCCCTGCACGGCACCGAACAGGCCAGCATGGATGTCATCCGCTTCTCTGAGCAATTGCTGGCGAGCGCCGTCGGCTCGTCCTCGGCGCGGCTGATCCTGTCGCTGCTCTTTCGCCGCAACGATCGCGACTCCAAGGATGCCTTCAAGCTGCTCGACGACGCCACCGAGGCGCTGCAGCACAATCGCGACCTTTTGCAGATCGCGCTCGACCAGATGGAGCAAGGCATCACTGTCTTCGATCGCGATTTCCGACTGATCTGCTGGAACCGGCAATACCGGCTGCTGTTCGACCTGCCGGACGAGATGGGCCAGGTCGGCGTCTCGCTCGACCGGATCCTCCATCATCTCGCCGAGCGCGGCGATATTCCCGCCGACCAGCGCGTGACGATGCTCAACCGGCTGACCAGTTTCGCTGGCCCGTGGCAGATGGAGCTCAAGACCAGCGGCCGCATCCTGGAGCTGCGCTCCAACCCGATGCCCGACGGCGGCATCGTCGCCACCTATGCCGACATCTCCGGCCGCGTCGAGCAGGACCTGGCGCTGAAGCGGGCCAATGAATCGCTGGAGCAACGGGTCAAGACCCGCACCGTCGAGCTCACCCGCGTCAACGAGGAACTGGCGCAGGCGCAGATGCTGGCCGAGGAGGCAAACCTCGGCAAGACGCGCTTCCTCGCCGCCGCCGGCCATGACATCCTGCAGCCGCTCAACGCCGCCCGCCTCTATTGCTCGTCGCTGATCGAGAAGGCGGGCAAGGGACCGGCCGGCAAGGCCGCGATGAACATCGAATCCTCGCTGGAATCGGTCGAGACCATCCTCGGCGCGGTGCTCGACATCTCGCGGCTCGATGCCGGCGCGATGAAGCCGGACAATACCGCTTTCAACCTCGGCGGACTGCTCGGTCAGATCGGCAACGATTTTCGCCCGCTTGCCGCCGAAAAGAAGCTCGATCTGAAGATCATCCCATCCTCGCTCGGCGTCATGACCGACCGGAACCTGTTGCGCCGGCTAATCCAGAATCTCGTTTCCAACGCCATCAAATACACGCGCCAGGGGCGCATTCTGGTTGGGGTGCGGCGACGCGGCGAGCTGGCCGAGATCCAGGTGATCGACACCGGCATCGGCATTGCCGGCGACAAGCTCAGCACAGTCTTCCACGAGTTCACGCGCCTCGACGAGGGCGCGCGCGAGGCCGAAGGCCTTGGCCTGGGGCTCTCCATCGTCGACCGCATTGCCAGGGTGCTGAGGCTCGAAATCCGCATCTACTCCAACCCCGGCAAGGGCACGCGCTTTTCCGTGATTCTGCCGGTCGCGGCGGTCGCCGCGCCGCCGCGCGAGGCCGGCAAGGCGCCGGCCCGCTCCGCCTCGACGCTTGCCGGGCTCAATGTGCTGTGCATCGACAATGACGCGCGCATCCTCGACGGCATGCGGCTGCTGCTCGAAGGCTGGGGATGCCGTGTCGAGACGGCTTCGGGATCAGGCGATCTCCTGAAGCCCGGCGCGCCGAAGCCGGACCTCGTGCTGGCAGACTATCATCTCGACGGCGGCACCGGGCTCGATGCGGTCGCCACGCTGCGCGCCGCCTACGGGCAGGACCTGCCCTGCGTGCTGGTCACCGCCGACCGCTCCAGCGAGGTGCGCGCGGCTGCCGGCCGGCTCGACATTCCGGTGATCAACAAGCCGCTGAAGCCGGCCGTGCTGCGCTCGATGATGGCGCGCGTCAGGCCGCTGGCGCCGGCCGCCGAATAGAGACAAAGCACTGCTATCAGCCGCGATGCCCGAGGCTTCGGAGATAGGCGCAGAACATGTCGGCCAGCGCATCAGAATAGGCTTCGATCTCATCGGCCGTTCGCTCCTTTTCCGAGAAATCCGCCCCCACGGCGCTCAGCGTCTTGATGATCAGGTCGCCGGCCAGGGCGCGGCCGCGGTCCGGCGCGTCAGGAAGCGTCTCGCGCATGAAGGTCTCGACGGTCCGGCTCGCCGCCGCCCTCGCCTCCTCAGCCTCCGGCGCATCCCGATAGAGCGGCGCGGCGTCGTTCAGCGCGCCGCGCATCGCCGCCTCCTCGCATTCGGAGCGGATGAAGGCGTGGACCAGCGTTCTTGTCCGCTCGAGCGGTGATAGCCCGGTATTTTCGAGAATGCTGCACAAAAGCTCTGTCGTCTGGCGCCATTCGTCACTCTGCAACCTGAACAGCAGGGCCGCCTTGTTCGGGAAATACTGGTAGAGCGAACCGACGCTGACGCCCGCCCTTTCGGCAACGCGCGTGGTGGTGAAACGCTGCGCGCCTTCAGCAGCCAAAACCTGAGCAGCCGCCTCTAAAATCGCCGCGACCAGCTCCGTGGCGCGCGCCTGTTTGGGCTGTTTTCGGGTGGAAATTGAAGGGCTTGAGCGTTGGATCATGGTCGCGCGCCGAAATGCGAATTGGAAACCTGAAGGATTATTCGTATTTTTCGAAGCAACACAAGAACCCCGCCGGAGACAGCCATGACCACCCTGACCGCAACCCCTTTGGCACCGCTGCTCGCCCGCCTGTTCAAGGAAGCCGACGCGGCGACCAGCCCGGCGATCGCACGGTACTCGCGCGAGGAACGGACGCGCCTGCTCCACAGCAAGACCGAGTATCGCCAGTTCTACGGCAGCCTGAAGAACCTGTGGCTTGCGGTCTCGCCGGAGACCGGCACGCTGCTCTACATGCTGGCGCGCAGCACCGGCGCGCGCATCATCGTCGAATTCGGCACATCGTTCGGCATCTCGACGCTCTATCTTGCCGCGGCGCTGCGCGACAATGACGGCGGTCGGCTGATCACGACGGAATTCGAGCCGTCGAAGGTAACGCGGGCCAAGGCCAATCTGACCGAAGGCGGCCTCATCGACCTGGTGGAGATCCGCGAGGGCGATGCGCTGGAAACGCTCAGCACCGACCTGCCTGACCGGATAGACCTCCTGCTGCTCGACGGCGCCAAGGCGCTCTATCCGGAGATACTGAGCCTGGTCGAGAGCCGGCTCAGGCCCGGCGCACTGGTCATCGCCGACAACGCCGACTTCTCGCCCGACTATCTGGAGCGGGTGCGCGCGCCGGCCGGCGGCTATATGTCGACGCCGTTCGGCGACGACGTGGAGCTGTCGATGCGGCTCGGCTAAGGCCTGCTCGAAACTACCCCATGCTGCTTCTGAGGCAGCCGTAGGCGTTTACGTCAACCAACGCGCAATCCCGGCCTTCGGGCCTTTGACGCGTAGGTGACATCCATGACCTTCCTCCCATCGTCCTGGCGCGGGCTGCCGCGCCCGGCTCTGCTCGGCCTGTTCCTGTTCTTCTGCGCCGGTTTCGCCGACGGCGCGCTGGTGCCCTTCTTTCCGCTCTGGGCGAGCGGCGAGGCGAACATTCCGATCGGCGCGATCGGGCTTTTGTTTGCCTGCTATGCCGGCGGCGAATTGATCGCCGCGCCGCTGATCGGCGGCATCGCCGACCGGATCGGCCGGCGCCCGGTGCTGATCCTGTCCTCGCTCGGCGTCGGTTGCGGCTTCGTCGCGCTGTTCTTCGTCCACGGCGTCGCCGCCACCGCGGCCGTGCTGCTTTTGACCGGCATATGCGAGTCGGTGCTACACCCGACCATCCTCACAGCTATCGCCGATGTGACGGAACCGTCGGCGCATCCGCGCTGGTTCGGCATGGCGCGCGTCAGCTCGAGCGCCGGACAGATCCTCGGCCCGGCCTGCGGCGCCCTGCTGGCGCTCGTTTCGCTTGGCAGCGTGTTCCTGGCCGGCGGCGGTATGCTGCTCTTCGGCGGCATCGTCATGCTTGCCGCATTCGCCGAGACGCGCGGCCATGCCGCAGCCGACCATGGGGAAACGGAGGAAGAGGAAGGCCTGTCGGCGCTGCTGCCGGCCTTCCACGACGGCCGCCTGGCAAAGCTGCTCGCCTGGGTCGTGCTGTTCGAGATTTCCGGCAACTGGATCGAAGCGGTCATCCCGCTCTATGCGCAGGATGCCGACACGCTCACCCCGTCCGGTGTCGGCGCGCTGTTTGCCCATGCGGCCGCCCTGACGGTCGGTTTGCAGATGCTGGTCAGCCGCTTTGCCGAGACGCGATCGGCGCTTTGGCTGGCAGCAGGCGCCGGCATCTCGACCATCGCCGCCTTTGCCCTGCTGGCGACCTCGCCGGCGATACTTTCGCTGGTCGTCGCAGTCAGCTTCTGCTCGGTGGGACAGATGCTGGTCGGGCCGCTCGTGCCGACCGCCGTCAACGCGCTCGCACCATCGCCGCGACGCGCTTCCTATATGGCCGCCTCGTCTGTGGCGGTCGACCTCAAGGACTCGCTCGGACCGTCGATCGGCACGGCGCTCTATGCGCTCGCGCCGCGCCTGCCCTGGATCGCCGGCATTCCACTGGTGGCGATCGCTTCGCTGGGCCTCGGCGCCGCGATCGGGCGGGCGCGAAATCCTTCAGGCCCGACCGAGGATGATGCCGCGTCGCAGTTGGGCTCGGCCGTCGAAAACTATCGCTGAGGGGCGCAGCCATCGACCCGACGCGAAGCGACCGCATGATCGATCCGCGCTGGTCGGGTTCAGTTAGGGTGAAAGCTTCGCCTGAGGTGCCTGCGATCAGCCGACCGGCTGCAGCGGGTCGCCGCCGATCTTCGACAGCTGGATGACCGCCTGGGTGCGGCTGTCGACGCCGAGCTTCTGCAGGATGGCCGAGACATGCGCCTTGATGGTGGCCTCGGAGACGCCGAGCTCATAGGCGATCTGCTTGTTGAGCAGGCCCTCCGCCAGCATGCCGAGCACCCGCGTCTGCTGCGGCGTCAGCGCCTGCAGGCGCTTGATCAGGTCGGAGATTTCCGGGTCGCGCTCGACGCCGAGCTCAATGCCGGCCGGCGCGGCAATGTCGCCGGCAAGCACCGCCTGCACGGCGCCGCGGATCTCGTCCATGCTGGCCGATTTGGAGATGAAGCCGGAAGCGCCGAGATCGAGCGCGCGGCGGATGGTGACGGGATCGTCATGCGCCGATACCACCACCAGCGGCACCGCCGGATGGATGCCGCGCAGCGAGATCAGGCCGGAGAGGCCGCTGGCGCCCGGCATCGACAGGTCGAGCAGCACCATATCGATATCTTCATTGGCAAGCACCAGCGCCTTGGCGCTTTCGAAATCGCCAGCCTCGTGGATGGCGGCAACGTCGCCGATGCCGGCAAGCGCCTCCTTCAGCGCGCCGCGAAAAAGCGGATGGTCGTCGGCAATGACGAAAGTGTGGCCCGACGGCAAATATTCCTCCCCCGATCCCATCATCATTGTGTGCTTCTTGCGGGGACCGGAATGATTATGCGGCGACGCGGCGCGTTTTCAAGCGACAAAGGCCGCGCGCGGGGTTTTCCCCAAGGCGGCTTTGCAATCAGGTCTTCTGCTGGTTCAGCTTGCCGTCGCCGTCTTCCTTGTCCAGGTCCTTGACGATGTCCTTGAAGGTCCGGAAGAAGCGCTCCATGTAGCCCATCGTCTTGTTGAAATCCTCTTCGCTCGGCAGTTGCGATTCCAGCCGGGCCGAGAGCGAATTCTCGAGCTTGGCGACGCGCGCGTCGAGCGCCTTGAGCGAATTGTCCAGCCGGTCGATCTCGTCCTGGTAGGCGGCCCGCTCGTCGGCGGCCATCTTGCAGACGAGCTGGCCCGAGCGCTCCTCGCAGACAGACATGGCGCCGGTCCTTGTGTCCATGCGGACATAGCCGTTGGCCGACTTCTCCAAACGGTAGTGATCGGTTTCCTCGGAATAGGCGGACGCGGCAACCAGCGAGCAAAGCGCCGCGGGGATCACGATGTGCTGCAGACGCATGTTGTTCCTCCATGAGCCAGTGAAGGCGGGCTATCACAGGTTTGCGCCGGAAATGGGGAAGAGTCGAGCTTCGAGCCTTCCCCGCACCTTCGGTTCGGATTATAGCGCGACAATGTCTCAGATTATCTACAAGATCGCGCCCGAGGCGCTTTGGCGCGAAGCCGAGAGGAACGGGCGCTTCGCCGGCGCGCCGATCGACATCGCCGATGGCTTCATCCATTTCTCCACCGCCGGCCAGGTTCGCGAGACGGCGGCCAAGCATTTCGCGGGGCAGACGGACCTGCTGCTGATCGCGATCGACGCGGCAAGGCTGGCTGATGCGCTGAAATACGAGGTCTCGCGCGGCGGCGCCCTGTTCCCGCATCTCTACGCCGAGCTCGACCTTGATGCGGTTCTCTGGGTAAAGCCGTTGCCGCTCGGCGCGGGAGGCCACGAATTCCCGACGCTGGAGGGCGAATGAGCGTGCTCGACCGGATCGGCCAAAAGCTGCTTTTCTCCTTCGATCCGGAAACCGCGCACGGCCTGTCGATCGCGGCGCTGCGCTGCGGGCTGCCGGTCGGCGCGACGGCGCCGCGGCGCCTGAAGCATGACGCGCGGCTGAAGGTCAGCCTTTGCGGCCTCGATTTCCCCAACCCGCTCGGCATGGCCGCCGGCTACGACAAGAACGCCGAAGTGCCGGACGCGCTGCTTGGGCTTGGCTTCGGCTTCGCCGAGGTCGGCACCATCACGCCGCTGCCGCAAGCCGGCAATCCGAAGCCGCGCATCTTCCGGCTGACGGCGGACGAGGCGGTGATCAACCGGCTGGGCTTCAACAATGAGGGCCATGCGGCCGCCGAAAAGCGTCTTGCCGCGCGCAAGGGGCGGCCGGGCATCGTCGGCGTCAACATCGGCGCCAACAAGGACAGCGCCGATCGCATCGCCGATTATAAGCGCGGCGTCGCCCGCTTCGCGCCCCATACAAGTTATCTGACGGTCAATATCTCCTCGCCCAACACGCCGGGCCTGCGCAACATGCAGGCGCGCGAGCAGCTCGGCGAGCTCTTGTCACGGGTGATGGCCGCCCGTGCCGCGGCCCCCGCGCAGCCGCCGATTTTCCTCAAGATCGCGCCGGACCTCGTCGAGGCGGAGCTCGAAGACATCGCCGCCGAAGTCGCCGAGAAGAAGATCGACGGCGTCATCGTCTCCAACACGACGCTTGCAAGGACAGGATTGCGAAGCGGCGGCGTGGCGAATGAAACCGGCGGTCTTTCAGGGAAACCATTGTTCGAGCGTTCGACCGCGGTTCTCGCCCGTATGCGCAAGCTGCTCGGCCCAAGCATTGCCCTCATCGGCGTGGGCGGGGTGGACTCCACCGAAACGGCGCTGGAGAAGATCCGCGCCGGGGCGGATCTGGTCCAGCTCTACACCGGCATGATCTATGCCGGGCCGGCGCTGCCCGGGCGCATCATTGCCGGCATGGCGCGATACGTGGAGCGTGAGCGGCTTGGCTCGATCCGGGATCTGCGCGACTCGGCTTGCGAGCGCTGGGCTTCGAAACCAATCAGCTGAAAGCTGTCCTCACTCTGAGCCTGAGCACCGTCAGCAGGCTCAAGCCGCGCACCAGCAGGAAAACATGCAGCGATGCCCACAGGCCGCTGTTGCCGAATGCCGGCGCCAGGGTGATGAGCGCAGCGCTGAAGATGAGGAACGACAACAGCATCATGTTGCGCATGTCGCGCGACCAGGTGGCGCCGATGAAGACGCCGTCCATTTGGAAGGCGAGCACACCACTCAGCGCCGTGAAGGCGGCCCAGGGAAGATAGGTGTCGGCGACCGCGCGAACATCCATCGAGGTCGTCACCAGCGCCACCAGACTGGCGCCGGCGGTCAGCAGGATGAGTGTGGCGATACCGGCGAGGCCAAAGCCCCAGATCAGCGTCAGCCGGACTGCCTGCCGGAACGGGGCGGGCGCATGCGCGCCGATGGCTCGGCCGGCAAGCTGCTCGGCGGCGGTGGCGAAGCCGTCGAGGAAATAGCCGGCGATGAGGAAGAAATTCATCAGCACGGCGTTGGCGGCGAGCGTCACCGTGCCGAACTGCGCGCCCTGCCTGGTGAACAGCGCGAAGGCGGCAAGCAGCGAGAAGGAGCGGATCATGATGTCGCGGTTGAGCGACAGCATGCGCCGGTACGCCGGCAAATCGAGGATACGCCGGCGCGACGGCCGCTCCAGCTTGCGGAAACGGTTGAGCACGATGGCAAGGCCAAGCAGCATGGCCAGGAACTCGCCGGTGACGGTCGCCCAGGCGACGCCGGCAACGCCCCAGCCGAGCTCGAGACCGAGCAGGAAGCAGAGCGCGATGTTGATGCCGTTGAGCACCGCCTGCAGCATCAGCCCGAGCCCGCCCTCGCCTCGCCCCAGCACGTAGCCCAGTATGGCGTAGTTGATCAGCGAGAAGGGCGCGGCGAGCAGCCTGATGCGGATGTAGACCGACATCGCTTCGCTAACGCGCGGCTCGGCGCCCATGAACCATTGGCCGGCGACGGCAAAGAGCGGCGCAAGGGCGGCAAGTATGACGCCGGCGATGACCGCGATCAGCACGGCGCGCCATAGCACCGCCTGCTCCTCCAGCGCATCGCCGCGCCCGAAGGCCTGGGCGACGAGGCCGGTGGTGCCGGAGCGCAGGAAGTTGAAGCTGGTGAAGACGACGTCGAAGACCAGCGATCCCGCCGCCAGGCCGCCGAGCAGGGCCGCGTCGCCGAACTGGCCGACCACCGCCGTGTCGACAATGCCGAGCAGCGGCGTCGTCAGATAGGCAAGCGTCATCGGCACGGCGATCGCCAGCACCGAGCGGTTGGTGACGACGAAAGACCTGGCGTTGGCTTGAGTCGCGTCCAAGGATTGCTGCCTGTCCGATTTGCGGCTTGATCGAGGACCCGATGTGCCCCAGTTTGCCGGCATCACGCAACCATATCCGCCGGGCTGCCAACCGAATTGCAAACCTGGCGCAGCCACCAATTCATGCCACTGCAGATCGTCCATCACCCCGACTATGACGCAGGCTTCGCCGTCAACCATCGCTTTCCGATGAGCAAATATCCGCTGTTGATGGAGGCTTTGCGCTTACGCGGTCTAGCCGTGCACGGCGCGCTTTCGATGCCGGAACCGGCGCCGGCCGCACGCCTGAAGCTGGCGCACGCGGCCGACTATGTCGATCAGGTGATCGCCTGTCAGGTACCGGCGAAAATAGAGCGCGAGATCGGCTTTCCGATCGGTCCGCGCGTGTCATTGAGGGCACAGCTCGCCACCGCGGGCACGGTGCTGGCCGCCAGGCTGGCGCTTAAACATGGCATTGCCTGCAATGCGGCAGGCGGCAGCCATCATGCCAGGCGCGCGCAAGGCGCGGGCTTTTGCACCTTCAACGATGTCGCCGTCGCCGCGCTGGCGCTGCTGGCCGAAGGCGCCGTCGAAAACGTGCTGGTCGTCGATCTCGACGTGCATCAGGGCGACGGCACGGCCGACATTCTCAAGGACGAGCCTCGCGCCTTCACCTTTTCCATGCATGGCGAGCGCAACTACCCGGTGCGCAAGATCGCCTCCGACGTCGACGTCGCCTTGCCGGACGGGACAGGCGACGACGCCTATCTCGAACGGCTCGCCGCCATCCTGCCGGAACTCTCCGGGCAAAGGCGCTGGGACATCGTTTTCTACAATGCCGGCGTGGATATCCATGCCGAGGACAGGCTCGGCCGGCTGGCGCTCACCGACGACGGTATCGCCGCCCGCGAGGACATGGTCATCGGCCATTTCCGCAAGCAGGGCGTGCCGCTGTGCGGCGTCATCGGCGGCGGCTACTCGACCGACGTGCCGGCGCTGGCCGCGCGCCACGCCGTCCTGTTCGAGGTGGCGTCGCGATATGCGTGAGGCCGCGCCGAGCTATTTCCTGTAGCTGGCGATCCTGAGCAGGATGAACACCGGCACGACGATCGCGGCGCCGAGCAGGATGTAGCCCAGGAAGCGGTCGATGGCGTGGAAGCCGAGATTCCACAGATCGACGAAGAACTGGCGGATGCCGTAAAAGACGTCCATCGGCGACCAGCCGAAGGCATGCATGACGAGGCCGACGAGGAAGGAAACCACGAGCAGCTTCAGGAATACCCTGAGCGGCGTGTCGCCGAGAAAGCGCGTCAGTGCGGACAAGGCCATTCTCCGGTTCGAGCCGCCCGATTCGGGCGGGGCGATATCAGAGATACGCATTCCGCGGAAAGGCATCAAGCAATGGAGCCGCGGTTCCGCTTTGCCGATTGCTTGACGCCCTGCCATCATGATAACGAGGTGGCCGACGCGGGTATGATGTAATGGTAGCTTGTCAGCTTCCCAAGCTGAACGCGCGGGTTCGATTCCCGCTACCCGCTCCAGCTTGCACCGCAGGGATTTGAGTGAGACCTCACCAAGGGGCCAAATTGCGCGTCCGATTCATGCCGGCTGCCGGGCATTGCGGGGGAATTGCATCGGGTCGACCTTAGGCCGGGCAGCTTGCGCGAGGGCTAATTCGGCTGTTTGTAAAGCGAGCGTTGGGGTCTTGCACATCCATGCAAGACCCCAGTCAGCGATTCACCCGGCAGCCCGGATACATGGTCGCTATCGACCTAGATGATCATGCGCTAGAGCCTGAAGCCGATCCAGACGCGGCGGCGCCAGCAGCGGACATGACGCCGGCCATGGCGCCAGTAGCGCCGGCAGACCCTTCTCCAAACGTGGCGCCGGCGGCGGCGGTAGTACCGATCACGGTAATACCGACGGCGGTAGTACTGGGCTGGCTGCAGCAGATCGGCCTGGTCATCCTCCTCGTAGATGGCCGGATCCGGCTTGTCCAATTCATCCAGAATTCCGTTGCCGGCGGGAATACCGGCAACGGCCTTGCTGGGTCCGGCCAGGCTTGCAAGCGCTGCCGCCCCCACAACGCCAAGCATTCCGGTGAGAAACAACCGACGTTCCATAAAAACCTCCCGAGCTGTTGGGCACGGCAGCCCTTCCTCACCCGCAACGGGCTCCAGGGAGCGACCGATCGGTTTGAACGTGCAAGTAGCATTCTCGTTCCATCAGCCCACCTCGCGCAAAATGAAGTCGTGCAGCATCTTGGCGGCGGGCGAGAGCGCGCGGTTCCTGACCGTGATCAGACTGTAGGGCCGGACCTCGATGTCGAACTCGGTCTGCACGACATCGATGGCGCCGGCCAGCCCATCGCCGCCCTGGATGAACTTGGCGACCTGGATCGAGACCGGCGCGATGGCGTCCGACTGCGCCACCATCACCAAGGTGAGCAGCAGCGAAGAGGTGTTGAGGATGCGGTCGGGCAGCGGAATGTCGCGATTCAAAAAGTTGCTTTCCATCGCCTGGCGCAATGGCGAGCCCCCGGACTGGAACACCCAGTCATAGGCCGCGGTATCTTCCAGCCGCACCATCTTGCCGCTCGCAAGCGGGTGGCCGCGGCGCACGATGAGGCAGGCCTTCTCGACGCCGATGACGCGCGATTCGAAGAGCCGCGGATTGAGATCGTCCGGGATGCGGGCGATGATGAAGTCGTGGCGCGAGGCGATCAGCTCGCGGGCCAGCACGTTCGAGGTCTCGACCTGCATTGTGATCTCGATGCGCGGATAGATGCGGCGGATCTCACGGATCGCCGGCACGGCCAGCTCGATCGCCGGCGCCGTGACCGCGCCGAGGAATACGGAGCCGCCCTTGCCGGCCTTGAGCTCGGAAATCTCACGATCGGCCTCCCGCATCTCGAGCAGGATGGAGCGGGCGCGCCGGGCGAGCGCCTGGCCGTAAGGAGTCAACGTCACGCCGCGCGGCAGCCGCTCGCACAACTTCACGTCGAGCACCGCTTCCATCTCGGCGATCATGCGCGAGGCGGCCGGCTGGGAGATGTTCATGACCTGGGCGGCGGCGCTCACCCGCCCGTGATCGTCCAAGGCGGCAATCATGCGCATGTGGCGAAGACTGAGGCCGCTGCGCAGCAGCGTCTCGCCATCTCCCGGCAATTTCTCGTAACCACCTGAAATCGCATTGGGATCGCGCAACGCCGCCATGGTTTTCCGTCTCCTGTGCGGGTTTCTATCGATCGTTTAAGCCATATCAGTATCGATATAGCAACCAGCAAAGATCGCATTTGACAGTTATGTCAAAGCGACCCACCCTCCGCGCGTTCCGATGCGCAGGGGTCGGCGACGAGTGAAATCGTATCGATTGAAAACTGCGCCGCGGGGCCGATTGGGAGGATACCGGAGATCGATAAAGCCGACAGTGGCGCGCCAGCGCACCTGCTCGACTGCGCGGCCCGCGAAGCCCCGAGGTGTCGCGTCCATCAACCAGGGAGAGTAATCGTGAAGATCATCAAGACGCTGGCCGCCATCGCGGCCCTTGGCATTGCCGCCACGACCTATTCGGCGCACGCCGCCGACAAGGGTCTCGTCGGCGTGCTGATGCCGACCAAGACCTCGCAGCGCTGGATCAACGACGGCGACGCCGTCAAGTCCCAGCTCGAAGCGCTCGGCTACACCGTCGACCTGCAATATGCGCAGGACGACATCCCGAACCAGCTCAGCCAGCTGGAAAACGAAATCACCAAAGGCCCGAAGGCGCTGATCATCGCTTCGATCGACGGCACCACCATGGCCGACGCGCTGCAGAAGGCCAATGATGCCGGCGTCGTCACCATCGCCTATGACCGCCTGATCAAGAAGACCCCGAATGTCGACTACTACACCACCTTCGACAATTTCGGCGTCGGCGTGATCCAGGCGAACTCGCTGGTCAAGGGCCTCAAGGAGCGCTTCCCGAACACCAAGCCGTGGAACGTGGAGCTGTTCGGTGGCTCGCCGGACGACAACAACGCCTTCTTCTTCTACAACGGCGCCATGTCGGTCCTGCAGCCGCTGATCGACGACGGCTCGATCAAGATCAAGTCCGGCCAGATGGGCATGGACAAGGTCGGCACCCTGCGTTGGCTTGCCGCCACCGCCCAGGCGCGCATGGACAACCTGCTCTCGGCCAACTACTCGGACGGCAGCCGCGTCGACGGCGTTCTGTCTCCCTATGACGGCCTGTCGCGCGGCATCACCGCCTCGCTGCGCGCCGTCGGCTACGGCACGGAAGCCCAGCCTTGGCCGATCGTGACCGGCCAGGACGCCGAGACCGCCTCGGTCAAGCTGATCATCTCGGGCGAGCAGTACTCGACCGTGTTCAAGGACACCCGCGAGCTGGCCAAGGCCACCGTGCAGCTGGTCGACAAGGTGCTCTCCGGCGGCAAGCCGGACGGCCTCGACACCAAGACCTACAACAACGACGTCAAGGTCGTTCCCTCGATCCTGTTGACGCCGCATGAGGTCGACAAGTCGAACTACAAGGAACTGGTCGTCGACTCCGGCTACATCAAGGCTGAAGAGCTGAAGTAATCCGGTCTCAAAGGAAGGGGTCCTGCGCGACTGCAGGGCCCCTTTTCGTTCGCAAGCGACCCCGGTATTGTTTTTGCCGGCTACCGCAGCGCCATATGCCGCCAAGGCATGAGCGAAACTGTGGCATGTTGATTTCGCGCAAGACGCTTTCCGCGAGTGGAAGGCCTGCGCCAGGGAGCAGATCCTGATGGCCTCGACGATTTTGGAGATGCGCGACATCACCAAGACGTTCCCCGGCGTGAAGGCGTTGTCGAACGTCAATCTCAGCGTCGAGGAAGGTGAGATCCACGCCGTCGTCGGCGAGAACGGCGCCGGCAAGTCGACACTGATGAAGGTGCTGTCGGGCGTCTATCCATCCGGCACCTATGAGGGCCAGATCATCTTCCGCGGCCAGGAATGCAATTTCAAAGGCATTCACGACAGCGAGCATATCGGCATCGTCATCATCCACCAGGAGCTTGCCCTGGTGCCGATGCTGTCGATCACGGAAAACATCTTCCTTGGCAACGAGCACGCCACCTACGGCGTCATCGACTGGGACGCCAACGAGACGCGTACCGGCGCCCTTCTCAAGAAGGTCGGGCTCAAGGAAGACCCCAAGACGCTCATCACCAATATCGGCGTCGGCAAGCAGCAGCTGGTCGAGATCGCCAAGGCGCTGAGCAAGGAAGTGAAGCTCCTTATCCTCGACGAGCCGACGGCCTCGCTCAGCGAGAAGGACAGCCAGGCGCTGCTCGACCTTCTGCTCGAGTTCAAGCGCCAGGGCATGACCTCGATCCTGATCTCGCACAAGCTCAACGAGGTGAACCGCGTCGCCGACAAGGTGACGGTGATCCGCGACGGGCGCACCATCGAGACCTTGCCGAGGAAGGACATCTCGGAAGACCGCATCATCACCTCGATGGTCGGCCGCTCGCTCGACGACCGCTACCCGCCGCGCGAGCCGAAGATCGGCGACGTCATCTTCGAGGTAAAGGACTGGTCGGTTTACCACCCGATCCATGCCGAGCGGCAGGTGATCAAGAACATCAACCTCAATGTGCGCAAGGGCGAGGTTGTCGGTATCGCCGGGCTGATGGGCGCCGGCCGGACCGAATTCGCGATGAGCCTTTTCGGACGCTCCTACGGCCGGCACATCACCGGAGAGGTGTCGCTGCACGGCAAGCCTATCGACCTCTCATCGGTGAGCAAGGCGGTGGCGAGCGGCATCGCCTATGTCACCGAAGACCGCAAGACCTACGGCCTCAACCTCATCGACCACATCAAGCACAACGTGACTTTGGCCAACCTCTCCGGCGTTTCCAGCCGCGGCGTCATCGACGACATGCGCGAGATGAGCGTCGCCAATGACTACCGCAAGAAGACCAACATCCGCGCCTCCAGCGTCTACCAGCTGACCGGCAACCTCTCGGGCGGCAACCAGCAGAAAGTCGTGCTGTCGAAATGGCTGTTCGCCGATCCGGAGGTTTTGATCCTCGACGAGCCGACCCGCGGCATTGACGTCGGCGCGAAGTACGAAATCTATACGATCATCGCGCGCCTTGCCGCCGAGGGCAAAGCGATCATCGTCATCTCGTCGGAAATGCCCGAACTGCTCGGTATCTCCGACCGTATCTATGTGATGAACGAAGGGCGTATAGTCGGCGAAATGGCTGCAAGCGACGCAAGCCAGGAAAAAATCATGCGCGCCATCGTTCGCGGAGAAGGAAAAGCATCATGAGCACAGAAAGCGCTCCCGCGCCGCAAAGCGGGCTCGCCGAGGACGTCAAGCAGCAGGGTCCGCGCGTCGCCGTCTCGGCGCTGACGACGAACCTGCGCGAATACGGCCTGATCATCGCGCTGATCGTCATCATGCTGTTCTTCCAGTACACGACGTCGGGAACGCTGTTCAAACCGGTGAACCTCAGCAATCTGGTGCAGCAGAACTCGTTCATCATCGTGATGGCGCTTGGCATGCTGTTGGTGATCGTCGCTGGCTATATCGACCTCAGCGTCGGATCGGTCGCCGGCTTCATCGGCGCGCTGGCGGCGATGATGATGGTGATCTGGCCGCTTGGGATGTTCTCGAATCCGCTGGTGGTCTCGATCGTGTGCCTGATCGTCGGGGCGCTCATCGGCGCTGCGCAAGGCTACTGGATCGCCTATCACAAGATACCGAGCTTCATCGTGACGTTGGCGGGCATGCTGATCTTCCGCGGCATCTGCCAGGCGCTGCTCGGCGGTGGCTCCTCGGTCGGTCCGCTGCCGGACAGCTTCAAGGCGCTGAGTTCCGGCTTCATTCCGGACGTGATCGGCCCGCTGACGCTGATCCCGCCGACGGTCAATGCCGCCGGCAAGACGATCGTCGGCAGCGGACTGACGCTGCACATGACGACGGTCGTGCTCGGTCTCATCGCGGTGCTCGCCTACGCCTATTTCGGCTTCAGGACGCGGCGCAAGCGCGAGCGTCACGGCTATGAGGCGGAGCCCTTCCCGCTGTTCGTCGTCAAGACGCTGGTCGGCAGCGCGCTGGCGCTGTTCCTGGTCTTCCAGTTCGCCAGCTATAGGGGCCTGCCGGTCGTGCTGCTGGTGATGGGCGTGCTGATCTCGCTGTTCGTCTTCGTCACCAAGCGCATGACCATCGGCCGCCGCATCTACGCCATGGGCGGCAACGCCAAGGCCGCGCAGCTTTCGGGCATCAACACCGAAAGGCTGACCCTGCTGGTCTTCATCAACATGGGCGTGCTCTCGGCACTGGGCGGCCTGATCATCGCGGCGCGCCTCGGCCAGGCCGTGCCGGCTGCCGGTCTCGGCAGCGAGCTCGACGTCATCGCGGCCGTCTTCATCGGCGGCGCCTCGGCAATGGGCGGCGTCGGACAGGTGATCGGCGCCGTCGTCGGCGGCTTCATCATGGGCGTGATGAACAACGGCATGTCGATCATGGGCGTCAATGTCGACTGGCAGCAGGTGGTGAAAGGCCTGGTGCTGCTCGGCGCCGTCATCTTCGACGTCTACAACAAGAACAAGGCCTGAAGACCTGAAGCGGACTTAAGGAGGCATACGGGTTTCAGATCGCGAAGCTGCCGGCAACCCGTCGGCGTCAAGAAGTCCAGGCAAGGACCGGGCTCGCGAGCGCAATCCGGACGAAGAATTTCAACCGTGGCACGGATTTCTCCGCGCCGCGCCGGTCAAGGTTTGCCCGCGGGCAGCCAGGCAAGATGAGAGAGGGTTCAAACATGCTGATCTCCCAGATCCTCGACGACGCCGAGACGATCCGCGTCGTCGCCCGCAATGGCGGCGGCAAGACCAGGGTCATCAACGGCGCGCGCAGCGTCTATTCGCTGGCGATGGAGGCCGCGCGGACAGGCACGGGCCTCGAGGCATTGATCGAGCGCAAGGGCTATGGCGAGACGGTCGATCTCGATGCCGCCTATAAGAGGGGCAGGCTGGTCTCGCCGATCAACCATCCGGACCCGGCGCATCTGCACCTCACCGGCACGGGGCTGACGCATCTCGGTTCCGCGGCGACGCGCGATTCCATGCACAAGAAGCTCAGCGAGGGCGGCGAGGCGGAACTCACCGATTCCATGAAGATGTTCCGCATGGGCCTCGAAGGCGGCAAGCCGGCCAATGGACAGGTCGGCGTGCAGCCGGAATGGTTCTACAAGGGCAACGGCACGATGGCGGTGGCCCCCGGCGCGCCGCTGATGTCGCCGGCCTTCGCGCAGGATGGCGGCGAGGAGCCGGAGATCGCCGGCATCTATGTCATCGGCGATGACGGCGCGCCGTTCCGCGTCGGCTTCACGCTGTCGAACGAGTTCTCCGACCACGTCACCGAACGGGTGAACTATCTGTTCCTCGCCCATTCCAAGCTGCGCAACGCTTCGTTTGGCCCCGAAATCCTGATCGGCGAGCTGCCGGCCGACATCCGTGGCGCATCGCGCATCTGGCGCGACGGCAAGCTGCTCTGGGAAAAGCCGTTCCTGTCGGGCGAAGCGAACATGTCGCACACCATCGCCAATCTCGAGCACCACCATTTCAAATATTCGGCCTTCCGCCAGCCGGGCGACGTGCATGTGCATATGTTCGGCACCGCGACGCTCTCCTTCGCCGATGGCATCAGGACCGAGGCCGGCGATATGTTCGAGATCGAGGCGCCGGATTTCGGCCTGCCGCTGCGCAATCCGCTGGAGATCGAGAAGCCGGTCAAGGTGGCGGTGAAGGCGCTGTAGGAATGGCCAGAGGGGTGTTTCGCAGCCGTCTTCCTTCGTCATTCTAGGTGTTTGATCCCAGGCTTTGATGGGGCAGCCTTCGGCGGCTATTCTGGACTGCCGCATTCCACGGCCAATGTCATGGCATGGATTCTAGGGTCTGCGCGCGTCGCTTCGCTCCTTGCTCCGCCCTAGAATGACGAAGGATAGGGCGGCATCCGTTTGTGCCCTCTGTCCTTCCGGACATCTCCCCACTTGGACCTCACCGCGCTGCCCGAAAATGCTTGGAGAGCTTCAGGCCCTGCGCCTGATAGTTCGAGCCGAGTTCGGTGCCGTAAAGCGCCTGCGGGCGTTTCAGCATATGCTCGTAGACGAGACGGCCGACGATCTGGCCGTGGTCGAGGATAAAAGGCACCTCGTGGCTGCGCACTTCAAGCACCGCGCGGCTGCCGCTGCCGCCGGCGGCGGAGTGGCCGAAGCCCGGATCGAAGAAGCCGGCATAGTGGACGCGGAACTCGCCGACCAGCGGATCGAAGGGTGTCATCTCGGCGGCATAGAGCGGCGGCACGTGCACGGCTTCTCGGCTGACCAAGATATAGAATTCGTCCGGATCGAGCACCAGTTCGCCGGCGCCGCTCTTGTAGATCGGCTCCCAGAAATCGACGACATCCTGGGCGGCGCGCTTGTCGACGTCGACCAGTCCGGTGTGGTGCTTGCCGCGGTAGCCGACAAGGCCGTCTTTGTCGCCGTCGAGATCGATGGAGAGCGCGATGCCGCCGCCTGAAATATTGGGCGGCTCGGTGGCGACCAGCATCTCGGCGCGGTGAAGTTCGCGCAGCTCATTCTCCGAGAGCACCGCGTTGCCGGTGCGGAAGCGGATCTGCGACAGCCGCGAGCCGGCGCGCACGACGATCGGGAAGGTGCGCGGGCTGACCTCGAGATAGAGCGGCCCGCGGTAGCCGGCGGCAATCTTGTCGAACTCATGGCCGCGATCGGTCATGACGCGCGTGAATATGTCGAGACGGCCGGTCGAGCTCTTCGGATTGGCCGAGGCGGATACATTCGCCGGCAGCGCCAGGCTCTCGAGCAGCGGCACGATATAGACGCAGCCGGTTTCCAGCACCGCGCCCTCGGCAAGGCTGATCTCGTGCAGCTTCAGCCGCTCGAGCTTGTCGACGACCCGATGATCCGGACCCGGCAGGAACGAGGCACGCACGCGAAACGCCTTGTCGCCGAGCCTTAGATCGAGGCTGGCCGGCTGGATCTGGTCGGCGTCCAGCGCGCGCGGCGACTTCAGCGCCTTCGCCTCGAACAGCGCTGCGATGTCCTGATCCGGAAGAATGCCTGTTTGCCGCAAAGGCTGGCTCCGTTCACAAGGCCGGGCGAGGATCTAAGCAGGCTCTTGCCGCCCGGCTGGTACAAACCTCTTAATGAAGCCGGCAATTGACGCAAGCGCGGCGCGGGTCTAAAGGGTCGTTATCCCGTGGTGATTTGGCCGGTCGGCTTGCAGCCACGTTAAACAAGTCGCTAAAGGACCGTCGAGCCGCAAGGCTATATGGACCGGTTGCGACTTCGCGGCCGGTTTTTTTGTGTCTGAAAGCAGGGCTATGAGCACCAAGAAGCGCAACTTGAAACCTCAGACGGCACTCGTGCATGGCGGAACGCTGCGTTCCGGTTTCGGCGAGACATCCGAGGCGATGTATCTCACCCAAGGCTATGTCTACGAGACGGCGCAAGCGGCGGAAGCCCGCTTCAAGGGCGAAGAGCCGGGCTTCATCTATTCGCGCTACGCTAACCCGACCGTCGACATGTTCGAAAAGCGCATGTGCGCGCTCGAAGGCGCCGAGGATGCCCGCGCCACCGCTTCCGGCATGGCTGCAGTAACCGCCGCGCTGCTCTGCAGCGCCAAGGCCGGAGATCATATCGTGGCGGCACGCGCCCTGTTCGGCTCCTGCCGCTGGGTGGTCGAGACGCTGGCGCCGCGCTACGGCATCGAGGCGACGCTGGTCGACGGCACCGACATCGCCAATTGGGAAAAGGCGACAAGGCCGAACACCAAGCTGTTCTTCCTGGAAAGCCCGACCAACCCGACGCTGGAGGTGGTCGATATCGCGGCCGTCGCCAGGCTCGCCAATTCGATCGGCGCCAGGCTGATCGTCGACAATGTCTTCGCCACGCCGCTGCAGCAGAAGCCTCTGCTGCTCGGCGCCCATATCGTCGTCTATTCGGCGACCAAGCACATAGACGGCCAGGGCCGCTGCCTGGGCGGCGTCATCCTGTCTGACAAGAAGTGGATCGACGAGAACCTTCACGACTATTTCCGCCACACCGGCCCGAGCCTGTCGCCCTTCAACGCCTGGACGCTGCTCAAAGGCCTGGAGACGCTGCCGCTGCGCGTGCGCCAGCAGACGGAGAGCGCCGGCAAGATCGCCGATTTCCTGGCCGAGCGGCCGGAGATCGCCCGCGTCATCTATCCGGGCCGCGCCGATCATCCGCAAGCGGATATCGTCAAGAAGCAGATGTCGGGAGGCTCGACGCTGATCTGCCTCGACGTCAAAGGCGGCAAGCAGGCGGCCTTTGCCTTCCAGAACGCGCTCGACATCGTGCTGATCTCGAACAATCTCGGTGACGCCAAGAGCCTGATCACCCATCCGGCGACGACGACGCACAAGAACCTGAGCGACGAGGCCCGCGCCGAGCTCGGCATCGGGCCAGGCACGCTGAGGCTCTCCGTTGGCCTGGAGGACAGCGACGATCTGCTGGAAGACGTGGAACAGGCGCTGAAGGCAGCAAAATAGAAGGCTGAGAACGCCGCGGCCCGAGCCTTCCAGAGCCGCAATTCCGGACGGAAAACCGTTTTCACACTTTCCTGGAATTGCTCTAGGCGAGCTCCTCCAGCTCGGTCATCGCCTTGGTGCGGATGGTCATGGCGTTGCCGCGCCATTCGACGGCGCCGCCGAACCAGGCGCGCGCCCAGATGGCCGGCAGCAGGGCATCGCGCACAATCATCGCGGTGACGCTGCGTGGCGACAGGTACCAGCCCTTTGCAAAGGCCAGCAGCCATTCCGGCAGGTAGGCGATCGCCAGCACGCCCAAGGTCGTCGTGGGCAGGCTGACGCCGGCGCTTGCCGCCGCAATCAGCGCCAGCAGCAGCGGCACCGCAGCGCCAGTCAGGATCTCCGGCGCGAAGAACAGCGGAAAGGTCACCCGGCGCAGCCGCGCCCAGCGCGTCTGGCGCGACCAGATCTCGGCGAAGCTGCGCAGTCCAAGCGGCTGCTCGAATGGCGAGGCGACGAGGTTGACGTTGAGCCCCAGGCCGTTGACCAGCTTGGTGGCCGCCGCGTCCTCGGCGATCTCGGCGGCCAAGGCCTGGATGCCGCCATTGGCATCGAGCATCGGCTTGTTCCACAGCATACTCTTGCCCTGGGCGAAGCCAAGGCCAAGCGCCTCGCCGGCATACTGCCAACGCGCCTGCAGCGTGTTGAGGAAGGCGCATTCGACTTCGGCCCAAAACCCGTCCGGCCGCGAGCCGATCGGCGTCGAGCAGACGAGGCCGGTATCCGGCCGCCATGCCGCCATCAGGTGCTGGACATAGTCTCTCGGCATCAGCACGTTGGAATCGGCGAGGATCACCCAATCGTGTCGCGCCGCCTGCCAGCCCTTGACGCAGTTGTTGAGCTTGGGATTGGCGCTGACGCGATCATCGCCGATCAGCAGCCGCGCAGGAATTTTGGGGTGGCGCGCGATCGCCGCATCGATCAGCTTGACCACCGGGTCTTCGGCATGCGCGACGCAGAAGATCAGCTCGTAGCGCGGCCAATCGAGCGAGAAGGCGCGCAGCAAGGTTTCCTGCGTGAACGGCTCGACGCCACGCGACGGCACGATGATGGAGACCGGCGGCCGCGCGCCGGGGGGCGGCGCGATGACATGCCGCTGCTTCAGCTGCGACGAGGCGAGCAGGATGCTGGCGAGATTGAAGGAAAGAAGCGCTGACGAAGCCAGGCCGGCTGCGATAGTCAGTTCCATCGAGATCTGGTCACTCCCGACAGAGAGTTTCACCGTTTCACGCAAACGGCGACCCACTCCATCTCCTTGTTTTCACGCGATTCCGGACGGAAGGCTACGGCGAAGGCGCCGAGCCTAACCGCTCGCGCTTTTCCTAGAATTGTTTTAGGCCGCACGCGGCCGTTTCAACTGTTTACAGAGCGTCCGAGTCGCCCGGCAGATTTGTGCACACCAACATTGTCATGTGTCACTTAAATGACATTGTTTTTCGGCACCTGCGCTTACAAGGCTGGCAGGATGGTCGGCGCTGCGTCTATCAAGAGCGGAGCGTGACATATTTTCCGCGGCGGCAACCGGAGTGGCCCATGTATCGCGCAGTGACGCGCAACATCGAAGTGCTGGTCAGGCCCTTCTATCTGGAGGACCGCTCCGATCCGTCCGAGAACCGCTATGTCTGGGGCTATCAGGTGACGATCGACAACCGCTCCGACGAGTTCGTGCAGCTTGTGTCGCGCTACTGGCACATCACCGACGGTCAGGGCCGGGTCGAGGAGGTGCGCGGCGCCGGCGTCGTCGGCGACCAGCCGGAACTCAATCCCGGCGACAGTTACCAGTACACCTCGGGCTGCCCGCTCTCGACGCCGTCAGGCATCATGGTCGGCCACTACACGATGCGCAACGGCCGCGGCGAGACGTTCGATATCGCCATTCCGGCTTTCTCGCTCGACATGCCAGGGACAAGGCGCACGGTGAATTAGCCGTCGGCGACAGCCTCTTTCTCCCCGCTTCACGGGGAGAAATGCCCGGCAGGACAATGAGGGGCGACGCCGGGCTTCTGAGATTTTCCTTGAGGCGGACGACCGCGTCGCCAGCGTGTCGCTATGATCGCCAACGTTGGCGCCGCCTCTCATCCGCCCTTCGGGCACCTTCTCCCCGTGGAACGGGGAGAAGGAAGAGGGCTCACTTCGCGAATTCAGCTGGGTCGAAGTCGTATTGGGTCGAGCAGAACTCGCAGGCGACATGGATGCCGCCCTCCTCGGTCGATTCCTTGATCTCCTCAGCCGAAAAGCCTTCGAGAATGCCGCGGATCTTGTCGCGCGAGCAGGAGCACTGGTCGGCGACAGGGACGCCGCGGAAAACGCGCACGCCGTGTTCGTGGAACAACCGGTAGAGCAACCGCTCGGCGCCCACCGTCGGGTCGATCAACTCGGTCGGCTCGATCGTGCCGAGCAGCGCCAGCAACTCCTGCCAGGAATTGTCGGCCGGCTGGTCCGCAACGTCACGCGGATCGCCGTCGCCGCCGGAAATATCGGGAACGCGCATGCGCTCCGGCGATCGCGGCAGGAATTGCGCCAGGATGCCGCCGGCGCGCCACTGCTCGCGCGCGCCGGCCGGGCCGGGCGTGACCAGCTTGGCGACCGACATCTTGATATCGGTCGGGATCTGCTCCGACTGCCGGAAATAGGTGCGCGCGGCATCCTCGAGCGAGGTGCCGTCGAGCTGGACGATGCCCTGGTAGCGCTGCGTATGCGCGCCCTGGTCGATGGTCAAGGCCAGGACGCCGTCGCCGAGCAGCGTCTGCTGCGAGGTCTCGCCGGCGGCGGTCAGCGCCTGCAGCCGGTCGGCATCGAAGCGCGCATAGGCGCGCAGCGCATGCGGCGTGGTGAAATCAGCCACCAGCATGTCGACCGGACCGTCGGTGCGGGTCTGCAGAATGAACTTCCCTTCGAACTTCAGCGAAGTGCCGAGCAGCACGGTGAGCACGCAGGCTTCCGCCAGCAGGCGGGCGACCGGCTCGGGGTAATCGTGGCGGCTCAGAATAGCGTCGAGCATCGGCCCGAGCTGCACGGTGCGGCCGCGCACATCGAGCGGCGCGACCTCGTAAGGCACGACATGATCGTCGCCGGCGAAGCCGAATTCACCGAGTTGGGGTTTATGCTCAGCCAAGGTCTGGGTTTCCAACATGACAATACTCCGGGGCGCAGCCATGCCGCCCGATGAGCCGCATGCGTCGAAGCGCGTTCGATTTACGTGATGGCCCGCAAATAGGCATCACATGTCCCCAGATCAAGTTGAGCCCGATCGGGCCGGAAGCGGTCAGGTCCAGCCCTTCTCACGCGCCCAGACACCAGGCCAGCACCGCCTTCTGGGCGTGCAGCCGGTTCTCGGCCTCGTCGAAGACCACCGAATGCGGGCCGTCGATCACCTCGTCAGTGACCTCCTCACCGCGATGCGCCGGCAGGCAGTGCATGAACAATGCATCGGGCTTGGCTTTCGCCATCAGCGCCGCATTGACCTGATAGGGCAGGAAGACGTTGTGGCCGCGGGCGCGATGCTCCTGGCCCATGGAGACCCAGCTGTCGGTGACGACGCAGTCGGCCTGGTCGACGGCTTCCTCGGCGGACCTGGAAAACCGAACCTTGCCGCCATTGGCTTTCGACCAGTCGACATATTTCTCGAAAGGCTCGCTGCCTTCCGGCACCGCAACATTGAGGTTGAAGCTAAACCGCGCCGAGGCCTCCAGGAGCGAATGCAGCACATTGTTGCCGTCGCCGGTCCAGGCGAAGGTCTTGCCGGACACCGGACCGCGATGCTCCTCAAAGGTCATGATGTCGGCCATGAGCTGGCAGGGATGCGTGTCGTCGGTCAGCCCGTTGATGACCGGAACGGTGGCGTTCTCGGTGAGCTCCAGCAGCCGGTCGTGCGAGGTGGTGCGGATCATGATGGCGTCGACATAGCGCGACAGCACCTTCGCCGTGTCGGCGATCGTCTCCGAACGGCCGAGCTGCATCTCGGTGCCGGTCAACATGATGGTCTCGCCGCCGAGCTGGCGCATGCCGACATCGAAGGACACGCGCGTGCGCGTCGACGGCTTGTCGAAGATCATGGCCAGCACCTTGCCATCGAGCGGTTTTGAACGCTCGCCCGCCTTGAGCCTGGTCTTTCGCGCCACCGCGTCATCCAGCATGATGCGCAGGTCGCCCGCGGAAACGGCGGACAGATCGGTGAAGTGGCGAACACTCATCGGCAGGTTCCAGAAATTATTTGGCGGCTTCGGCGGTAATCGCGTCGGTCAGGCGCCTGGCGCCGCCGCGAATACGCTCCAGCGCCTCGCCGATCTCCTCGTCGGTGACGGTGAGCGGCGGCAGGAGGCGGATGACGTTGTCGCCCGCCGGCACGGCAAGCAGGTGCTGGTCGCGCAGCGCCATGTTCACCTTGGCGTTGGGCATGGCGCATTTCAGGCCGAGCATAAGGCCGGTTCCCCTGATGCCCTCGATGACGTCGGGGAATTCATCGGCCACCGCCGCAAGGCCCTGCTTCAGAAGCAGCGCCTTGCGCTGCACGTCCTCGAGGAAGCCGTCGGCCAGCACCACGTCGAGCACGGCGTTGCCGACGGCCATCGCCAGCGGATTGCCGCCGAAGGTGGTGCCGTGCACGCCGGCCGTCATGCCGGTCGCCGCCTCGTCGGTGGCAAGGCAGGCACCCATCGGAAAGCCGCCGCCGATGCCCTTGGCGATCGCCATCAGATCGGGCGTGACGCCTGACCATTCATGCGCGAACAGCTTGCCGGTGCGACCGATGCCGCACTGGACCTCGTCGAAGATCAAAAGCAGGCGGTGCTTGTCGCAGAGTTGCCGCAGCCGCTTCAGCGATTGCGTCGGCACCGGGCGTATGCCGCCCTCGCCTTGCACCGGCTCGATCAGGATCGCCGCGGTCTCCGGCGTGATCGCCTTCTCAGCGGCGTCGATGTCGTCGAAAGCCACCTGGTCGAATCCCTCGACCTTCGGGCCGAAGCCTTCGAGGTATTTGTACTGGCCGCCGGCGGCGATCGTCGCCAGCGTGCGGCCGTGAAAGGCACCCTCGAAGGTGATGATGCGAAAACGCTCGGGATGGCCCTTGACGAATTGATAGCGCCTGGCCGTCTTGATGGCGCATTCCAGTGCCTCGGCACCGGAATTGGTGAAGAACACCTTGTCTGCAAAGGTCGCCTCAGCCAGCCGCTCGCCCAGCCGGCGCTGTTCCGGGATCTCATAGAGGTTGGAGACGTGCCACAGCTTGGCGGCCTGCTCGGTGAGCGCCGCGACCAGATGCGGATGGCCGTGGCCCAGCGAATTCACCGCGATGCCGCCGGCGAAGTCGAGATATCGCTCGCCCTTGTCGGTGACCAGCCAGGTCCCCTCCCCACGGTCGAACGCCAGGGGTGCGCGGGCAAAGGTCTCGTAAAGCGCCGAACCGCTCATTATATGCGTCTCCGGAACCGGAAATCAAAAAAGCCGCCAATGCGGCGGCCTTTGCGGCTTATCATGTTTTTCGGCCATGAAGTCAACGAAAACGTCACGCAGAAGCGCGTGGCAAGCCCCTGACGCCACGCCGGCTCATAAGTAGGCCGGCAAGTTGGGGAAAACCGAAAAAACCGAATCGTGTTGCCCTGGGGACTCTTGTCACCGAGTCAGCGCATAAGGTATTTGTAGTCGAGAAATAACTAGATTTCGTGCGGCGGACCTAATCACCCGGTATATGTGGTGTTGTTTGCCCGGCGAGAGCCGGGGGCGGGAAAGGATTCTGACTGCCGTACGCCTCAGCAGGAGCGCGGTCTCATGAACTGGACTGACGAGCGGGTCGAACTTCTCAGGAAATTGTGGTCGGAGGGTCTGAGCGCCAGCCAGATCGCCGCACAGCTCGGCGGGGTGAGCCGCAACGCCGTCATCGGCAAGGTGCATCGCCTGAAGCTGTCGGGCCGGGGCCGCGCAACGGCTGCTCCGGCGCGCCAGAAGAAGGCGACGCAAGGCGCCTCGATGCAGAAATCGGTGACCCGCGCCGCGAGTGCCACGCGTCACGTGACCACCACCATCGGCGCCACCGCGCTGCAGGTGCAGTTCGACGCCGAGCCGGTCGCGCGCCACTATATCCGGCCGGTCGAGAACGTGGTCGTGCCGATCTCGCGGCATCTGCAGCTCGTCGAGCTGACCGAACGCACCTGCAAATGGCCGAACGGCGATCCGCTGTCGGAAGACTTCAACTTCTGCGGCAACGACGCCGCCGAAACGGGGCCCTATTGCAAGTATCATTCCCGGGTGGCGTTCCAGCCGGCGGGCGAGCGGCGCAGGGCGCGCTGAGCGAATAGCGAATAGCGAATAGCGAATAGAACTAGATAGAGTTTCGCGAAAGGGCAACTTATTTCCCCTACTCGCTACTCCCTATTCGCTACTCGCCCCCTACTCCCTTACTGCCTTACTCCCCATTTCACAGCCATCCATTCTTCTTGAACCGCCAGTACAGGAACGCGCAGATGAGCGCGATCGCCACCAGGACGGCCGGATAGCCGTATTCCATCTTCAGTTCCGGCATGTCGGAGAAGTTCATGCCGTAGATGCCGGCGAAGGCCGTGGGCACCGCCAGGATGGCGGCCCATGAGGCGAGCTTCTTGGATATTGCGGTTTCCTGGCTCTGCCCGACCAGCAGACTGGCTTCGAAGGCGAAGGCCAGAACCTCGCGCAGGGAGTCGATCTTTTCCTGCACGGTGCGGATGTGGTCGGTCACGTCGCGAAACAGCGGATGCATGGCGGCATGTATCTGCGGCAGGTCGGCGCTGGTCAGCCGACGGCAGACCTCGACCAGCGGCAGCGCCGCATTGCGCAGCCGCAGCAGATCGCGGCGCAGCATGTAAAGCCGCTCGATATCGGAACCGGTCATCGGCTTCAGAAGCACCTTGTCCTCGATCGCCTCGACCTCGTCCTCGATCTGCTCCAGCACCGGCATGTAGTTGTCGACGATGAAGTCGAGGATAGCGTAGAGGACGAAATCCTCGCCTTTGGCGAGCGAATGCGGGCAGCTCTCCCAGTGCTGGCGCACGGCGGCGTAAGAGGTCGACGGGCCGTGCCGGACGCTGACAATATAGCCGGCGCCGACGAATAGATGCGTCTCGCCGAAAGTGACACGGCCGTCGATCAATTGCGCGGTGCGGGCAACGATGAAGAGGGCGTCGCCATATTGCTCGATCTTCGGGCGCGCATGCGGATGCTCGGCATCCTCGATCGCCAAATCATGCAAGTGGAATTGCGCCTGCACCCGGAGCAGCAGGTTGCGATCGGGCTCGAGCAGGCCGATCCAGACGACATGGCCGGGTTTTGCCGTCCATTCGCCGGCCTGCTCGATGGCGATGTCGGCGATGCGCTTGCCGCCCGAATAGACGCTGGATGCAATGATGCCCGACGTTGGGGCCGGGGTCAGGTTTCGAACTTGTTCCATCGCAAACCTCCCGAGACTGCGACTGACAAAATCGCTGTCCCTGGAGGAGCTTATCCTAAATCAGGAAGCCATTCGAGAGGCGGCGGTTCACTTGGCCGGCACCGGGCCGGGAAGCACGACCTTGTCGGTCTTGTCGCCTTTCGGCCGGTCGGCTGGCATCTGGTCGCCCGTGACGATGTAATAGATCGTCTCGGCGATATTGGTCGCGTGGTCGCCGATGCGCTCGATGTTCTTGGCGCAGAACAGAAGATGCGTGCACGGTGTGATGTTGCGCGGATCTTCCATCATGTAGGTCAAGAGCTCGCGGAACAGCGAGGTGTACATGGCGTCGATCTGGTCGTCCCGGTCGCGCACGAGGCCAATCCTCTCGACCGAACGCGAGGCGTAGACGTCGAGCACTTCCTTGAGCTGCGTCAGCGCCAGATTGGCAAGCGCCTCGATACCGCGGAAAAGGCTATTCGGCTGGCGGCCGTCCACCGAGGCCACCCGCTTGGCGACGTTCTTGCCCAAGTCGCCGACACGCTCGATATCAGCCGAGATACGGATCGCGCCGACGATCTCGCGAAGATCCGTCGCCATCGGCTGGCGCCTGGCGATGATGATGATGGCCTTGTCGTCGATCTCGCGCTGTCCTTCGTCGAGGACGAGATCGTCCTGGATGACCTTCTGCGCGAGACCATGGTCGACATTCACCAGGGCCGCGACCGCCTGTTCGACCATGCGCTCGGCATGGCCGCCCATCGCGGCGATGCGCTTCGACAGGAATTTCAGCTCTTCATCATAGGCACTGGCGATATGAACGGACTGCATGGATATGCCTTCCCGGCTTGTGCCGGCTGGTGCGTTCCCTCAATCCGTCGCTGATACGTGAACCGCATGACAGAAAGAAGAAAATCCCGGTTGGTAACCGATATACGATCAGCGAGCCGGCAAATGAACCGTGAACGCCGCGCCCTTGCCGACTTCCGACTTGATGGACAATCTTGCGTTATGACGGGTCAATATATGCTTGACGATCGAAAGGCCAAGCCCGGTGCCTTTCTGGGCGCGGCTGTTTTCGACATCGACGCGGTAGAAGCGCTCGGTGATGCGCGGGATGTGCTCTTCGGCAATGCCCGGACCATAATCCCTTATCGTGACGTCGAAGCCCGGCTGCTGGCCATCCTCGCCGCCGGCGACCGATACGGTGACGCGCCCGCCTGACTGGCCGTATTTGCAGGCATTCTCGAGGAGATTCTCGAAGACCTGGAACAACTCGTCGCGATCGCCGGGGACGACAAGCGGCGCGTTGGCGAACTCCCGCTCGATGACGACGCCGTTCTCACTGGCTAGCGGCCCCAGCGAATCGATCACGCTGTCGATCGTCTGGCGAAGATCGACTTCCGTGCCCGGTCCCAGATAGGGTTTCATCTCCAACCGCGACAACGAGAGCAGATCGTCGATCAGGCGGGCCATCCGGCCGGTCTGGTTCTGCATGATCTGCAGGAACTGGTCGCGCGCCGCCGGATCGTTGCGGGCCGGCCCGCGCAGCGTCTCGATGAAGCCGGCGATCGAGGCAAGCGGCGTGCGCAGCTCATGGCTGGCATTGGCGATGAAATCGGCCCGCATGCGGTCGATGCGGCGCGTCTCGCTTTGATCCTTGAACACCAGCACGTAAAGGCCTGTGGCATGGCCGACCGTGGACGCGCTGACCCGATATGTGCGTTCCACCGGCAGCTTTTCGGTGTAGTCGACCGCATCGGAAGCGACTTCCCCGGCAAGGATGCCGTCGAGCAGCGCCTGCATTTCCGGGGCGCGGAACTTGAGCGACAGCGACATACCGGGCGCCAGTCCTCCAAAGGCGGCGAAGGCGGCAGCGTTGGCGTGAACGATGGTGGCGGAATGGTCGAAGATGATCAGCGGGTCGGCGACCGCGGCGGCCAGATATTCGCCGGAGAGCCTCTGCAGCCCGCTGGCCTCGATCGCTGCCCCCGCATCGGCCGGCTGGCGTTCGGCATCTGCGGGCAGCATCGCCGCGGCCGCCAGCGCGGCCAGGGCCAGCAGCAGCACATAGGCGGATGAGCCGGCGAAAAAATAAACGGCAAGGACCGCGAGAACGCCTGCGCCAAGCAGCCAGCGGTTGCGCGCCAGCCGCCCGGCCAAGGCTTGCCCCTTGTTGTCTTGTCCCGCGCCCGTCTCTGCCATAGGCCCGCGCCACCCCGCATCCCGTTCGACCGGTCAGCCGGCTCGCTGGACCGGCCTGACGCATGGGCCCCTGGAAATCAGGATCGATTTTCGCGAAGGTTCATGCGCAAGATCAAAATGCTGCAGCGTCTTTGCGCTGCACAGGCTCCATAGCATGAGTCCGCAAACTGGAAAGGTTCGTCCGGATGAAAAAAGCCAAGGAAACGGCTGAAGCGGTGCCGGCCACGGCACCGATCAAGATCAAGATCGGCGGCAAGGAGCGCGAGTTCGACATCGACAATCCGGTGCTGCCTGACTGGATCGAGGACAACAAGCTTACCGCCGGCGGCTATCCTTACGACAAGAAGATGAAAAGCGACGACTACGAAAAGGAGCTCGAGGAGCTGCAGATCGAACTGGTCAAGGCGCAGGCCTGGCTACAGGCCACCGGCAAGCGGGTGATGGCGCTTTTCGAGGGTAGGGACGCGGCCGGCAAGGGCGGTACGATCTTCGTGCTGCGGCAATATATGAACCCGCGCACGGCCCGCAACGTCGCGCTGCCCAAGCCGACGCCGACCGAGGCGGGGCAATGGTATTACCAGCGCTATGTCGACCATTTCCCGGCCTCGGGCGAGTTCGTCACCTTCGACCGCTCCTGGTACAACCGCGCCGGCGTCGAGCCGGTCATGGGGTTCTGCACGCCGGAGCAGCACGAGAAATTCCTGGACGAGACGCCGCATTTCGAGCGGATGATCTGCAACGAAGGCATCCATTTCTTCAAATTCTGGCTGAATATCGGCCGCGAAACGCAGCTCGAACGGTTCCATGACCGCCGCTGGTCGCCGCTGAAGAACTGGAAGTTCTCGCCGATCGACATCGCCGGCGTCGGCAAGTGGGACGACTACACCAGAGCGCGCGACCAGATGATCGAGCGCACACATAAGGAGTTCTCGCCCTGGGTCGTCGTGCGGGCCAATGACAAGCGACGCGCCCGGCTTGCGGTGATCCAGCGTATCCTGCTTTCCCTGCCCTATGACGGAAGGGACCTCGACGCCGTCGGCAAGCCCGACAAGAAGATCATCGGCGAGGGGCCGGAATTCCTTAAAGACTAGTTGTTGTTCTTCGTCTGGAACCGCTGGCCTGCCCTACCCGCGGGGTAACGCGGTTCCGGACGAGTTACAGCGCCGCGCGCCTTTCGGCTCGCGCGGCGCTGAGGTTTCATGCCGGGCGCTCAAGCGGCCAGGCGAGCAATCCGCTGCAGCCGCTTCAGCGTGGTGTCATCCTGAAGCGCCTGCTGGAACAGCGTGATCTCGTGGTCGATGCGGTCGCACAACACGTCCGTATCTCCCTTGAGGAGGCTGCGCGTCTGCAGCAATGCCGCAACAGGCTTCTTGGCCAGCTGTTTCGCCCTCGCCAGCGTTGCTTCCTCGGCGCTGCCTTGCGTCACGATCTCGCCGACCAGGCCAAGCGCCTTGGCGTCTTCGACGCCCAGCGTATCGCCCAAGCAGAAGAAACGGAAGGCGCCGGCATAGCCGAGCTTCTGGGGCGCCAGAATGCTGGTCGCCGCGTCCGGCACCAGGCCAAAATCGACGAACGGCACCCTGAAGGTGCTGCCCCTGGAAGCGATCACCATGTCGCAATGGAACAGGATGGTGCAGCCGACGCCGACGGCATCGCCGTCGACGCAGGCAAGGACCGGCTTGGGGAAGGTCGCCAACATGCGGAACATGTCGGTGACGGCGGCGATCAGTTCTCGGTGCTTGGTGGCGTCGAGGAACTCCGAGAAGTCGCCGCCAAGGCAGAAGCATCCGGCAAGGCCGCGCAGCATGACGACGCGGACCTCGTCGTTGACCGCCGCATCGCGCAAGGTCCTGGCAAGGCTCGCATAGGCGTGCCTGTCGAGCACCGGCCGGCCGTCATGCGAGGACACGGTGACGACCAGCATATGGCCGCGCAGTTCCGGTTCGGGATGGAAACTCATGACCGCCTCCATCACGAAGCCTGCTTGAGGCCGAGCAGACCGGGATAGCCCCGGTTCAGCACCGGCAGGTGGTGGTTGCGGCGGGCCCGCACGACCTCGAGCGTATGCTCGGTGAAGGTGAGCAGCGTCGCCACGACCTGCTGGTTGCCATAGGTGCGCTGGTAACCGAGCGGCGTCGCCAGGAAGTGCAGTTGCAGGGCGCGCAGCACCCACATCGGCTCGAACTCGATGATGACCTGGTTGACGTTGCGCTTCAGGCCCCATTCGACGAAGCCGGCGATCAGCTCGGTGCCGACTGTCGAGACGCCGCGTTTGCCGTCGCGAAAACCCGGAGCCACCGCGTAGCGGGTCAGTTCCCAGACATTCGGCCCCGAAGGGGACGGTCCTTCGCAGAGATCCGACAGAACATCCGTCAGAAGATGCGGCCGTGTGGTCGGCAGCATGCGCTGGTAACCAGCCAGTTCGCCGTTGCGGATGACGAGGTGGTGTTCGGCCTCGTCATGATCGAACTGGTCGATCTCGAGCTGGTCCGGACGGTCGAGATCGGTCCAACCCATCTCCTCGACGAAGATCTTGTAGCGCAAGCGATGGACCGCCTCCCAAAGGTCGGGGCGTTCCATCAGTTCCTGAGTGGTAAGGGCAAAGAGCATTAGCCGTCTCCTGGGCTTAAGAGGAAGATACGGCCGTGATGTCCCTTAAAATATTGCGCGAAGGCGCAGGCAAGAATTTCCAGGTCGGCACGGCCGACCTAGCTAATATAACCGCGCCTAATCGCCTCCGCGACCGCCTGTACCCGGTTGGCTGCCCCAAGTTTGCTCTTGGCGTTAAGAAGGTGTTTCTCGGAAGTGTGTTCCGAGATGCCGAGGATTTGCGAGATCTCCCATTCGGACTTGCCGACGGCGGCCCATTGCAGGCACTCCCGCTCACGCGCCGTCAATTCTATGTGATCGATGACGCTGTCGGCCTTGGTGTGCAGTTGCATGGCACGGCCGATCGCATACGTCGACGCGAGCGATACCATTCCGAATTCCGCATCCGACAATTCAACGGATTCGCCGCCCAGCGAGACCATGACGATCTGGCCGTCGAGCGTGACCAGCGGGAACGCCAGGCCGTCGCGCAGCTTGAACTCGCGCGCGTCGCCCATGACTTCGTCGCTGTTCTTGTCGATCAGGGCGTTCTTGGAAGCGTCCCGCCATTGGAACGGCGCCTGAAGCTGCTTCATGTGGCTGACGACCGGGTCGTGGTCGACATAGTTGCGCGCCACATAGCGCTCCAGCCATTCGCCGGGCCAATCGCAAAGCATCACATGCTGTTTCTGCCGGCCGCGCGGCGTGCCCGGCTGCGGCACGGTTCCCGCCATCAGTGCGGTCAGGCCGAAGCTCGAGGTGATGCCGAGCAGCCTCTCGCAGACCGCGGCCGCGGTGCCAGCATGCTGCAACTGGTCTATGTATTCCAGCGTTCTGTCGAACAGGCCCATCGCAACATCTACCCCATGTTGCTTCTGCTTTTTCATTACCGACGGTAGATGCCCGAACCCCCCTTCGTCATCAACCCCCGCGTCGCAATCTCCTCAGCAAAACCGGCAGCTTCCCCCTTCAGGCACGCAAGGTCACTTGCACACGTGCTAAAGCATACGCTGAATTTGGCGGCTTGAAATCAAAAACCGTTGTGCCTGCCCCCCTTTTCATACGAAAAGCCAAGAAAGCTGTCTGGGCGGAGCCTTATCGTGAAATTGCGGTGGATATTTCTGGCCCTGATATCGGCACTGACCGGCGCGCTGCCCCTTGCCGGACCGACTCAGGCAGCGGAGCCGCAGGTGCCGGTGCTGTGGGACGCCAAGGAACGGCTGCCGAAGCCCGATCTTTCCGCGCTGCCGCGGCTCAGATTCCTCACCACCACCGATTTTCCGCCGTTCAGCTTCCTCGACGGCGCCGGCCGCCTGTCGGGTTTCCACATCGATCTGGCGCGGGCGATCTGCGCGGAACTGGGCGTCGCCGAAAAATGCCAGGTCCAGGCTTTGCCGTGGAACGAACTGGACGATGCTCTGCAGAAAGGCGAAGGCGAGGCGATCATCGCCGGCATCGCCGCGACGCCGGACAGCCGCGAGAAATACGCCTTCTCGCGCTCCTACATGCAATTCCCGGCGCGCTTCATCATGCCCAAGGCGAAGGCCTTCGCCGAGCCGATCCTCGACAAGCTGCGCAGCAAGCGGGTCGGCGTCGTCGCCGGCTCGGCGCATGAGAAAATGCTGCGGGACTACTTTAACACCGTGCAGGTGGTGACCTTCGACACACCGGAAGACCTCTATGCCGACCTCAAGGCCGGCAAGGTCGACGCCGCCTTCGGCGATGGCATGCGCTTTGCTTTCTGGCTGGGCGGCTCGGACGCCGCCGGCTGCTGCCGCTTCGCCGGCGGTCCGTATCTGGCGCCGGAATATCTGGGCTCGGGCATGGCGATCGCCACCCGCAAGAACGACACAGCGCTTGCCGCCGCCTTCGACTACGCGCTGCAGGAAATCTCGATCAAGGGCACCTTCGCCGAGTTTTACCTGCGCTATTTCCCGGTGAGTTTTTTCTAACCGGTTATTCAGCAATTCCGAACAGAAGGCGCGGCGAAGTCGCCGAGCCTAACCGCTCAGACTTTTCCTGGATTGCTTCATGTCAGCGAGCGCAAGCGCGCCTTGGCCGCGCGGGCGATCGCGGCGACGGTCAGCGTGTCGAGGTCGAGCTTGAGGCGGATGAGCTGGAGGACGCGCACTTCCTCCATGCGCATTTCGAGATCGACGGCGGCAACCTCGAAAGCAGCCGCATAAGCGGTGTCGCGCAGCCGCTCCGGCAGCGCCTCGGCGACGCGCGCCAGCACGCCTTCCAGCCCGTCCTTCTCATGCAGCGCCTTCTGACACGCCTGCGCCACTGCAACCAGCCTGTCCTGGTTGAAGTCGACGAACACCGGCCAGGAGCGGACGACGTCGCCGATCCGCTGCAGCTCGACATCGGTCATGTCGCGATCGGAGGCCGATGTGATGACCATCAGGTGGATCAGGGCTTCGTGCGGCGTCAATGAAGGCATTCAAAACTCCTGAAGGCGGCGCGCATGTCATCTTTCCAAAACCGTGACACACTTTTGGATGACATGCACTGGATGATGGGCCCGAACGTAGGAGCGCTATCGCGGCGTCGCAAGGAAAAGCGCCGCAAATCGTTGACGCTCCAGCCTGTCACGCCTAGAGACCGGTCGACAAAACCTTATCCGCCGCGAAGACGGCCATGACTGGAACTTTGACATGACGGGATCAAACATCATCGATCTCACTCCCGAGATGCTTGCCGCGGCGGCCGAGAGCAAGGCCTGGCCGTTCGAGGAAGCGAAGAAAGTCATCGCCCGCTACAAGGGCAAGGACTTTCCCGAGACCGTCCTGTTCGAGACCGGCTATGGCCCGTCCGGCCTGCCGCATATCGGCACCTTCGGCGAGGTGGCGCGCACGACCATGGTGCGGCATGCCTTCCGGGTGCTGACGCAAGATAAGGTCAAGACCAAGCTTCTGTGCTTCTCCGACGACATGGACGGCATGCGCAAGATCCCGGAGAGCGTGCCGGACCGCGCCGCGCTTGAGCCCTATCTGCATATGCCGCTTACCTCGGTGCCCAATCCGTTCGGCGGCGACTATGCGAGCTTCGCCGACCACAATAATGCGATGCTGTGCCGCTTCCTCGACACGTTCGGCTTCGACTACGAATTCGCCAGCGCAACGCAGTACTACAAGGCCGGCCGTTTCGACGAGGTGCTGTGGCGCGCCGCCGAACGCTATGACGAGATCATGGGCGTGATGCTGCCGACGCTCGGGCCGGAGCGCCAGGCGACCTACAGCCCGTTCCTGCCGATCTCGCCGAAGAGCGGCCGCGTGCTCTACGTGCCGATGATAAATGTCGACGCCAAGGCCGGCACCATCACCTTCGACGACGAAGGCACCGAGACGACGTTGCCTGTCACCGGCGGCCGTGTGAAGCTGCAATGGAAGCCGGATTTCGGCATGCGCTGGGCGGCGCTCGGCGTCGATTTCGAGATGTTCGGCAAGGACCACCAGACCAACGCGGCGATCTACGACCGCATCTGCAACATCCTCGGCGGACGCGCGCCGGAGCATTTCGTCTACGAGCTGTTCCTCGACGAGGAAGGCCAGAAGATTTCGAAGTCGAAGGGGAACGGCCTGACCATCGACGAATGGCTGACCTACGCGCCGACGGAGAGCCTCGGCCTCTACATGTACCAGCGGCCGCGGCAGGCGAAGAAGCTCTATTTCGACGTCATCCCGAAGGCGGTGGACGAGTATTACGCATTCCTTGGCGCCTATCCGCGCCAGGACTGGAAGGAGCGGCTCGGCAATCCGGTCTGGCACATGCATGACGGCAATCCGCCGGCCATCGACCTGCCGGTGCCCTTCGCGCTGCTGCTCAACCTAGTCAGCGCCTCCAACGCGCATGACAAAGCGGTGCTGTGGGGCTTCATCTCGCGGCATGCGCCGGGCGTGACGCCGAAGACGCATCCGGAGCTCGACCGGCTGACCGGCTACGCGATCCGCTATTTCGACGACTTCGTGAAGCCGACCAAGGTCTACCGCGCCGCCGACGAGGTGGAGCGCGAGGCGCTGGCCAAGCTCTCCGACGCGCTCGGCGCGCTGCCGCAGGGCGCCGACGGCGAAGCGATCCAGAACGCCGCGCTCAATGTCGCGCGCAAAATCGAGCGCTACCAGGATCATTCCAAGCAGAGCCCGGAAGGCGGACCCGGCGTGTCGGTCGCCTTCTTCCAGATGATCTACCAGGTGCTGATCGGCCAGGAACGCGGGCCGCGCTTTGGTTCCTTCGCGGCGCTTTACGGCATCGCCGAAACACGCGCGCTCATTGAGCGGGCGCTGGCTGGTCAACTGGCGGCGTAACCGCGCCGCCATCGGCCGGCAGGATCGAATCCGGCGCGACCGGCGCCGGCCCTGACGCGGCCGGCAGCGCCGGTAGCCATCAAGCTTCGGCGCCGGGCCGAAAATACCTTTCCTTGCGGCGCGGGCCTTGTCCCCGGCCTCGACATAGGGACCGCCTTGCGCCGCGCGCGCCCAGCCATTCTCGACCAACCACTGGCCGATGTCCTGGTTGCCGATATGGCATTCGGCGGTAATGATGTCGCGACCGCCGTCCGGCGGCACCGTGCAGGCGACCGCACGGCCACGCAGGAAGGCGCGGAAGGCTGTTCTGGCGCGCGTGCCGCAGGCCCAGCTCTTGCCCGCGTCGCTACAGGTTTCGTCGGCCTTGACGACGTCCACGCCGGACACGGCGACCGCGTAGCCCTTCGACTCGATGAGCCCGGCGGCGGTGGCGACCGGCTGGAACAATTTTGTGCCGTTCCAATCGCCTGGCATCTTCGTTTTGGGCGGCTTGGGCGGCCCGGCCAGCGCCAGATCACTGAGCGGCGCGCGCGGTTCCACCCGTTCGAGTTCCTGGTCCGACAGGTCCGGCGGCGCCACGACGTCGGGATCGATGGCCCTCGAATGAGCGGCAGGCTTCAGTGGGCGCGGAGCGGCCGGCGCCGGGATGGCCGAGGTCGCGGGCTCTTGCGCGGCATCAGAAGCGGAAGGGGTGTCGCCGCCGGTGGGAAGCGCATCGGCGATGGGATCGATCTGATCGACCGTGATGCCGCTTTCGTGGCCATTGACCGTGCGTCCGCCGGCAACAACGAGAGCCGCCATCACGGGAAGTGCCAGAATCGTCAGAGCTGTTTGAAGAAGCCGCACCGGCCCCTGCCCTACTGGCTCGCCCAGACGATGCGCGCCATCCATTCGATGTCGCGCGTCGGAATGTCACGGTCCGGATGGGCAGGGTTGAGCGAAACCAGCACGATCGATTTCACCGTTTGCCGGTCGAGCACCTTGGCCATCACCTCGCCGGCGGTGGTCTTGACGACGACACGGTCGCCCTTGCGCGTCGGCGCGCCCGGTTCGACGATCAGCACATCGCCATTGCGGTAGAGCGGCAGCATGGAATCGCCCTGCACCTGCAGCGCGTAGGACGTCTCGGTCGCCCGCGCCGGAAGCTCGACCAGATCCCAGCCCTGCCCTGCCGGATAGCCGGCATCGTCGAAGAAGCCTCCCGCGCCGGCCAGGGCGAAACCAAGCAACGGGACGGCGCTGCGCTGTTGGGCTATGGAGGCGCCGCCGCGCCCTTCGACCAGTCCGGTGAATTCCTCGAGCGACGCGCCGGTGGCCTCGATGATCTTGGCCAGCGATTCGGTCGAGGGCCAGCGCGGCCGGCCATCGGAAGACAGGCGCTTCGACTTGTTGAAGGCCGTCGAATCGAGGCCCGCGCGCCGGGCAAGACCGGAAGCCGATAGCGAATAGCGCTCGGCGAGAGCGTCAATGGCGGCCCATACGCGGTCGTGTGAGAGCACGCGCGCACTCCTTCAAACAGGAAAAAATGCCTCAAGCCTGTCTAGCGCGCGACCACACCATTGTCCACCGGTAGCGGCGGACCGGGATGGAAAGTGAACGCAGGCACAGATGGGCCTGGTTCGGCACACTAATCGAGCCGGCTTTCGTCGCCGACCCTGTAAGGGCCACGGCTCGACGCCGTGGCCATGGTGCGGGCCATTCGCCCCCAGACATACATCTTGGGTTGATCAGGCCGCCTCTCGGACCTCGCCCTTCCGGTAAGGGTCGAAGCGCTCGTAGAAGGTCTCGCCCTTCTCGGCCATGTCGAGGAGAAGCTTCGGCGCCTTGAACTCGGCGCCATACTTCTTCTGCAGCCCCTTGGCGATCTTGACGAAACGCTTGGCGCCGATGCCGTCGATGTAGGACACAGCGCCGCCGGTGAAAGGCGCGAAGCCGAAAGCGAGGATCGAGCCGACGTCCGCCTCGCGCGGATCGGTGACAATGCCTTCTTCCATCACCCGGGCCGCTTCCAGCGCGATGGCCACCAAGAGGCGCTGCTTCAGCTCCTCATAGTCGACCTTCTCGGGCTTCAGCTGCGGATAGAGATCCTTCAGGCCTGGCCACAGCTTCTTCTTCGCCGGCTTCGCCGGATAATCGTAGAAACCCTTGCCGTTCTTGCGACCGAAGCGGCCATGCGTGTCGACCATGGTGTTGATCAGCGCCATCTGCTTGGGATCGACGGCCTTGTCGCCCAGATCCCTAATGGTCTGCTTCATGATCTTCTGAGCAAGGTCGACGGCCGTCTCGTCGGTCAGCGCCAGCGGGCCGACCGGCATGCCGGCAGCCTTGGCGGCGTTCTCGATCATCGGGGCAGGCACACCTTCGATCAGCATCTTATAAGCTTCCGACATGTAGCGCAGCACGCAGCGGTTGACGTAGAAGCCGCGCGTGTCGTTGACGACGATCGGCGTCTTCTTGATGGCGCGCACGAAGTCGAAGGCGACGGCCAAGGTCTTGTCGCCCGTCTTCTTGCCGAGGATGATCTCGACCAGCATCATCTTGTCGACCGGCGAGAAGAAGTGGATGCCGATGAAGTTCTTCGGCCGCGCCGAATTCTTCGCCAGCGCCGTGATCGGGATGGTGGACGTGTTGGAAGCGAAGATCGCCGACGATTTCAGCACCGCTTCGGCCTTCTCGGTGGCTTCCTTCTTGACGCTCGAATCTTCGAAGACCGCCTCGACTACGAGATCGCAGCCGGCAAGGTCGGCATAGTCTGCGGTCGGCGTGATCAGCGACAGGAGCTTGTCCTTGTCCTCGGGTTTGGCGCGGCCCTTCTTGACCTGATCGGCCATCAGGCTGTCGGAATGCGCCTTGCCCTTCTCGGCCGACGGCAGATCGCGGTCGAGCAGCACCACCGGAATGCCGGCCCTGGCCGTGACATAGGCGATGCCGGCGCCCATGAAGCCGGCGCCGAGAATGCCGATCTTCTTGAACTTGGTGTCCGGCACGCCGGCAGGGCGGCGCGCGCCCTTGTTCAGTTCCTGCAGCGAGACGAAAAGCGACCGGATCATCGCCGCCGCTTCCTTCGACTGCATAATCTCGGTGAAATAGCGCTGCTCGATCCTGAGCGCCGTGTCGAAGGGCACCAGCAGGCCTTCGTAGACACATTTCAGGATCGCGGCCGCGGCCGGATAGTTGCCGTAGGTCTCGCGACGCAGGATGGCGATCGCCGGCGGCCAGAGATTGGCGCCGGCCGCCGAATAGATCGGGCCGCCCGGCAGCTTGAAACCCTTCTCGTCCCAGGGCGCGACCGGCTTCAGGCCGTTCCGGATCATCGCCTTGGCGGTCTCGACCAGTTTCGAAGGCTCGGCGATCTCGTGGATCAGGCCCATCGCCTTCGCCTTTTGCGGCGTCAAGTTCTGCCCGGTGGTCAGCATCTGCAGCGCCTGCTGCTGGTCGGTCAGCCGCGGCACGCGCTGGGTGCCGCCGGCACCGGGGAAGATGCCGATCTTCACTTCGGGCAGCGCCATCTTCACCTTATCGGAATCGGCGGCAACGCGGCCATGGCAGGCGAGCGACATTTCGAAGGCGCCACCCATGCAGGTGCCGTTGATCGCTGACACAAACGGCTTGCCGCAGGTCTCGATCTTGCGGAACAGGCCGGTCATATAGCCGGCATTGTCGAACAGCGCCTTGGTCGCCTTCTCGAGGTCATTCTCCTTGTCGACGGCAAAGGTCGCCAGCATCTTCTGCAGCATGGTGATGTCGGCGCCGCCGGAAAAGCTGTCCTTGCCCGAGGTGATGACCGCGCCTTTGATGGCGGCATCGCCGGCCACATGATCGACGATGGCGTTCAGCTCGCGCATCACCTCCTCGGTGAAGACGTTCATCGAGCGGTCCGGCATGTCCCAGGTGATCAGCGCTATGCCGTCGGCGTCCACGTCGAGGGTGAAATTGGTGTAGCTCATCTCTTCTCTCCCCGTCAGACGCGTTCGATAATGGTTGCGGTGCCCATGCCGGCGCCGATGCAGAGCGTGACCAGCGCGGTGTTGAGATCGCGGCGCTCCAGCTCGTCCAGCACCGTGCCCAGGATCATGGCGCCGGTGGCGCCGAGCGGGTGGCCCATGGCGATCGCCCCGCCATTGACGTTGATCTGGTCGTGCGGGATGTCGAAGGCCTGCATGTAGCGCAGCACGACCGAGGCGAAGGCCTCGTTGAGCTCGAACAGGTCGATGTCCGTCTGCTTCATCTTGGCGCGCTTCAGGAGCTTCTCGGTGACGTCGACCGGACCGGTCAGCATCAGCACCGGTTCCGAGCCGATATTGGCGAAGGCGCGGATGCGCGCGCGTGGCTTCAGTCCCATCGCCTTGCCGGCCTTCTTGGAACCGAGCAGCACGGCGGCGGCGCCGTCGACGATGCCCGAGGAATTGCCGGCATGGTGGACGTGGTTGACCTCCTCGACCTCGGGATGCTTCTGCACGGCGACCGCGTCGAAGCCGCCCATTTCACCGGGCATGACGAAGGACGGGTTGAGCGAGGCTAGCGACTGCATGTCGGTCGTGGGCCGCATGTGCTCGTCATGATCGAGGATGGTGAGACCATTCTGGTCCTTGATCGGGATCACCGAATTCTTGAAACGGCCCTCGCCCCAGGCCTTGGCGGCGCGCTTCTGGCTCTCGACGGCGTAGGCGTCGACGTCGTCGCGGGAAAACCCGTATTTGGTGGCGATCAGGTCGGCCGAGATGCCCTGCGGCACGAACCAGCCGGGCAGGCCGACGGAAGGGTCCATGAACCAGGCGCCGCCGGACATGCCCATGCCGACGCGCGACATGGATTCGACGCCGCCGGCAATGACGATCTCATCCGCCCCTTGCGCGATCTTGGCGGCGCCGAAATTGATGGCGTCGAGACCCGAGGCGCAGAAGCGCGATATCTGCATGCCGGGCGCCGAGGTCGCGTAGCCGGCCTCGAAGGCGGCTGCACGCGGAATGACGGAGCCCGCCTCGCCGACCGGATCGACACAGCCGAAGATGATGTCGTCGACATTGCCGGTGTCGAGCCCGTTGCGGTCGCGCAGCGCCTCAAGCGTCCTTGCGGCGAGCCGCACCGCCGGCACCTCGTGCAGCGAGCCATCTTTCTTGCCCTTGCCACGCGGCGTGCGCACGGCGTCATAGACGTAAGCCTCAGTCATTTTCGTGCTCCTTGGCTTTGCCGGCCGCCGCGCTCACAGAGAGCGCCCGATCAGCAATTTCATGATTTCGTTGGTGCCGCCATAGATGCGCTGGACGCGGGCGTCGCGGTACATGCGGGCGATCGGATATTCATTCATGTAGCCATAGCCGCCGTGCAGCTGAAGGCACTCGTCGACGACCTTACCCTGCAGATCGCTGAGCCAGTATTTGGCCATCGAGGCGGTCACCGGGTCGAGACCGCCGTCGATATGGCGGGCGACGCAGTCATTGTAGAAGACACGTCCGATCGTGGCCTCGGTCTTCAATTCGGCCAGCTTGAACTGGGTGTTCTGGAACTCGATGACCGCCTTGCCGAAGGCCTTGCGTTCCTTGACGTAGTCGATGGTCAGCGCCAGCGCCCGCTCGATCATGGCGATCGCCCCGGTGCCGATCTGCAGCCGCTCCTGCGGCAATTGCTGCATCAGCTGGACGAAGCCCTTGCCTTCCTCGTGGCCGAGCAGGTTGGAGGTCGGCACGCGCACGTCGTTGAAGAACAGCTCGGACGTGTCGTTCGACTTCAGACCTATCTTGTCGAGGTTGCGGCCGCGCTCGAAGCCCTCCACCTCATCGGTCTCGACGACGATCAGCGACGTGCCCTTGGCGCCCTTGTCCGGATCTGTCTTGGTGACGACGATGATCAGGTTGGCGAGTTGGCCATTGGTGATGAAGGTCTTCGAGCCGCTGATCTTGTAATGGTTGCCGTCCTTCTCGGCGCGGGTCTTGACGCCCTGCAGATCGGAACCGGCGCCGGGCTCCGTCATGGCGATGGCGCCGATCAGCTCGCCGGTCGCGAGCTTGGGCAACCATTTCTGCTTCTGCTCTTCGGAACCGTAATGCAGGATGTATGGTGCTACGATCGAATTGTGCAGGCCGATGCCGAAGCCGTCGACGCCGACATGGCCGATTGCCTCGATGATGGCGCTCTCATGCGCGAAGGTGCCGCCCGAGCCGCCGTATTTCTCCGGCATCGAGGCGCAGAGCAGTCCGGCAGCACCCGCCTTCAGCCAGCTCTCGCGGTCGAACATCTCGTTCTTCTCGAACTCGTCGTAACGTGGCGCGATCTCCTCTGCCATGAAGCGGGACGCCATGTCGTAGAGCATGCCGACCTCGTCCGCCGCCCAGGCAGGCTTCGGAAGACCAAGAATTTCGGCTGGATTTGACGCCACGATTTCCTCCGCGTTCCGACACTTGTGGGCCGGCGGTGCCGGCCCGCCAAACCTAGAACGCTTCCGCCGGCAGCGCCATTAGCGTGTCCGCGCCACTCGTTATGCGGGCGAGACGCGCCGCCGTTTCCGGCATGACGCGCTCCATGAAGAAGCGCGCGGTCGTGAGCTTGGCGTCGTAGAACGCGCCAGCGCCGTTGGCGCCGTCCGCGAGCTTCGCCTCAGCGGATTTCGCCATCTGCGCCCACATGTAGCCCAGCGCCACCAGGCCGAAGAGATGCATGTAGTCGCTCGAGGCCGCACCGGCATTGTCGGGCTTGGCCATGGCGTTCTGCACCAGCCACATGGTGGCCGCCTGCAGGTCGTTGAGGCCCTTCTTCAGCGCCTTGGTGAAGGGCGCCATCTTCTCATCAGTGCGGTTTTCCTCGCAGAACTCGCCGACTTCCTTGAAGAAGGCCTGCACGGCGCGACCGCCATTCTGCGCCAGCTTGCGGCCGACGAGGTCGAGCGCCTGGATGCCGTTGGCGCCTTCATAGATCATGGCGATGCGGGCGTCGCGCACGAACTGGCTCATGCCGTGTTCTTCGATGTAGCCGTGGCCGCCGAACACCTGCTGCGCCATGACCGCGTGGTCGAAACCCTTGTCGGTGAGCACGCCCTTGACCACCGGGGTCATCAGGCCGGTGTAGTCGTCGGCCGCCTGGCGGTCCTTGTCGTCACCGGAGCGATGCGCGACGTCGGACTTGATCGCCGTCCACAGCGCCAGCGCGCGGCCGGCCTCGTTGAAGGCCTTCATGGTCATCAGCGAGCGGCGGATGTCGGGATGGACGATGATCGGGTCGGCCTTTTTGTCCGGCGCCTTGGCGCCCGACAGCGAGCGGCCCTGCAGGCGGTCCTTGGCGTAGGAGACGGCGTTCTGGTAGGCGATCTCGGAGACCGAAAGCCCCTGCAGGCCGACGCCGAGGCGGGCCTCGTTCATCATCGTGAACATGGCCTTCAGGCCGCCGTTCAATTCGCCGAGCAGCGTGCCCTCCGCCTCGTCATAATTCATGACGCAGGTCGAGTTGCCGTGGATGCCCATCTTCTCCTCGATCGAGCCGCAGGAGACGGTGTTCCTCTCACCGGGATTGCCCGAGGCATCGAGCTTGAATTTCGGCACAATGAACAGCGAGATGCCCTTGACGCCTTCCGGCGCGCCTTCGGCGCGGGCAAGCACCAGGTGGACGATGTTGTCCGCCATGTCGTGCTCGCCGGCGGAGATGAAGATCTTCTGGCCGGAGATTCTGTAGCTGCCGTCGCCGTTGGGAACGGCCTTGGTGCGCAGCAGGCCAAGGTCGGTGCCGCAATGCGGCTCGGTCAGGTTCATGGTGCCGGTCCAGGTGCCCTCGATCAGCCTGGGCAGCCATGTCGCCTTTTGCTCCTCCGTGCCGTGGGTGACGATCGCCGCGATGGCGCCTTGCGTCAGGCCGGGATACATCATCAGCGCCATGTTGGCGGAAACCATATATTCGGAAACAGCCTGGTGCACCGTGTAGGGCAGGCCTTGGCCGCCGAACTCGACGGGTGCCGCAAGCCCCATCCAGCCGCCTTCGCGATACTGGTCGTAGGCGTCCTTGAAACCCTTCGGCGTCGTTACCGAGCCGTCATCATGGCGCACGCAGCCTTCCATGTCGCCGACACGGTTCAGCGGATGCATGACGTTTTCGGCCAGCTTGGCGCCCTCGGCGAGGATCGCCTCGAGCACGTCGGGCGTCGCATCCGAGAAGCCCGGAAGATTGGAATAGCGCTGATAGCCCAGCACATCATTGAGCACGAACAGCGTGTCCTGGATCGGCGCCCTGTAGTTCGTCATGCCTTCCTCCACCCTTGCAGTCCCGGCCGGCCGGCAAGTTGCTGTCCACGTCCTGGACAGGAGGCCGGGGCCAATGTCGATGCCCCGATAGCAAATATTGACGTTTGCGTAAACGTCAACTTCGTCGCAGCCGGAAATTTTTGTGAGCGGTCAGGCATTGTGGCGACAAAAAAGCCGCGCGGCTATGGCCACGCGGCTTTCAGTTTTCGGATTGTCGCGGTTGAACGCGTGCGTTCACCCAGCGGCGCTGGCCTGCGGCGCCGCGCTGCGCTCGACGAGCATCTGGCGCACGATGGACATCGAGTTGCTCAACTCGCCGATGGCGTCGTCGATCAGCGCACGCTGCTTCTGCAGGCGGGCGAGTTGCTTCTCCGACTTGTCGAGGGCCAGCCGCAACTGCCTGGTGTTGGTGCCGGTCGGATCGTAGAGATCCATCATCTGCTTGACGTCGCGCAGCGAGAACCCGACCTTGCGGCCGAGCAGGATCAGCTTCAGGCGAGCCTTGTCGCGGCGCGTATAGAGACGGGTCGAGCCGTCGCGATGCGGATTGAGCAGGCCCTTGTCTTCATAGAAACGCAGCGTGCGCAACGTCACACCGTATTTCTTGGCCATCTCGCCGATGCGGACGAATTCCTCGCCGGCTTCGACCGGGATGTCATTAGTATTGGCCGCGGCTTCGCCGGGCGAAATAAGTTTCATGGTCACTGGCTTTCCCCTGGCGGCGTCGCGGTCGCGGACCAAGCGTCGCCTGAATGGAAGCGGGGGCGTGCTTCCAATCGTGGTTGCAACAAGTCAATCGCAAGAGGCACGGCTTCGCACCTTTTACGTTTACGTCAATTCTATAACGACAGCCGCAGGGTGACGCAAGGGCGTTGTCAAAACGGAGCTTTATGCCGCACCCGCCAGGCGGCTCACGATTATGCGCGACTTCTTAAGCTTGGTTAACGCCTTGTTTACCACGTTGGGCGAAATGTGCGCATGTCGGTCACCCGTGTTTATCCTGTAGAGAATTTTTCACGGTTTTCGAAGCGTGGGTGAAAACCCGGGAAGCCCGTCTTCCTCCGCAGCAAAACCGCTCGGCTCGCTTCGTTTCCGGCAGGCTAATGGGAGACCGGCCTCCGGCCGGCCATTCTGAACACGGGCGCATCGATGAACAGCAAGCGGTCCTATCTCGATACACTCAATGCCGGCAGGCAACGCCGGCCGCACGCCTCGCTCGAAGAACTGAACCGCTCGCTCGAAACGCTGGAGCAGCGGCTGGACCGCACGCGCGCCGACATGCCCGATCGCCCCGACCTGCGGCGGCCGGCGGTCGAGCCGCGTTATCCAAGCACGCAGCCTTACGGTCAGCCGCGCTGGTACGAAGACACCTATGCCGCGCAAAGACCCCTGGACCGGCCGCCGCAGAACCCGGCGGCGCAGAATCCTGGCTCACAGTATCAGCGGCCGCAACCGCACGCGCCGCAAAATCCAGCGCCCGCCGCGCCCGCCTTCGACCAAGGCTATCAGGCGATCGCGCGTGACATCGACCGGGTGCGCGGCCAGGAAGACAGCGTCGCCATGGTCGGCAAGATCGCCGTCGAATTGCGCGGGCTGCGCGAGGAATTGCGCCACCAGATGACCGCCGGCCTGCAGCGCGAATTCGAGGCGTTTCGCCAGGACATCGACCGCGCTATGCAGCGCGGCGCCAACGGCCTGCCGGATAAGAGCAGCGCCGAGCTCGGTCTCGAATTCGAGCGGCTTTCGGGCGCCATCCAGACACTGGCCGAAAAGAGCGACGACCGCAGCGTCAACCTGCTGCGGCTGGAACTGGAACAGGTGAAGGGCGCGCTGGACACGCTGGCACGCGAGGAAAGCGTGCAGAAGGTCGACCGCCGCTGGGACGATTTCGACCGCCGCTGGAGCGCCTTCGAAGACCGCGTCGACGCCGATCAGCGCAAGCGCGCGGAAGGCCCGAGCCTTTCGGTGCTGACCGACCGGCTCGAACAGATCAGCAGCGCCGTCAACAACCTGCCGGAATCGCTTTCGCTGCGCTCGCTGGAGGAAAAGGTGCGCACGCTTGCCGGCGCGGTCGACCGTTTCGCGGGCCAGCAGACCATGCGCGGCGGCGAGACGCTGGCCATGATAGACGAGCGGCTGGACGAGATTTCCCGCGCCATCGTCGCCTCGACGGTAGCCGCGCAGGCCAATGCCTTCGACCCCGAGACCTTCGGCCGGATCGAGAAGCGCATGGCCTCCCTGGCGGCGCAGATCGAAGAGGTCGCGCAGTCCCGGCCCGGTGCGGAAGTCATCGATCACCTCAACCTCCTTACCAGCCGTGTGGACCAGTTGGCCGGCAGGGCGGACCTGCCCGAGCAGGCCATGGAGCGGCTCGGCAAGCAGATTGCCTTGATCACCGACAAGATGGACCGCGCGCAGGCCATGCCCGACGCCGATCATATCTTCCAAGGCCTGGAACAGCGCTTCGAGGCACTGTCCATGTTAATCGAGCGCCGCCAGGGCGATGCGATGGAACAGGGCAATATGCTGTTTCGCGATCTAGAGCGTCGGCTGGACGAGGTCGCGGACCGGCTCGACCAGCGCATGCGCCAGGATGAGAGCGCCGGCATCATGGAAGCGATCGACGCCCGCTTCACCGCTTTGGCCAAGCGCATCGAGACACGCACGCCGGATCCCGCCAACGACGCGGCGATCCGCGGGCTGGAAAGCCGGCTCGAGGATATTTCCAGCCGGCTGGAAATGTCCGCGCAGCAGGTCGCGGGCATCGATCCGGCGCTGATCCGCAGCCTGGAGGCGCAGGTCGCCGGCCTGTCGGCGCATCTTTCCAAGCCCGGCACGCCGCTGCCCGAATTCGAGGACATCAGCCCGCGCCTCAACGAGATCGAGAAGTCGCTGGCGGGCACGCGCGATTCCATCCTGACCGTGGCGCGCGAGGCGGCCGAGAGCGCCGTCAGATCGCTTGCCGAGTCGACGTCCAGCACGGCCCAGAGCAACGCGACCGCCGTTGCCGGCCTCGCCCAGGACCTGAAGACGCTCGAAGCGCTCACCCGCCGCTCCGACGAACGCAACTCGCGCACATTCGAGGCGATCCACGATACGCTGCTCAAGATCGTCGACAGGCTCGGTTCGCTCGAATCGGACGAGACCAGCGAAGCGGTCAGCGAACTGGTGGATCCGCAGCCGGCCGGTAAGCGCGGCGGCCGCGGCGGTAAGATCGCGGTGCAGGACGCGCCTTCGATGGATATCGACCAGCCGCTGCCGCTCACGGGGGACATGGCCGGTCTCGAAGGCCGTGCGGCTGCGATCATGCGCGATGAGCCAGACGCGCCGCGCACGCCTGCCGAGGCCGCGGCGGCAGCAGCCATGGCGGCCCTCGGGCCGGATGCGATCGGCGACAAGAGCGAGACGGCCGGCCGCAGGAGATCGATGTTCAGCGGCCTGGCGCGCGCTTTCAAGGGCAAGAAAGATGCGGACACGCAGCCGCTTGCCGGCTCTGCGCCGGTCGGTGACGTGCCAAGCGTCGACATCGACGAGCCGCTCGACCCCAAGGCCGCCAACCGGCCGTTGGAGCCCGGTTCCGGCGCGCCGGACCTCAACGCTATCATGAAACGCGTGCGCGACGAGCGCGGCGGCCAGCCGGTCAAGCGCAACGAGAGCGATGCCGCCAAGTCCGATTTCATCGCCGCGGCCCGCCGCGCGGCCCAGGCCGCAGCCGCGGAAGCCGACACGCTGAAGCGGCAATCGACCCTGACCGGCCCGGTGAAGGCGCTGAGGATAGGCGACCTGCTCAAGGCGCGGCGCAAGCCGATCCTGATGGCGGCGGCCGCGATCATGATGGCGCTGGCCGGCCTGCAGTTGGGCAAGGCTTTTTTGTCAGATCCGGTCGAGACGGCCAACAACCAGTCCGCACCGGTCGTCTCTCCGCAGACGGTCGACACGGAAACAGCACAGGACGAAAGCGGCCCGGCCCGGCCCGTCAGGCAGGCCGAGCCCGTCAAGGACGCGGCACTCGCCGCTTCTACGTCTTCCAGTCCCGAAAATGCCGCAGCCATGCCCGCCGAACCGGCGCCCGCGCCAGTGGCGCTTGCTGCGCCTGCCGCGCCGGTGCCGGCTCCCATGGCTTCGGCAACGCCGCCCGAACCCGCCGCCGCAGCCGTCTCCGCGGCGGATACGGATGGCGACACGCAGCCGATGGCCAAGGACCCCATGACGGCCAGTCCGGCAGCCGAGGGCGCCGCCGCCAGCACACCGACGGCCACTTCCGTCGACACGACAGGCGCCGTGCCGCCGGCCGGGAGCCAGGCAGCCGCGGCCAAATTCGATATCCCTTCCGAAATCGGTCCGGTGGCGCTGCACGACGCGGCCGCCGGCGGCGACGCCAAGGCGCTGTTCGAGATCGGCTCGCGCTATGCGGAATCGCGCGGCGTGAAGGAAGACATGAAGGCGGCCGCCAAATGGTACGAGCAGTCGGCCGAGCTCGGCTTCGCGCCGGCCGAATACCGCATCGGCAATTTCTACGAAAAAGGCATCGGCGTCGCGCGCGACATCAAGAAGGCCAAGACCTACTACCAGCTCGCCGCCGAACAGGGCAATGCCAGCGCCATGCACAATCTGGCGGTGCTGTTCGCCATGGCGGCGGACGGCGTGACCGACAATGAATCGGCGACGCACTGGTTCCAGGAAGCCGCCGACCTCGGCGTCAAAGACAGCCAGTTCAACCTCGGCATCCTGGCCGCCAAGGGCGTCGGCATGAAACAGAACCTGGAGGAATCCTACAAGTGGTTCGCGCTCGTCGCCAAGACCGGCGACAAGGACGCTGCGGCCAAGCGCGACGAGATCGCCAATGCGCTCAGGCCCGAACAGCTCGAGCGGGCGCGCGCCGCCACGGAATTGTGGAAGGCCAAGCCGCTCAACGCGGCCGCCAACTCGGCCGACGTTCCGGAGTCCTGGCAGGACAGCACTCCGCAGACGACCGCCGGCATCGATATGAAGAAGGCGGTGAAGAACATCCAGCTGATCCTCAACAAGAACGGCTATGATGCCGGCGGCGCCGACGGCGTGATGGGCGGCAAGACCAAGACCGCCATCATGGCCTTCCAGACCGACAACAAGATGAAGCCGACGGGCGAGATCGACGCGCCGCTCGTCAAGGCGCTCTTGGCGCACAAATAACGGCGGACGCGTCGCATATGCGACGCCCTGCCACACATTTGCCTGTTAACTGATTGAGATGGTTTTTGTTTCGGCGCGGGAGCGGGCTTGATCCCCCCCCCCCCCCGGCGCAAGAAAAAATTGGCTTTTCGGTGCTTTACTGTCCGGGGACGGCACTGTGCGCCGGCAGACAAACTGATCGAGACAGACGGGTGGGCATCTATCTCCCGATCGCGGAAATTTCCGTCAACATCTTCGTGCTGCTCGCGATGGGCGCCGCGGTGGGTTTCCTGTCGGGCATGTTCGGGGTCGGCGGCGGCTTCCTGATCACGCCGCTTCTGATTTTCTACAACATCCCGCCGGCAATCGCCGTCGCCACCGGCGCAAACCAGGTCATCGCCTCCTCCTTCTCCGGCGCGCTTTCGCATTTCAAGCGCGGCACGCTCGACTTCAAGCTGGGCGGCGTGCTTTTGGCCGGCGGCATCGTCGGCTCGACGGCCGGTATCTTCGTCTTTGCGCTCTTGCGCCGGCTCGGCCAGCTGGACCTGTTCATCTCGCTGCTCTATGTCGTGCTGCTCGGCACGGTCGGCGGGCTGATGCTGTTCGAAAGCGTCAACGCGCTGCGAGCCAGCCGCAGCGGCGCCGCGCCCGTCCTCAAGAAATCCGGCCAGCACAACTGGATCCACCGGCTGCCGTTCAAGATGCGCTTCCGCGCCTCGAAGCTGTTCGTCAGCGTCATCCCGGTGCTTGGGCTCGGGGCCGGGATCGGCTTCCTGTCGTCGATCATGGGTGTCGGCGGCGGCTTCATCATGGTGCCGGCGCTGATCTACCTGCTCAAGGTGCCGACCAATGTCGTTATCGGCACCTCGCTGTTCCAGATCATCTTCACCTCGGCCTACACCACCCTGGTGCATGCCACGACCAACCAGACGGTCGACGTGATCCTGGCCTTCCTGTTGATGGCCGGCGGCGTCGCCGGCGCGCAATATGGCGCCAAGGCGGGCCAGAGGCTGCGCGGCGAACAGCTGCGCGCCCTTTTGGCGATGCTGGTGCTGGCCGTCGCCATCCGCCTTGCCGCCGATCTCTTCGTGACGCCGCCCAATCTCTATTCTCTGTCCGCCGCGGGGCTCAACTGATGGCGGCAAGACGAGCATTTGCAGCCGCCGTCTCGTTCTCGATGCTCTTTGCCCTTTCCCCGGCAACAGCGCAGACGCCGCCCACCGAAAGCATCCAGATCGGCCTGTCGACCGACGCCATCTCGATCACAGCGGGTTTCTCAGGCGCCGACCTCACGATCTTCGGATCGCTGGAAAATCCCGACCCGCTGATCGCCCGTCAGGGGCGCTACGACGTGATCGTGGTGCTGGAAGGGCCGCCAAGGCCGGTCGTCGTCCGGCGCAAGGATCGCGTGCTCGGCGTCTGGATCAATCTGGATTCGGAGACGTTCGAGAACGTGCCGGTTTCCTATTCTGTCGCGACGACGCGGCCGCTGCAGGACATCGCCGAGCCTGCCAAATACAAGCAGCTCTCGCTCGGCGCGCAGAATCTCTACATGAAGCCCGCCGACGAGACCGACAGTCCGGCGACGATCGAGGAATTCACCGCCGCGCTCCGCGACCGCAAGGCGGCGACGGGCCTCTACAGCGAGAATGTCGGCGGCGTGCAATTTCTGTCGCAGAACCTGTTTCGCGCCACCGTGCGGCTCGCGCCCAACGTGCCGGTCGGAACCCATAAAGCCCGCGCGTTCCTGTTCAAGAGCGGCATGTTCGTCAAGGAAAGCTCGGCCCAGCTCGAAATCCGCAAATCCGGGTTCGAGCAATCGGTCTTCCGCGTCGCGCATGACGATTCGTTCCTCTACGGCGTGTTTGCGATATCGCTGGCCATGCTGACCGGCTGGCTGGGCCGGCTCATCTTCCGCAAGGACTGATGCTTCGGGAAGAATCGGAAGACCCGTTTTCCGTTCAAAACAGGGTTTCCCTTTTCCCGGTTTTGCGATACATCGCCGCCTCCCAGCCCTAGGGATAAGCACACACATTTCGACTTCGGCAGAGCGGTCCGGCACTCGGATGACGGCGCGCAACGCGTCGCCGACGATCTGCCGCCATGAAGCAAAGACAGGAGGCTGCGATGCGATCGGCATTCGGCGGCATCGATTTCGGCACGTCCAATTCCACCGTGGGCGTGATCCGCGACGGCCGGGCGCGACTGGTGGCGCTGGAGGGCGAGCAGCCCACTCTGCCGAGCGCCGTGTTCTTCAACTTTGAGGACGGCTACACCTATTTCGGCCGCCGCGCGATCAGCGACTATACCGACAGCATCGAAGGCCGGCTGATGCGCTCGCTGAAGAGCGTGCTTGGCAGCTCGCTTGCCAACGAGAAGACGCGCATCAAGGCACGCCAGATCGGCTTCATCGACATCGTCGGCCTGTTCATCGACCACCTCAAGAAGCGGCTGGAAGAAGATGCCGGCGGTCCGGTCGACAACGTCGTGCTGGGCAGGCCCGTGCAATTCGTCGACGACGACGCGGCTGCCGATGCGAAGGCGCAAGGCGAACTTGAAAAGGCCGCCCGCGCGCAGGGCTTCAAGCACATCGCCTTCCAGTTCGAGCCGATCGCGGCGGCGCTCGATTACGAGCAGAAGGTTTCCCGCGAGGAGCTGGCGCTGATCGTCGACATGGGCGGCGGCACCTCCGATTTCTCGATCGTACGAGTCTCACCGGAGCGCGCCCGCTCGACCGACCGCAAGGCCGACATATTAGCCAACCGGGGCATCCATATCGGCGGCACCGATTTCGACCGGCTGCTCAGCATCGTCCATGTCATGCCCGAGCTCGGCTATCTGACGCGGACCAAGGACCACAAGCGGAACCTGCCCGCGGCCTATTTTATCGATCTGGCGACCTGGCAGCGCATCAACCTCGTCTACACCGCCAAGGCGATGAACGACCTGCGACAGATCCGCTACGAGGCCGAGCGGGCCGACCTCGTCGACCGCTTCATCCACGTCGTCGAGCATCGCTACGGCCATGCGATGGCGGGCCTAGTCGAGAGGGCCAAGATCGCGCTCACGGACCAGCCCTCGGCCGAAGTGAAGGTGTCGCTACCCGGCGCGCGCTTCGCGGCCGAGATCACGCGCGCCGGCCTCGAGGAGACCATCGCGAGCGATATCGAACGCGTGGCCGCGACGGTCAAACACACGATCGCCGACGCCGGCATCCCTGCTTCGGCCATCACCGCCGTGTTCCTCACCGGCGGTTCGACCGCCATCCCGCTGGCGAAACGGCAGATCCTGGCGCTGGTGCCGCAGGCATCGGTCATCGAAGGCGACATGTTCGGCTCGGTCGGCCTGGGACTCGCGCTCGACGCACAGCGCAAATATGCCTGATTATTCCGCGCGCGCCGAGGCATCCGCCTTGCCGGTGAGATGCGCCTTCAGCGCCATCTGCGCGAGGCTCGCCTGGCGGTCGCGGTGGGTGATCATGGCGAAGTCGCGCTTCGGCAATTCGACCGGCACGGCCCTGAGGCTGCCTTCCGCCAGGGAGCGCGCGACCACCAGTTCCGAGATGATCGTCGCCCCCGCGCCAGCCTCGACGGCCTGGCGCACCGCCTCGTTGCTGGGCAGGACGAGGAAAATCTGGAGCTCCGCCGGCGGGACCCCTTGGCTGAGCGCGAAATCCTCCAGCGCCTCGCGCGTGCCCGACCCGCCTTCCCGGATGATCCAGCGCAATGCCCTGATGTCGAGATTTCCCGCCCGCGTCGTCGGAATTTCGGGATGCGAGCGCGCCACCACTAGCATCGGGCGATCCTCGTCGACCGTGGCGCGGCGCAGGATGTCGGATTCGGTGCGGCCCTCGACCAGGCCGAAATCGGCGCGGCCGTCCAGCACATTGGTCTCGACCTGCCGGGTGTTGCCGATCGTTACGCTGAGCTTCACGGCAGGATAGGCCTCGTGGAAGGACGCCAGGCGGCGCGGCAGCCAGTAGCTGGCGATGGTCTGGCTGGCCGCGATCGACAGGCTGCCGGCGACGGTCTGCGAGACATCCTCCAGCACGCCGCGGGCCGCCGCGGCGCGATCCAGAACCGCCTTCGCCTCCGGCAGGAAGCGGTGGCCGGTCTGAGCCAGCTCGATGTTGCGGCCGACCCGGTTGAACAGGCGCACGCCGTGCTGGCTTTCGAGCGCGCGAATGGCAGCCGACGCCGCCGACTGCGAGATGCCGAGCCGCTCGGCGGCCTTGGTCATATGGCCGTGCTCGGCGACGGCAACGAAGATGCGCAACTGATCGAGAGTCATGGCTAACTAAGAAGCAAAATCGATCGGAATTACAAGAGCTGCTTGTTAGACGCATCAATTGCTTTGTTCTAAGTTTTTGCAGGAAATTGGAAAAAACTGGTCGTCAGAGGCCAAGAGCGGGAAATGACAGGGCGCTTCAAAACCCTATTCGCGCATTGGATCCGCCGGTTGAAGCGGCAGCTCGCCGGTGAGCGCTATCATCCCGAGCTCTACTATATGCGCGGGCCGGGACCCAAGACGAAGGCCAAGATGGCGAACGGCAAGAGCGTTCGCGGATCATGAGCAAATCAGCGCCACGCGGCGCCAACTCCGCTCCCTCGCAGCGGCCGCTGGTCGACAGCCAGGCGCCGGACGAAGGCGATGGTGTGGAGACCTCGCCAAGCGTCTCCGACCGCATCGCCAAGACCACCTGCTACATGTGTGCCTGCCGCTGCGGCATCGACGTCCATATCAAGGACGGCAAGGTGCGCTACATCAACGGCAACAAGGACCATCCAGTGAACCGCGGCGTGATCTGCGGTAAGGGCAGCGCCGGCATCATGCAGCATTACAGCCCGGCGCGGCTGAAGAAGCCGCTGCTGAGGACCGGTCCGCGCGGCTCGGGCGAATTCCGCGAGATCGAATGGGAGGAGGCGCTGACCATCGCCACCGAGAGGCTGTCGGCGATCCGGCGCACCGACCCGAGGAAGCTTGCCTTCTTCACCGGGCGCGACCAGTCGCAATCGCTGACCGGCTGGTGGGCGTCAAAATTCGGCACACCCAACTTCGCCGCCCATGGCGGCTTCTGTTCGGTCAACATGGCGGCCGGCGGCCTCTATACGATCGGCGGCTCGTTCTGGGAATTCGGCGAGCCCGACTGGGACAACACCAGATACTTCATGCTGTTCGGCGTCGCCGAAGACCACGATTCCAACCCGATCAAGATCGGCCTAGGCAAGCTCAAGGCACGCGGGGCCAAGGTGGTTTCGATCAATCCCTGCCGCACCGGCTACAATGCCATCGCCGACGACTGGATCGGCATTCGCCCCGGCACCGACGGCCTGTTCGTGCTGGCGCTCGTCCACGAACTGCTCAAGGCCGGACGCGTCGATCTCGACTATCTGCTGCGCTACACCAACGCGCCCGTGCTGGTCGTGCAGGAACCGGGGACCGCCGACGACGGCCTGTTCGTGCGAGACGGCGACGGCAATCCGCTGGCTTGGGACAGAGTGGCGAAGCGCCCGGTCAATGCAGCCGACCCCAAACCCAAGCCGGCGCTGACCGGCAGCTATGAGGCAGGCGGGCGGCGTTGCGTGCCTGTCTTCCAGCTCATCGCCGAACGCTATCTCGACGAGACCTATTCGCCGGACGCCGTGGCGGCGCGCTGCGGCGTCACCGCCGACACGATCCGGCGGATCGCGGCGGAGCTGGCGCATGTCGCCTTCGAGCAGCCGATCGAGCTGCCGATCGCCTGGACCGATTGGGCCGGCCGGCGACACGAGACGATCAAGGGACGACCCGTCTCGATGCATGCCATGCGCGGCATCTCGGCCCATTCCAACGGCTTTCACACCTGCCGCGCCATCCATCTGCTGCAGGTTCTGCTGGGCACCGTCGATGTTCCAGGCGGTTTCCGCTTCAAGCCGCCCTACCCGCGCCCGGCGCCGCCGGAGCCGAAGCCATGCGGAAAAAACGTTCGGCCGATGACGCCGCTGGACGGCATGCCGCTCGGCTTCGTCTGCGGTCCGGACGATCTTCTCGTCGACGAGGCCGGCCGGCCCACCCGCATAGACAAGGCCTATTCCTGGGAAGCACCCCTGGCCGCGCACGGGCTGATGCACTCGGTTATCCGCAATGCCTGGGCCGGCGATCCTTATCCGATCGACACACTGATGATGTACATGTCGAACATGGCGTGGAACTCGTCGATGAATACGGTCGAGACCGTTCGTATGCTGACCGACAAGGACGAGGCGGGCGCCTACAAGATCCCCTTCATCATCTATTCCGACGCCTATTATTCCGAAACGGTGGCTTTCGCCGACCTGGTGCTGCCCGACACCACCTATCTCGAGCGGCACGACTGCATCAGCCTGCTCGACCGGCCGATCAGCCATGCCGACGGCCCGGGCGACGCCATCCGCCATCCCGTGGTGCAACCGGACCGCGACGTGCGGCCGTTCCAGTCGGTGCTGATCGAGCTCGGCGCGCGGCTTGGTCTGCCGGGCTTTGTCGACGAGGACGGCTCAGCCAAATACCGCGACTATGCCGACTACATCGTCAACCACGAGCGCACGCCCGGCATCGGCCCTTTAGCCGGCTGGCGCGGCGAGAATGGCGGCTCGATCGGCAGGGGCGACGTCAACCCCAACCAGCTGCAGCGCTACATCGACAATGGCGGCTTCTGGCACCACGATTTTTCCGACGAGCAGCGCTATTACAAGATGGGCAACCGTGCCTATCTCGACTTCGCCGTAGAGATGGGTTTCATTTCCAAGGCCGAGCCTATCGTCTTCCAGCTCTACTCGGAGCCGATGCAGCGGTTCAGGCTTGCCGGGCGCGGCCATGGCGAGGTGCAGCCGCCGGACGCCGAGCGCGGCCGCATCGAGGCCTATATGGACCCGCTGCCCTTCTGGTACGCGCCCTTCGAGGACAGCACCGTCGACCTGCAAAAATATCCGCTGCATGCGCTGACGCAGCGGCCGATGCACATGTACCATTCCTGGGGATCGCAGAATGCGTGGCTGCGGCAGATCACCAGCCAAAACCGGCTGTTCGTGCATAGGCAGACCGCCACCGAGCTTGGCCTTTCCGACGGCGACTGGGTGTGGATCGAAAGCGTCAACGGAAGGGTGAAAGGCCAGATTAAGCTGATCGACGGCGTGAACCCGGACACGGTGTGGACCTGGAACGCGATCGGCAAGCGGCGCGGCAGCTGGGGCCTGAAGGACGATGCGGCGGAGAGCAATCGCGGTTTCCTGCTCAACCATATCATCGGCGACCAGACGGCGGCCGATGCCAACGGCAAGCGCTATTCGAATTCCGATCCGGTCACCGGACAGGCCGCGTGGTTTGACGTGCGCGTGCGGATCGTCAAATGCGCGGCGGAGGAAGCCGGCTTCACCGAGCCGCATTTCGAGCGTTTTGCACAGCCACCGCATTTCGAGCCATCGCCTGGCGTGCTTCGCTTCGGCACGGAATTCCGCATGAAGAGGGAAGCCGCCGAATGACCTGTCTTCCCGCTCGAACCGAGAAAAAACTCGGCCTCGTCATCGACCTCGACACCTGCGTCGGCTGCCAAGCCTGCGTCACCGCCTGCAAGGAGTGGAACACTGGCGGCCACATGGCGCCGCTGACCGACATCGATCCCTATGGCGGGCATGTCGACGGCGTCTGGTTCAACCGGGTGCACAGCTACGAGCACATGACGGAATTGGGCAGCCGCACGATGAACTTCCCGCGCTCCTGCCTGCATTGCGAGCAGCCGGCCTGCGTCACCGTCTGCCCGACCGGCGCCTCCTATAAGCGCGCCTCGGACGGCATCGTGCTGGTCGACGAGGACAAATGCATCGGCTGCAAGCTCTGCAGCTGGGCCTGTCCGTATGGCGCCCGCGAATTCGATACGGATGTCGGCGTGATGAAGAAATGCACGCTCTGCGTCGACCGCATCTACAACGACAATCTGGCCGAGGAAGACCGCGTGCCTGCTTGCGTCGCCGCCTGCCCGACCAGCGCCCGGCATTTCGGCGATCTCGGCGATCCGGCCTCCGCGATCTCGCGGCTTGTCGAGGAGCGTGGCGGCGTCGCGCTGATGCCGGAGCTCGGCTACAAGCCGACCAACCGGTATCTGCCGCCGCGCGCCCGTAGCGAACGCGCTGCGAAGGTCGACGCGCCGGCGCTGGAGCCGATCAAGGCCGAGGGCGGGTTCCTCGGCTGGATCGACCGCATGCTTTCGAACTGATCATGCATCCCGCCTTCTCGGTCGTCTTCTTCACCACCGCCACCGGGGCAGGCTACGGCCTGCTCGCGCTGCTCGGCCTGCTTGGCGGATCTGGCGTGATCCCGGCCGATTTCTGGTTTGGCCTTGTCGGGATGGGGCTGGCGCTCGGCCTGATCGCGGCCGGCCTGTTGTCCTCGACCGGCCATCTTGGCCGCCCTGAGCGAGCCTGGCGCGCTTTCTCGCAATGGCGCAGCTCGTGGCTGTCGCGCGAAGGCGTGGCCTCGGTCGCCACCTTCATTCCGGCCGGCCTGTTCGGCATCGGCTGGGTGTTGGTCGGCAGGAGCGGCGGCTGGGTAGCGATCGCCGGCCTGCTGGCGGCGGCAGGCGCGGTCGTGACAATCTGCACGACCGCCATGATCTATGCTTCGTTGAAGCCGATCGCGCAGTGGCACAGTCGCTATACTTTGCCGGCCTATCTCATCTTCGCGGTAATGACCGGAAGCGTTCTCGCCAACGCCTTGCTCCAGGGGTTCAAGCTGGGTTCAACGGCGATGCCGATCTGGGCTCTGCTTGCCACGCTCGCCGGCTGGGGCTGGAAGCTTGCGACTTGGCGCTACAATGACCGGCTGGAAATCCCGACCACCGCCAACACAGCGACCGGCCTTGCCGGCGGCACGGTGCGTTCCATCGAGTGGCCGCACACGGAAGAGAACTATCTGCTGAAGGAAATGGGATTCCGCATCGCGCGCAAGCATAGCGCCAAGTTGCGGCTGATCACGCAGGCGCTGGCATTCGCAGTGCCAGCCATTCTGCTGGCGATCGCGTACTTCCTGCCAAGGCCCTTAAGCGCAATTGCGTCCATGCTTGCAGCCGTCGCGCAACTCGCCGGCATGCTGGTCGAGCGCTGGCTGTTCTTCGCCGAGGCGAAGCACACGGTCACCCTCTATTACGGCAGGGAGTAAGTTTCAGCCCGGCCTGAGCATCGAGCCGGAGATAGCAAAAATGCGTTCGGCGCCCAGCATATAGGCCATTAGCGTCTCCAGCCGGAACAGGCCGGCATAGGCGCGGTCGAGAACGTTGAGCGAGCCGGTATAGGCGCCGAAGGCCGGCATGATCATGCGGCCGCCATCGCCGGCAAAGCAGCGCCGCCTGACCGAGCGCCCGCGCTGAACGATGCGCGCGCACGGATGGAGGTGGCCTGATATCTCGCCCTCCACCCGGACCTTCGACGGCTCGTGACGGAAGAGCAGCGAGCCGATGGCGAGTTCCCGCACGGTCTTGCCCGGCAGGTCGGCTGGCGCATCCGGGTCGTGGTTGCCGGCGACCCAGAACCAGTCGCGGCCGGCCATCATCGCCTCCAGCCTTTCGCGGAAACTCAGATGCATGCGCTCGGCACCGCCGCCGTCATGGAAGGAATCGCCCAGGCTGACGACGATGCGCGGCTGATAGTCGGCGATCACCGCCTGAAGCCGCAGCAGGGTGGCCCCGGTGTCGTAAGGCGGGATCAGCGCGCCGCGCCTGGCGAAAGAAGAGCCTTTTTCGAGATGCAGATCGGAGACCGCGAGCAGCCGCAGATCGGGGAAATAGAGCACGCCGCGCCGGTCGCAGACCGCGCGCTCGCCGGCGATGCCGACGGGGTCGGCCTCGGCGATCAGCGTTGCGCGCGACAGCGAAAAATTCATCCCCTCTTAGGCCTTCTTTCAGTCCGCCATCTCCGGCCCCATGGCCTCTTCGACGAGCGTGGCGGCATCCATCAGCAGCGTCTCGTCTGCCTCGCCATTCACCGGCATCTTGCCGATTTCAAGCATGATCGGCACGGCCAACGGCGATATCTGCTCAAGGTTCTTATGCATGATTCGACCGCGGATGCGCGAGAGCATCTCGGCAAGTCTGCTGACATCGAGCAACCCGGTCGCGGCATCCGTACGGGTGGCCTGCAGCAGAATATGGTCGGGTTCATGGCTGCGCAACACGTCATAGATCAGGTCTGTCGACACGGTGACCTGGCGGCCGCTTTTTTCCTTGCCTGGGTGGCGCTTTTCGATCAGTCCGGAAATCAGCGCGCAGTTGCGGAACGTGCGCTTCAGCAGCCAGCTGTCGGCGAACCAGGCTTCGAGATCATCGCCCAGCATGTCTTGATCGAACAGCGTGGCCAGCGACGGTTTTCTGTTCTTGAACATCCAGCCCATGTCGGCCAGCGACCAGATGGCCAGCGCGTAATCGGTGGCCACGAAACCGACCGGCTTGGCGCCCGCCCGGTCAAGGCGACGCGTGAGCAGCATGCCGAGTGTCTGATGCGCGAGCCTGCCCTCGAACGGATAGGCTACGAGGTAGTAGCGGTTGCCGCGTGGAAAAGTCTCGATCAACAGGTGGTCGCGTTTCGGCAAAACGGACTTGTCCGCCTGAAATCTTAACCAGTCAGCGACCTGCTCAGGTAGTTTCTTCCAACGTTGCGGGTCATCGAGCATGGCCCGCACCTGCTCGGCGAGATAGGTCGAAAGCGGGAATTTGCCGCCGCCATAATAGGGCACTTTCGCGTCGCTGCCGGGCGCGTTCGAGACGAAGCACTCGTTCTCGCGAATGCCTTCGAAGCGCAGGATCTTGCCACCGAACATAAAGGTGTCGCCGTGGGTCAAGGTCTCCAGGAATGCTTCCTCGATCTTTCCCAACACCCTGCCGCCGCGCGAGGCTGCCCCTCTGCTGCCGGCCTGGACGTAGCGCACATTGAGCGCCGGCACTTCGATGATGGTGCCGACATTCAGCCTGTATTGCTGGGCGACGGCCGGATTTGAAACCCGCCATAAGCCTTCCTTGGTCTGACGGATGCGGGCATAGCGCTCGTAATTTCTCAGCGCGTAGCCGCCGGTGGCGACGAAGTCGATGACCCGATCGAATGTCGGCCTGTCCAGGCTGACGTAAGGCGCGGCCGTCCGTATCTCCTCGAAGAGCACATCGGCATGGAACGGCGCGCCGCAGGCGCAGCCCAGCACATGCTGGGCCAGCACGTCGAGCCCGCCATTGACCAGCGGCGGCGTGTCCTGGGCGCCGAGATAATTGGCATCGAGCGCCGCCCGGCATTCCAGCACCTCGAAACGGTTGGCCGGGATGAGAATCGCCTTTGAGGGCTCGTCCATACGATGGTTGGCACGGCCGATGCGCTGCGCGAGCCGGCTGGCGCCTTTCGGTGCGCCGACATGCACGACCAGATCGACATCGCCCCAGTCGATGCCAAGATCCAATGTCGAGGTGGCGACGATGGCGCGCAACGCGTTTTCGCCCATGGCCTTCTCGACGCGGCGACGCTGGGCGACATCAAGCGATCCGTGATGAAGCGCGATCGGCAGCGTGTCTTCATTGACGCGCCATAGCTCCTGGAACAGCAGCTCGGCCTGGCTGCGCGTGTTGACGAACAGCAGCGTGGTCTTGTGCCGCTTGATCTCGCGGTAGATCTCAGGCGTGGCGTAGCGGGCGGAGTGACCGGCCCAGGGCACCCGCTCTTCCGAGTCGAGGATCGATATCTCGGGCTTCGCGCCGCCCGTGACGACGATGAGCTCGGACATGGCGCCTGGAGAAGCCTGACTGACCAGCCAGCGCCGCAGCTCGTCGGGCTCGGCCACCGTGGCCGACAGGCCTATGGTTTGCAACCCGGGGACGAAGGCGCGCAAGCGCGCAAGGCCGAGCGCCAGCAGATGGCCGCGCTTCGAGGTGACAAGCGAATGCAATTCGTCGAGCACGACATAGCGCAGGTCCTGGAAGAAGCGCTTTGCGTCGTTCGAAGCGATCAGCAAGGCGAGTTGCTCGGGCGTGGTGAGCAGGATGTCGGGCGGCGCCAGTTTCTGCCGCTGGCGCTTATGCGAAGGCGTGTCGCCGGTGCGCGTCTCGATGGTGACAGGCAGGCCGATCTCCTCGACCGGCTTGCCGAGATTGCGCTCGATGTCGACGGCCAGCGCTTTCAGCGGCGAAATGTAGAGTGTGTGGATGCCGCGGCGGGCTTCGCCCGGCTTTCGCTTGGGACGGCTGGCCAGCTCGGTCAGCGACGGCAGGAAGCCGGCCAGCGTCTTGCCGGCGCCGGTCGGCGCGATCAGCAGCACCGACTGGCCGCTTTGAGCCTTCGCCAACAGCTCGAGCTGATGGACGCGCGGCGACCAGCCCTTTTCGCCGAACCATTTGACGAATGGCTCAGGCAGCAGGACGGCGGCACTCTGCTCGGCAAGGCGCGGCTGCTCGGTCACGCGCAAGAGGTAGCGCGGCGGCAAGCAATCGCCAAGGAAAATCGGAACAAAAGGGGATCAGCGCGATTCTTCCTTCCCCCTTGTGGGGGAAGGTGGATTGCCGCGCTAGCGCCGAGACGGATGAGGGGTGCTGGAAGAAACGAGACCTGACTAGATAAAGGTGCTAAAGACGCTTAGCTCTTCAACGTAGCGATCCGTCCAGCACCCCTCATCCGTCTCGGCGCTGCGCGCCGATCCACCTTCTCCCACAAGGGGAGAAGGGGAGGCTGGCGCTACGGCCTCCGAAACCCAGTCGGACCGCCATAAAGATAGCCGATGCGGTCGACAGCCTCTTTAAGGCCCTCGCGCGAGACCAGCATGGTGTGGCCGTTGGCGTGAATCATGTCTCTTTCGTCGGTCATGATCGCGACGTGGCCTTTCCAGAAGACGAGATCACCGCGTCGGAGACCTGAATAGTCCGGACCCGGCTCGAACGGCGTGCCGATCGACGCCGCCTGCATATCGGAGTCGCGCAGGACATCCTTGCCCGCCATGCGCATTGCCAACTGCACGAGGCCGGAGCAGTCGATGCCGAAGCCCGAGACCCCGCCCCAGAGATAAGGCGTGCCGAGGAAGCTCTCGGCGATCGTGACGTAGTCCTCCGCCAGTTCCGCGATCGGCCGCAGATGGCCGGCGATGATCGCCTGGCCGGAGGGCAGCAACGCATAATGCGTGCCGCGCGTTTCGGCCGAACCGGTCACCGTCACAGTCGATCCCATCGACAGCTGCCCGCTGATCGGGAAGCGCAAATCGGGGCCTGGATAGAGGAAGGTGCGCGGCACGAAGACGACATGCGTGGGCGCATGTTCGCGTGCCCCAATCAGATTGTCGGCCACATAGCCGACATAGCCGTCGCGCTCGGCCTGCACCCAGGCCCAGCCTTCCGCATCCTCGAAGACGAGCACGTCGTCGCCGAACAGCGCCTGCGTGTTGACGCCCGCGTCGGGGCGCGGCGCCTTGCGCAGGTCGGCGACAGCGGCCGTGATCCGCGCCGGGCGGCCGGTGACGAAGCGGTCGGCGGCGACCTCGCCCTTCAGCCTCGCATCGGCAAGGTCGGAGCGGAAGGCATGAAGGCGGGCATCCCTGGCGGTCAAATCGATAATCCAGTCATATCAGATAGGGGCAATGAGGTCAGATGGGCAGTTCGTGCGCCCTGGCGACGATACCATCGCCGAAGCGCTCGACAAAGAGCGCGCCTTCCACCGTGCGCCGGATCAGCACGTTGCGCTTGTCGAGCTCGTCGCGGTGGCGCGAGACCAGCTTCAGCGCGCCCATCGTGTCCAGCGCCCGGGTGATGACCGGCTTGGTGACGTTGAGCTTGGCGGCCAGCCCGCGCACCGTATGGGGCGGCGGATCGAGATAGATGGTGAACAGGATAGCCGTCTGGCGCATGGTGAGATCGGGCTCGCCGTCGCGCACCTGGGCCAGCATCACCTGCTGCCACAGTCGCAAGGCCTGGCTCGGGCGCATCGAGATCGACATCGCCCAAGCATGCCGGCAAATTGTTTCGGTTCCGTTTCAGTGACGATCTGCCACCTTGGTCTTCCGGCCTAGGCAAATCGCTGCGTAATTATCCGCTCCAGCGCGCGAATGCCTTGCGCTTCGCCGCCGGTCAGGCCGTAGGGTCGGTCGGCCGGGTTCCAGGCGAAGATGTCGAAATGCGCCCAGCTGTCGGTCTTCTCGACAAAGCGCTTGAGGAAAAGCGCGGCGGTGATCGATCCGGCAAAGCCATCCGTCGTCACATTGTTGATGTCAGCGATCTTCGAGGAAAGCTTTGCATCATAGGGGCGCCACAAAGGCATGCGCCACAGTGGATCCTCGACCGCGACCGACGCCGCGGCCAGGTCGGAGGCAAGCGTCTCGTCGTTGGTGTAGAAAGGCGGCAGATCGGGCCCCAGCGCGACGCGGGCGGCTCCGGTCAGCGTCGCCATGTCGACCAGCAAAGCGGGCTGCTCCTCGTCGGCCAGCGCCAGCGCGTCGGCCAGGATCAGCCTGCCTTCGGCGTCCGTGTTGCCGATCTCGACCGTGATGCCCTTGCGGCTCCTGAGCACGTCGCCGGGCCGGAAGGCATTGCCGGCGATCGAATTCTCGACGGCGGGGATCAGCACGCGCAGCCGGACATTCAGTCTCGCCGCCATGATCATGGCGGCGAGACCCAGCACGTTGGCGGCGCCGCCCATATCCTTCTTCATCAAAAGCATGCCCGACGACGGCTTGATGTCGAGGCCGCCGGTGTCGAAGCAGACGCCCTTGCCGACCAGCGTCACCTTCGGCGCGTCGCCCGGTCCCCAGCTCAGGTCGATCAGCCGCGGCGCGCCGGTGGAGGCCCGACCCACGGCGTGGATCATCGGGAAATTCCGCATCAGGAGATCGTCGCCATGGATCACCGAGATATCGGCGCCGTGGGCGGTCGCCAGTTTTCGGGCGGCTTCTTCCAGTTCGACCGGACCGAGGTCGCTGGTTGGCGTGTTGACGAGGTCGCGTGTCAGGAACACGCTGTCGGCGATACGGCGGACATGCGCCGCGTCGCCGCCCTCCGGCAGCGCGAAGCGCACAGCCTTGCCGGGCTTCTTGCCGTAGCGAGTAAAGACATAGCCGCCGAGGACAAGCGCGAGCGCCGCGAGATCGGGTTGCGCCGGGCGCGACGCGAAATGCCAGTCGCCCTCCGGCAACGCCCTTGCGAGCGCGCCGAGGGCAAGAACGCTCTCGCCATCGCCTGTGCCGAACAACGCGCCGGCAAGGCCGCCACCCTCGCCCGGCAAGACCAGCGTGCGCCCTGCTTCGCCAGAAAAACCGTTGGCCCTTGCCCAGGCGATGGCGGAGGGCGGCAGTGCCGCGGCTTCAAGGGCGTCCTTCGCCACCAGATAGACAGGCAAGGCGACTTCCGGCTTCTGCTCAACGAGTTCGACAGGCATGCGATGATCTCCGGCCGAACCGTTCGAGTCGGCGCTTCTTAACGGTCCGTTAGGGTTAACAGAATATTTCTGCAGGAGGGAAGACGGCCAGCCAATGGCCGCACAGGAATGGAGACCGGGCGATGCCGACCGAAGCGTTGAACCTTACAGCCAAGCGTCTGATCACCACGGCTTTCATGGCGGCGCTGGCGGCCAGCGTGGCGGGTTGCGGCAGCACCAGCAAGTTCACCACGGGCTCCATCTCCCGCTCCGACAACAGGCCGCTGGAAACGATGTCGTCCGGCGAATTGCGTACCGCCACGTCCAGGCTCGGCCAGTCCTATGCCCGCAATCCGGGCGACAAGCGCATCGCGATGAATTTCGCGGCGGCACTGCAGATGGATGGCGATGCCGACCAGTCTCTGGCGGTGATGCGCAAGCTGGCGATCGCCTATCCCAAGGATCGCGAGGTGCTTGCGGCCTATGGCAAGGCGCTCGCCGCCAACGGCCAGTTCGAACCGGCCCTCGATGCCGTGCGGCGCGCGCAGACGCCCGAATATCCGGACTGGAAGCTGGTGTCGGCGGAAGCCGCCATTCTCGACCAGATGGGACAGAAAGACGAAGCGCGGCAAGACTATCGCAAGGCGCTGGAACTGAAGCCGAACGAGCCTTCGGTGCTGTCCAATCTCGGCATGTCCTATGTGCTCGAAGGCGACCTGCGCACGGCAGAAACCTATATGCGCTCCGCCGCGCAGCAGCCCGGCGCCGACAGCAGGGTGCGGCAGAACCTCGCGCTGGTCGTCGGCCTGCAGGGCCGCTTCGACGAAGCCGAGAAGATCGCCTCGCAGGAACTGTCGCCCGAACAGGCGCAGGCCAACGTCGCCTACCTGCGCCAGATGCTTGCCCAGCAGAACGCCTGGAGCCAATTGAAGGATCAGGACAAGGACAAGGCGAAGGTCGCCACGAACTGACCGGACGGCATTGCCAAATCGACCACCGTTAAATCAAAAAAAAGTCGCCCGGATCCCGCGCGGCTTTTTGATTTGAAGCGAACGGCCCTATCTCTTTGTTCTTACGCAATTCCGGGCGGAAAACCGCTCGACACTTTTCCTGGAATTGCTTTACTGGCTCGAGGAACTGTGCTGGTCGCCGAAGATGCCGCGCTGGCTGACCTGGATGCCGGCCGGTCCCAGAATGATGGCGAACAGAACCGGCAGGAAGAACAGGATCATCGGCACGGTAAGCTTCGGCGGAAGTGCCGCGGCCTTCTTCTCGGCGGCGTTCATGCGCATGTCGCGGCTTTCCGAGGCGAGCACGCGTAGCGCGTGCGCCACCGGCGTGCCGTAGCGTTCGGCCTGGACCAGGGCTTGGGACACCGACTTTACCGATTCCAGGCCGGTGCGGCTTGCCAGGTTCTCATAGGCGTTCTTGCGGTCCTGCAGATAGGACAGCTCCGCATTGGTGAGCACGAATTCCTCGGCAAGCGCCACCGACTGCGCGCCGATCTCGTCGGCAACCCTGCGCAGGGCCGCTTCCACCGACATGCCGGATTCCACGCAGATCAGCATCAGGTCGAGCGCATCCGGCCACGCCAGCTGGATCGACTGCTTGCGCTTGGTCGCGCGGTTGTTGACGTAGAGGATCGGCGCATAGAAGCCGCCATAGGCGACAACGACACAGACGAACAGCTTGATGAAGGCCGGCTGCTGCGGCAGGCCGCCGAGCATGAACAGATAGATGGCCGCCAAGGCAAAACCGACGAATGGCAGGACCAGGCGGAAAAAGAGGAAGCGCGTCAGCGGGTTCTGGCCGCGGAAGCCCGCGACCTTGAGCTTCTGGATCGTGCTTTCATCGGCAAGCGCGCGCCTGAGATCCAGGCGGTCGACGATGTTGCGCATGCCGATGGACTGTTCCTCCCGCAGGCCCTTGCGGCGGCGGTCGGCCTCGTTGGCCAGCCGCGCACGCTGCTCGGCGCGCATTTTGTCGCGTTCGAGCGCCACGCTTTTCATACGCGACTTGAGCGACGTGCCGCCGAACGCCGGCATGAGCGTGAAGACGGTCGCGAACACGGCGATGCCGACCAGCATCGCGATCAGGAAAGAAGGGTCGGTGAGTGTTTTGACGACCTGCTCTGTCACCGGATCCGCGCCCCTACACTTCGAAGTTCATCATCTTGCGCATCACCAGGATGCCGATCGACATCCACACACCCGAGCAGCCGAGGATCAGGTTGCCGACGTTGGTGGTGAACAGCGGCATGATGTAGTTCGGGCTCGACAGATAGACGAGGAAGGCGACGACGAAGGGCAAGGCGCCGATGATGACGGCCGATGCCTTGGCTTCCATCGACAGCGCCTGGACCTTGGCCTTCATCTTCTTGCGGTCGCGCAGGACGCGCGAAAGGTTGCCCAGCGCCTCGGACAGGTTGCCGCCGGCCTGCGACTGAATCTGGATGACGATGCCGAAGAAGCCGGCTTCGCTGCACGGCATCGTCTCGGGCATGCGCATGGCGGCGTCGGGCACCGACATGCCCATCTGCTGGGAATCGACGATGCGGCGGAACTCGGACCGGACCGGTTCGGGCGATTCGTTGGCGATCAGGCGGATCGCATCGTTGAGCGGCAGGCCGGACTTGACCGCGCGCACGATGATGTCGAGCGCGTTCGGAAATTCTTCCAGGAAGGCCTTGGTGCGACGTGTGCGGCGAAACGACACGAACCAGCGCGGCAGGCCGAGGCCGCCCACCAGCAGGGCACCGGGCAGCGCCCATAGAGGCGCGCCGAGGAAAAAGAGAACGGCCGTCAGGATGATCCCGCAGACAGCGGAATAGATATAGAAACGCTCGATCGGAACCTGCATGCCGGCTTGGCGGATCTGAACCTTCAACGGCGGTTTCTTGACGTTGCGATCATTGGCCTTCTGCTTCTCGTCGAGCTGCTTCAGCGTGTCCTGAACATTTTTTCGCCGCTTGACCGCCTCCGCGGCGCGGTCGCGCGTCGCTTTCACCACCGACCGGTCCGTCTCGGCTGTCTTGATGGTCTGAAGCCGTTTGCCGGCCTGCTTCTCGTTGTCGATGCGCGTGAACAGCAAAGCATAGGCCACCGCGCCGGCGCTGAAGCCGGCAAGCACGATGAAAGCCAGTACGGTGGTGTCAATTCCGAACATCGACCGGGGTCCCTAGGGCATTTCGCCGTTCCAAGGAAACGGCGAACCGTCCTGTCTCTTTGCCTTGACGCAATTGCGGACGGAAAGTTACGGCGAAGTCACCGAACTCGACCGCATCACGCCTTTCCTGGAATTGCTTCCAACCTCCAGATGCATCAGTCAGCGCGTTTCTCCATCGCCTCGAGCGCATTGGCGAGGCGCTGCTCCTCGCCATAATAGCGGGCGCGGTCCCAGAAATGCGGACGGCCGATGCCTGTCGACACATGCTCGCCGACCAGCCGGCCGCCGGCGTCTTCACCCTTGATGTTGTAGAGCACAAGATCCTGGGTGATGATGACGTCGCCTTCCATGCCGACCACCTCGGTGATGTGGGTGATGCGGCGTGAGCCATCGCGCAGGCGAGCCGCCTGGATGATCACGTCGATCGAGCCGACGACGATCTCGCGCACCGTCCGCTGCGGCAGGGAATAGCCGCCCATGGCGATCATCGATTCGATACGATTGAGGCATTCGCGCGGGCTGTTCGAGTGGATCGTCCCCATCGAGCCATCGTGACCGGTATTCATCGCCTGCAGCAGGTCGAACACCTCCGGTCCGCGCACTTCGCCGACGATGATCCGCTCCGGCCGCATGCGCAGGCAGTTCTTGACCAGGTCGCGCATGGTCACCTCACCTTCGCCCTCCAGATTGGGCGGCCGGGTTTCGAGACGGACCACATGCGGCTGCTGCAGCTGTAGTTCCGCCGAATCCTCGCAGGTGATGACGCGCTCCTCGCGATCGATATAGTTGGTCAGACAGTTGAGCAGCGTCGTCTTGCCGGAGCCCGTGCCGCCCGAGATGACGACGTTGCAGCGGACGCGACCTATGATCTTGAGGATTTCCGCGCCTTGCGGCGAGATGGCGCCGAACTTGACCAGCTGGTCCAGCGTCAGCTTGTCCTTCTTGAACTTGCGGATGGTGAGCGCGGTCCCGTCGATCGACAGCGGCGGCGCGATGACGTTGACGCGCGAGCCGTCGGGCAGGCGTGCGTCGCAGATCGGGCTCGATTCGTCGACGCGGCGGCCGACCTGGCTGACGATGCGCTGGCAGATGTTGAGCAGCTGCTGGTTGTCGCGGAAACGCACGCCGGTCTGTTCGACCCTGCCATTGACTTCGATGTAGACGTTCTTGGAGCCGTTGACCATGATGTCGGCTATGTCGTCGCGGGCAAGCAACGGCTCCAGCGGTCCATAGCCCAGAACGTCGTTGCAGATGTCCTCGAGCAGTTCTTCCTGCTCGGAGATTGACATCGCGAAGTTCTTGATCGCGATGATGTCGTTTACGATGTCGCGGATTTCTTCGCGCGCGCTTTCGGGATCGAGCTTGGCGAGTTGCGACAGGTCGATCGTGTCGATGAGCGCCGAAAACACTTGGCTTTTGGTGTCGTAATAGGTCTCGGAGCGCTCGCGCTGGACCCTTCTTGGCGGCTCCGGCGCCATAGGCGGCGCCTCAACGGGCCGGCGCGCCGGCGGCGTGGCCGGCGTGGCGGACGGCGGCGCGACCGGTCGTTCGGCCGTCATCGTCCCGGTTGGAGCGGCGGCGGGAGCGGATGCCGGCGGACGGAATTCGGGCGTTGCCCGGCTGCCGTCGTCTTTGCCTCTTTTACCAAACATGATCGACTACCCGATGCCGCTCAATCAGCGTCACTTCTTGTTGCGCGAGAGCTTGCCGAGGATCGAGCCCAGGCCTGCTTTCTTCCTTGTCTTGATTTCGCTGCGTCCGGTCAGCACATGCGCTATTTCATTGATGGTGGTCACGACCGGGCTCTTGGCGTCCATCTCGGAGAGCATGCGGCCGTTGTTGGCGGCATTGCCGAACAGCAGCGGTTCGAAGTTGATCACCGCCATCGGCGTGATGCCGAGCGGTTCGGCGAAATCGGACGCCGCGATCTCGGGCCGTTTCGGCACGCCCGCCTGGTTGATGATGAGCTTCGGCGGCGGATCGTTCGGACGCAGCCGTTTCAGCATGTCCACCATGTTCTTGGTGTTGCGAAGATTTGCGAGCTCTGGCGTAGCTGTGATGACGATCTCGTCCGCCTTGATCAGCGTGCTCTTGGTCCACCCGCTCCAGACGTGCGGGACATCGAGGACAAGCAGAGGCGCGCTGCGCTGCGCTGTCTCTATGATCTGCGCGAAGGCCTCGGACTCGAAATCGTAGACGCGCTCGAGCGTGGAGGGAGCCGCGAGCAACGACAGATGCTCGGCGCATTGCGCAAGCAGACGGTCCAGATAGACCTCGTCGACCCGCTCCGGTGAAAACACCGCCTCGGCGATGCCTTGCGCCGGATCCTGATCGAAATTGATGTTGGCGGTGCCGAAGGCGAGATCGAGATCGGCGATGACGACCTCGGACTTGAACAGGGAAGACATCGCCCAAGCGACATTGTGAGCGATGGTCGAGGAGCCGACGCCGCCCTTGGCGCCGATGAACGCGATCGAGCGGCCGATCGGCTCCGAATCCGGATCGACGAAGATCGACGACACGACACTGACGATGTCTGTCATCGAGACCGGCGCGATGACATATTCGGAAATGCCCGAACGGATCAGCTCGCGGTAGAGCCCGACATCGTTGTAGTGGCCGATAACCACGACCTTGGAGGACGGATCACAATATTCCGAGAGGTGGCCGAGCTGTTCAAGCAGCTGCTGCGGTTCGCTGCGTGATTCCAGCAGGATCAGGTTCGGTGTCGGCGCGGACTGGTAGAATTCGATCGCGGTCGGGATGCCGCCCATATGAACCTTGAGATGGGCCTTGGCCATCCGGCGATCCTCGCCGGCGCGCTCGACGGGGTTGGCGACCCCCTCGGTCTCGCAAAAGGCCTGGATCGAAATGCGCGGCACGGGGCGCAGCGCCTGCATGGCGGCGATGTCCTGCTGCGAAAGGTCGCCGGTTTCCGCGGGCGTGTCGTAGGCAAGATTGCTCATCGTCATGCTCTTTCCGTGACTGCTTTCTTCGTCGTCCGGCGCAGCTTAGTAGGTTACTTCCGAATTGCCGAGGAACTCGTCCGAGATGCCCCTCTCGCGGTACCTGTCGATCACCGCGCCGCGATTTTCGGCGTCGATGTCGGACTGTTTGCGCGGCCCGATCAGATCGTTGGGATTGGCGATTTGAGCCGCGAGGTTGTTCTGATAGGAGCAGCCGAAGTCGGCGTAGTGCTTGTTCTGCGACGTCTCCAGCATGTCCTCGGGCCAACGCCCGCATTTGTCGGTCTGGGCCCTCACTGCGACGAAGGCGACGCGCACCGGCGCTGACGCCTCCGGCACCGCCGACTGATAGGATGTCATGACGATACGGTTGCGCTTGACGCCTGCTGCCATGGCGAGCCTGGCAAAATCGCGACCGGCGGCACGGGCGGCAAGCTCATTGGCGGACCCGGCCGGCATCGCGATCGTCAGCGCCGGCGCGGCGCTCTTGTCGTAGCGGTCGAGAAAACCGAGCAGCGTATCGCGCTGCGCACCGGTCATGCCGCGATCACCGGCGCCGACCGGCAGGTCGATCTTCTGGTTCTTCTCGGCAATGACGATCGGATGGGTCGTGCGGTAGTCGTCCGGGATCGATCCGACGGTTACGCTGTCACGGTTGGCGCAACCTGCGAGCGACGCGGCAAGCATGACCGCCAATGCCGGGACCACCTGCCGACGGATCCTTGCGATACCGGATGCTGTCCGGACCGTCATGACCTTCGATGCTGACTTGGACATATCCGCATTCCCACTCATTTGTAGATGAAGCCCACGACGCCGTGGTAGCGGCCGGCTGGCCTGTCGGTCTGCATGGTGCCGTAGACCCGGTTGACGCGGCCGAGGAACATGCCGGCGCCGTCGCTTGCTGCGTTGAAGTTGTCGTCCGGCTTGGCGAGATCGTTGCGCGCCACCGGCCGCGTCAGATAGGGCGTGATGATGATGATGAGCTCGCTCTCGTTGCGCACAAAATCCCGGCTGCGGAACAGCGTGCCGAGGACGGGGATCTTGCCCAAGCCAGGGAACTGGCTGATAGCCTGGCGAACATCGTCGCGGACAAGGCCTGCGATCATCATCGAGCCGCCCGAAGGGAGCTCGACGGTGGTGTCGGCGAGACGCTTGCGAATAGAGAGAATGTTTGCGGCGGGAACGTTCTTTGAGCCGGTCGAAAATGCGGCGGAGCCTTCTGTCGTCGGCTCGGAAACCGCCGTCCGGACTTTCAGGCTGATGCGACCGGCGGACAGGACGACCGGTTGAAATTCCAGTCCGATGCCGTAATCGACCTTGTCGAGCTGGTACGTCAGCTTCGCAGGAATGCCTTTGGTGATGTCAGGATCGGTAATGGCCTGGCTGGAGACAATATTATACTCGCCGCCAACCCTGAACGTGGCTTTCTCGCCTGAAACTGCCGTCAAAGTCGGCTCGGCTAGCGTCTTCATCACCCCCGACTGTTCCATGGCGTTGACATAGGCCTGCAGCGAGGACGAGCCGATGTTAAATCCCGAATTGCTGAGGGGCTTGCCAAGCCCCATCGGGTTGTCGCCTGTCGACATCCAGCTGATGCCGTTGCTCTCGCCGCTGCCGAACATGTTGACGCCGAGCTGCTTCATCACCGAGCGGCTGACTTCGGCGACGGTCACCTTGAGCGTCACCTGGTCGTCGCCGATGATCTGCAAGAGGTTGACGATCTTGGAGGTCCGGCGCTCCTGGTCGGGATTGTTGATGTCGACGCCGCCATTGACCGAGCCGCCGGCGGCGGTCTGCGAATATTGGCCCGTCGTCGCTTCACCGCCGGACACGAAGATGGTGGCCAGGTCGACGGCACGCTTGGAATCGAGCGGCGTGTCGACCGTGCCCGTCAGCACGACGTTGTCATTGAGAAGCTCGACCTTGATCTGCGAGGAGGGGATGAAGCGCTTGAGATAGTCTTCCAGCCCTGCGACGTCGCGCTCGACGGCCAGATCCAGGCTGACGATCTGCTCGCCATTGGGGCCGAAGACGAAGATGTTGGTCTCGCCGACCGTCTTGCCGAACAGGTAGATGCGCCGCGCGGTGCGCGTCACGGCATCGGCAACCGCCGGATTGGCGACGAGGATATCATAGGCGTCGCTCGGCAAGTCGATGACCACGGATTTGTTGAGGCCGAGCTTGACGCGCTGCGTGGCAACGGAAGCCGACACGCCGGCTCCCGCGGCTTTGGCTTCGACCAGCCCCGGGGCGCCGGTGCCGAGCACGAAAAAACCGATCGCCGCGGCGGCCAGGAAGGGCAGCAGTTTACCGTTCAGCCTCATTTCCTTGCTCCCACCTCGGAAACCTCGCCGGACTTGATCAGCCGCACGGTTCCGCGTCGGCCGTTGCCGTTGACCAGATAGTCGGCCTCGCCCGTATTCTTTTCATGGATGTCGGTGATCGGGCGCAGCGCCAGCGTCAGGCGGTCGGCCATCTGCTGCGCCACCGTGATGATCTCCGCCTGCTGCGGCGTCAGCTCCAGCGTCGCGGTCTGGCCGACCCTGGTCTTCTTACCTTCCTCGTCTTCCTGGATGGTCTGGTCGATGGCCAGCACGCGGATGTTCTTGAGAATCGTCTCGGTGTTGAAGCCGCTGCCGCCGTTGCCGGTGTCGGCGCGGCGGGTCATGATGACGTCGACGAAGTCGTTGGGCAGGATGAAGCCGCCGGCGGACGTGTCGGCCGATATCGCGGTGGCGACGGCGCGCATGCCGGAAGGCAGGATCGACGACATGAAGCTCTGCCCCTCGCCGACCAGCTTGGAGCGCCGCAACGGCTCGCCGGTATACATGGCTACGCGGGCGACCGAGCCCTTGAGCTTTTCGATCGCGTCAGGCTCGGCGGCGCGCGTGATGAAATTGGCGTTGACGCCATCGGCCGGCCATTCTTCCCAGCTGATGTTGTTGCCGAGCTGGCTGCCCATTGACACGTCACCGGAAAGCACCAGCACGTCCTGCAATGCGATCGCCGGCTGCTTGGGCGCATCGACAATGACCTGAGGCGGCGGCGCTACGACCATGTTCTTCGCCACGTAGCCCGCGCCACCCGCCGCGACCGCAGCCACGCCCAGAATAATCAATCGGGATGCTGGCATTCGTCCGAAACCCTTCGCCTCATGGCAACCACCTCGCCAGGCCGGACTTTGCAGCTGCAATCGTCAAAACAAGGTTAATGTAATGCTTACGATCGTGATTAATTTAAGGTTTACTCAAATTGGATTGAACAGTGTGCCGTTAACAGAAAAAAGCGGCCGGGGCCGCCTTCCGATCTGATAAAAGGCGGCCTGGGATCGCCGACATCGAGATCGCCGGGCCTATGTTGTGAGCCTCTCCAGCGCCCAGACCATCAGCGGCGAATCCGGGAAAGTGATCAGTCCGCCGGCGCCAAGCGCGATGCCATATGGGATGCCAACATTCTCGTCCGCGAAATGGTGCAGAAATCGGCTGTGGCCGGTGTACGTGACGAGCGGCGATTTCCGGTAGGCAAGGATTGCGAGGGTAAGCAGGCCGCCGATGAAAGCCGACGTCACCAGATAGCCGACCAGGTTGATGTTGAGGCCCATCCACAGAGCGGTCGCGGCCAGAAGCTTGGCGTCGCCGCCGCCCATGCCGCCGAGCGCAAAAAGGCCGAAGGTCGTGGCAAGCACGAGGGCGCCGGCGGCGAAATGCCAGCCATAGGTTGCCCAGTCCATACCGGCGAGCGGCGCAACAAGCGCGAATGTCGCCACCAACAGCACGGGAACGCGGTTGGCGATCGTCATCGACAGCGTGTCCGAGATCGCAGCAAACAGCATGCAGAAAGGAAAAACGACGAAGATCACGGCTTCAAGCATGGATGCGGCCTGCCTGTGGCATGTTTCAGCGTCATCCTAGGCGCGCTGGATTAACGATCGATGAGGCCGGACGATCAAATCGGCCGACTCCATAAAAAAGGGCCGCCAGCCGGCGGCCCTTTTTCTTTCTGTCGAAAAGGCGCGATACGCAGCCTTATTACGGAGCAGTGGCGCCGTTGAGGGTGGCGGCGATGTTGGCGAACTTGGCGTTCAGCGCGCCGCCGAGCTGGGTAGCGCCAACCATGATGGCAAGCGCGATGAGAGCGGCGATCAGACCGTATTCGATGGCGGTCGCGCCGGATTCGTCCTTCACGAAACGTGCGATGAGATTAGACATTCGAGAGCTCCTACTCCACGTGTTACAGCACTACCGTCAACTTCTCTTCCGGGTTGATCGGATGGCGCAAATCTAGGGAGAAGCCGTTTCGATCGGCTTAATAAACAGCCTTACCGATTCCTTTCCGGTGGCGAACGCACTGCGTGGTTAACCGTGGCCTAAACATCGCCAGAGGTCCGAGTTCCCGAGAAACCGGCGCTTGTGCAATATTCCTAAAACAGTAAGCGCCATGGACGCATGGCGCACCATGCAGGCGATCCTTAATCATGGCGGGCCCGGTTTAACCGTTACTTCACCAATCTCGTTCATGTTCCGTTGAAGAATCTGCCTGCCGGGAGCGCTTCAATGACCTTGTCGAGATCGCTGTTTCCAGTCGCCGCGCTGCTGGCAACTGCTGCCTTGGTCATGCCGGCCAGCGCCGGCGCGGGTATAGAAGTCACCATGAACCAGGCCAAGATCGTCAAATTGTCACGCGGGGCCGATACGGTCGTCATCGGCAATCCGGCAATCGCCGACGCCTCCGTGCAGGACGCCTCGACCATCGTTCTCACCGGCAAAGGCTTCGGCGTCACCAATCTGGTCGTGCTCGATTCGGAAGGCAGCCCGATCATCGACGAACAGGTGACCGTCGTGCGACAAGCCGCCTCCTCGGTGCGCATCTACCGACGCGCCGAAGTCCAGACCATGTCCTGCACGCCCTATTGCGAGAGCGCATTCAAGAGCGAGGCCGAGAAAACTTCCGAAGCCGAAATGAGCGCCGGGCACTGAGCTCTGAGAGGGCGAACCTACGGGCATTAAAGACGGCTTAAAGATTGCCCGACGAATTTAACGATCATCAAAACCGGAACTCAATGGGTTATCGCTAACCTTGCCGCCGGTACCGCAAAGGGGATCGGCAGGAACGCAATATGAGCAAGGATGCCACACCCGGAAACGGCATGGACAACAGGGCGCGCGCCAGATCGCGCCCCGGCTTCTTCAGCGACAGGCGCGGCAGCACGGCGATGGAATTCGCGATGCTGGCCATCCCGTTCGCGCTTCTCGTCTTCGCCATCCTCGAGAGCTGCATTTCTTTCGCCGGCCAGGAGGTGATGGCCAACGTCACCGACGACGTGGCCCGCCAGCTGCGGACCGGGCAGTTGCAGAAGTCGAACGTCACCGAAGCCTCCATCAAGCAGCTGATCTGCAGCAGGCTTGAGATCATGGTGGCCAAGGACTGCCCGGGATTGCTGGTCGATCTGCGCGAATATCCGAGTTTCGCCGACGCCGCCACGGCAGGCTTCAAGATCGTGGATGGAGACATCGTGCTTACACAGGGGACGAACTCGACGACCCCAACCGTCTCGCCCGGATTGGCAGAGTCCATCAACATGCTGCGGGTGTTCTACAAATGGCCGGTGATGACCGATTTCCTGGCCCAGTCGATGGCAAATCTGAAGGACAAGAAAACGCTGCATTTCGCATCGGTGACCTGGCAGAACGAACCGTTCGACGACAATTGAGACTGCTCGACGGCTAAGCCGCGGCGTGGAGGACGATATGCATAGTGCGGGGGCACTCCGGGGCATTTCGGCGAAGGTGAAGCAGTTTTGCCGCGATCGCCGCGGCATCGCGGCGATCGAGTTCGCGTTCATCGTGCCGGTGCTCCTGATCATGTATTTCATCACGATGGAGGCCTCGCAGGCCATCGAGACCGGCAAGAAGGTCAGCCGCATCGGCAGCATGGTTGCGGACCTCGTCACGCAGCAGCAGGCCGTCGTGAAGGCTAACCTCGATGCAATGATGAAGATCGGCATATCGACGCTTCGGCCCTACAATCGCTCAAGTCCAACGATCATCATCACCGGCATACAGATATCCGACGAGGCGTCGCCGACAGTGAAGGTGGCGTGGTCGCGCAAGCTGGTGGGCAACACCTACAGCGTCGATGCCAGTCCCGGCGACACCACGACCGTCCCTTCGACGCTGAAAATCCGCAACACTTTCCTGGTCCGCGTGGAAAGCGACCTCGGCTATGTGCCCGTCATCGCCTGGAGCGAGAACAACAACCAGCAGAAGGCGCTTGGACTGTTGTCGACCTTCAGCCACATAAATATGAGCGAGACTTATTATCTCCGGCCTCGCCGGAGCCCAACGATCCCCTGCAGCGACTGCTGACGGTCAGTCCCGGCCGTCGGACGCCTGCCGCACAATGGCCGTGGCCATAGCGTAGTCCTTGGACGCCGCCGGCACAAAGCCACCGGTATGCGCGGCCTCCAGCAGATCGTATATGTCGGGCGTCTGGGACTTGAGATTGGTCAGGAAGACCGTCAGCCGGCGCTTTGCCTCGGGATCGATATCGTTGCGGACGGCGTGCGGCCCGTAGCGCAAGAGGCCCGAGGTCCACAACACCCGAAGCGACGCCTCTGGGACGCCGGCAGCCTCCAGCCGCGCGACGGTGCCCCCGGAACGGGTGGATCGTCCGTCGGCATCGGCCGGTTCCCAGCCGAACAGGGCGTCCGCTTCGCCGCCGGCGAGCATCGTCTCGGCCGCAGTGGCTGAAGCGGCGCGCGCCAGAAAGGGCGAACCCCGGGTGATGTTGACGCCTTCGGCCGGCAGCGCTGTCAGCGGCAGCAGCGCGCCGCCGACATTTTCGGCCGGCGCTATCGCGATCCGGTGCGAAGCCATGGCGGCAAGGTCCGCAAGCCGGCCGTCGCGCGTCACCAGGACGGAACGGATGCCGACGGCGCCGTCGGTATCGACCGGCGCCACCAGCGGCTCGACGCAGCCGCAGCGCTCCGAGGCCGTGGCATAGGCGAGAGCGGAATAGATCGCATATTGCACGCGCCCGCTCGCCTGCGCCTCGATCAGCGCCGCGTAGTCGCGCGCAACGACGAACTCGACCGTCATGCCGAGCGCATTGGCATAGGCGTCGGTCAGGCGCGCGAGCCCCGGGACGGTGTTGCCGCCGCCTGGTTCGGCAACGATGCCGATGCGGAACGTGCCGATGTCGCCACGCCAGTCGGCGCGTGCCGGCGAGGAGGCGGCACCTAAGGCCGCGAGAGCGGCCGCGCACATCTTCACGGCTTGCCTTGTCGCGGTTTTGCCGCGCCTTGCCATACCTGCCACGCTCCCGCCCCGCATCCGCGCCTCGCCGCAACTATAGCGCCAAGCCGTTGCGGTTTGGTTTCCGATTTGCCAACGCCGCCGGGGAACCTTATGTCTGGCGATCAAGGCTCACAATAAAGATACCCATGGCGCGCGCGTTCCTGTTCGTTCTCGATTCTTTCGGCATCGGCGGCGCGGCCGACGCCGAACGCTATGGCGATAACGGCGCCGACACGTTCAGGCATATTTTTCAGGCTTGCGCCGATGGTCGTGCAGATCGGCAAGGTTTGCGCAAAGGGCCGCTCGCCGTGCCCAACATGATGTCGCTCGGACTTGGCCGGGCGGCGCAAACCGCGACGGGACTGAAAACCGGTATCGACGCGCCGCCGGTCGCCTCGGCCTTTCATGGAGCCGCACAGGAAGTGTCGAGCGGCAAGGACACGCCCTCCGGCCACTGGGAGATCGCCGGCCTGCCGGTGCGTTTCGACTGGGGCTATTTCCCCGATACGGTGCCCGCCTTTCCGGCCGAACTGACCGACGCCATCATCCGCGAGGGCAAGCTGCCGGGTATCCTCGGCAACTGCCATGCACCCGGAACCGAGATCATCGAGCGGCTCGGCGAAGAGCATATCCGCACCGGCAAGCCGATCTGCTACACGTCGATCGATTCCGTGCTGCAGATCGCCGCGCATGAGACGCATTTCGGCCTGGAGCGGCTTTATGAGCTTTGCCTCACGGTACGTCGGCTGGTCGAGCCGCTCAAGATCGGTCGGGTGATCGCTCGGCCATTCGTGGGTGAGACGCCGGCCACGTTCCAGCGCACCCACAATCGCCGCGACTATGCGGTGCCGCCGCCGGAGCCGACCCTGCTCGACCGGCTGACCGGGCGCGGCAACAAGGTCATCGCCGTCGGCAAGATCGGCGATATCTTCGCTCATCGCGGCATTTCGGAAGTGCGCAAGGCCGGCGGCAACATGGCAATGTTCGACAAGGCGCTCAGCGCGATGGACGATGCCGGCGACGGCGACCTGGTTTTTGCCAATTTTGTCGATTTCGATACCGAGTTCGGTCACCGGCGCGACGTCGCCGGCTATGCCGGAGCGCTCGAAGCGTTCGACCGCCGACTGCCGGAGGCGCTGTCGCGGATAAGGCCTGGCGACCTGCTCATCCTCACGGCCGATCATGGCAACGATCCGACCTGGCGCGGCACCGACCATACGCGCGAACGCATTCCGGTGATCGGTATCGGGCCGGGACTGAGGGGCGGCGACATCGGGCTCAGGCCGACCTTCGCCGATATCGGCGAGACCGTCGCGGACCACCTCGGCCTGGCTGCCGGTCGCCACGGAACATCGTTCCTTGCGATGATAGGCGGCCATGCCTGAGCTGCCCGAAGTCGAGACCGTCCGGCGCGGTCTGCAGCCGGTCCTGGAAGGGGCGCGGCTCGTCGAGGTCAAGGCGCGCAGGGCCGACCTTCGCTTTCCTTTCCCCGAACGCTTTTCGGAACGGCTTGCCGGCAAGACCGTGACGGCGCTTGGCCGGCGCGCCAAATACCTAACGATGCATATCGAAAACGGTCCGGTTCTCATCTGCCATCTCGGCATGTCGGGGTCGTTCCGGATCGAAGCCGCGGAAAGCAGCGACGTCCCCGGCGCCTTCCACCACGAGCGCTCGAAAAGCGTGGAGCACGACCATGTCGTGTTCGACGTCATCTCTCCGAGGGACGAGCGCTCCCGCGTCATCTTCAACGACCCGCGCCGCTTCGGCTTCATGCTGTTTGCCGAAGGAGCGCCGGACACGCATCCGATGCTGGCGGGGCTCGGCATCGAGCCAACTGGCAACGCGCTCGACGGTCCCCTGCTCGCCTCGCTGTTGAAGGGTCGCAGATCGCCGCTCAAGGCAGCCCTGCTCGACCAGCGGCTGATCGCCGGACTCGGCAATATATACGTGGCTGAGGCCTTGTGGCGCGCCGGCCTCTCGCCGCTGCGCGAAGCCGGCACCATCGCCGGGTCGGCCAAGAAGGCGAAAGAGCAAAGCGCGCGCCTTGCCGAAGCGATCCGCTCGGTCATCGCCGATGCGATCGCCGCCGGCGGCTCCTCGCTGCGCGACTATGTCCAGGCCGACGGGTCGCTCGGCTATTTCCAGCATTCCTTCGCGGTCTACGATCGCGAGGGAGAGCCATGCCCGAAGCCGGACTGCCGCGGCCACATCGAGCGCATCGTGCAAAGCGGCCGCTCGACCTTCTATTGCCGGGCCTGTCAGCGGTAAGCTAGGAACGTATCGATCATCCCACTGCCGCGGAAGGAAGCGAACCATGGCCTATGAAACCATTATCGTGGAAGCACGCGGCAAGGTCGGGCTGATCACGCTGAACCGGCCCAAGGCACTCAATGCGCTGAATTCGCAGGTCCTTGCGGAGGTCGTGGCGGCCGCGCGCGCGTTCGATGCCGATCCCGAGATCGGCGCGATGGTGCTTACAGGCTCGGAAAAGGCGTTTGCCGCCGGCGCCGACATCAAGGAAATGCAGGCGATGTCCTTCGCCGACGCCTACACGCAGGACTTCTTCGTCGGCTGGGAGGAATTCACGCGCACGCGCAAGCCCATCATCGCGGCGGTCGCGGGCTATGCGCTCGGCGGCGGCTGCGAATTGGCCATGATGTGCGATTTCATCATCGCCGGCGACAACGCCAAGTTCGGCCAGCCCGAAATCACGCTCGGCGTCATGCCGGGCATGGGCGGCTCGCAGCGGCTGACCCGATTCGTCGGCAAGTCGAAGGCAATGGACATGTGCCTGACCGGGCGGATGATGGACGCTGCCGAAGCCGAGCGCAGCGGACTGGTCTCGCGGGTGGTGCCGGTCGCCGAGCTCGCCGAGGAGGCGCTGAAGGCGGCGGCCAAGATCGCCGAGTTCTCGCTGCCGTCGGTCATGATGACCAAGGAGGCGGTCAACCGCGCCTACGAGACGACGCTCGCCGAAGGGCTGCGCTTCGAGCGCCGCCTGTTCCATTCGCTGTTCGCGCTCGACGATCAGAAGGAAGGCATGGCCGCGTTTGTGGAGAAGCGGAAGCCGAATTTCACCAACCGCTAGAGCATGATGCCGAAAAGTGTGGAGCGGTTTTCGGACGACATCATGCTCTCTCTTTGATTTAGAGCCGGATGATTTCAGGTCGACTCGACCTGAAATCATCCGGCTCTAGGGCACCTTGCCCAATGACTGAAGGCGGGTCACGACGTGATGCGCTTTCAGTCTCCAAAAAGACCGCCAAGTGGCGTTGACGCGCCGGAAAAGCTGAACTATAAGCCGCACCAACCGAGGCGGCCTGTGGCTGCCCGTTTGTTTTTTGCGCCCTGCGGCACCCGCTGGCGCCCACCAGATCGGAAGAGAGGCATCATGGCCAACACGTCTTCGGCCAAAAAGGCAACGCGCAAGATCGCCCGCCGCGCGGCGATCAACAAGAACCGTCGCTCGCGTGTCCGCACCTATGTGCGCCAGGTCGAAGAGGCGCTGGCCGCCGGCGACAAGGCCGCGGCGGTGGCAGCCTTCAAGGCGGCGGAGCCGGAATTGATGCGCGCCGCCACCAAGGGTGTCGTTCACAAGAACACGGCTTCCCGCAAGGTTTCGCGGCTGGCCCAGCGGGTCAAGACGCTGTCGGCCTGACCGACTATTCCTTACTCCATCGATGTTGAACCCGGTCGCATAGACCGGGTTTTTTTCGTTTGCCGGCAAGTACTTAAAAAAATTGCTCGTGAGCAACGCTCGGGACGTGATTCCAACGCCAGTAATGTTTTGCCGGCATATTCAACGCCGCTGACAGCGGAACGCCCTCTCCGCGGCAACTGCCTAAATTTGCCTGGCAAAAAATCCGCAGTCTTTTCATAGGCTTACAGCCGGTCGTCCACAGCTTGTTCAGCTCAAGGTCGAGCGGCGGGGGAGAAGTAGCTGTCAAGACAATTATTTCAGAATATTTCGTTTCGGGCGGCCTTTTTCATATTCGCCGGAAAAGGGTTTGAATCACAATGGCTTTGTCAAAACGTGCCGGCGCAGCTCCCGATTTTGAGCCCCGTCCGGTAACCAGATTCGTTAAAAAACCGTTAGATGTGGCCTTGCCCTATCCACAGCGATTTCGGTAATGTCCATCCATCGAAGGGACGGGCTCTAGCCCCTGACCCAGCCTGAATCGGCCAGCACAAAATGGCGGAATTCATGACGTGGAGCAATTCCGCGTACGGCTTGGTTTGTCTCTTCGGTGCGGGTAGGGGACTGGCGTAATTGTACATGGCAGTCGATGTCTCGCCGGCGTTTTCGCCGGAGGGTGAGGTATTGACTTGTCTTTGTCGGTGGCCGGCGTGCGGAGCCGGCAGCTGGTCCCTTGCGCGAGTTGCGACGATCATTGCCGGCGGCGGCAATGGCATCGCGGCTGAATGAGGGTCGCCGGACCAAGGATGCAGGAGGCGCATCCCCGGCGGAAAAAGGGTACGAGAAGACAAAGGGACTTTGATCATGCAGAGCGGCATTGAAAGGGAGATAGCGGGCGAGCTCCCATTTCCAGCAACTTTTGTCGGAGGGGGCGACGTGGCGGTATCCAGCGACGCGGAACAGAAGTTCGAACGGGTAAAGGCCCAGTTGAAGGCGCGTCTTGGAGCCGAGGTCTATTCGAGCTGGTTCGGTCGCATGAAGGTCGCCGAGGCTTCCCGCGGCGTCGTTCGCATCTCCGTGCCTACAGCCTTCCTGCGGTCCTGGATCAATGGCCACTATCTCGAGCTTATCGCCGAGCTATGGCGGCATGAGGATGCGGACGTCCTCAAGATCGAGATCGTCGTGCGCACTGCAACGCGCCAGGGGCGCAATCCTGTCGAGCCCGAGATCGCGCCGGCGCGCAAGATGACCAAGCAGACGCATACCGCGCTTGCCAACGGCACCGCGAGCGCCGGGCGTGTGGAGCAACGGGCGCCGGCGCCCCGCCAGGGCGTGTCAGCGGAACCGGAGTTCCGCCACAATGTGCTGGGGTCGCCGCTTGACCCGCGTTACACATTCTCCTCCTTCATCGAAGGGCCGTCGAACAGGGTGGCCTTCGCAGCGGCCAGGGCGGTGGCGGAATCGCAGTCGAGCGCGGTGCGTTTCAACCCGCTTTTCCTGCACGCGACCGTCGGGCTCGGCAAGACGCACCTCCTGCAAGCGATCGCCGCGGAATCGCTGCGGCAAAACCCGAAGTCGCGCGTCGTCTACCTGACGGCGGAATATTTCATGTGGCGCTTCGCCACCGCGATCCGCGACAACAACGCGCTGACGCTGAAGGAGCAGCTGCGCGATATCGATCTCTTGATCATCGACGACATGCAGTTCTTGCAGGGCAAGTCGATCCAGCACGAATTCTGCCACCTCATCAATATGCTGCTCGACAGCGCCAAGCAGGTGGTGGTCGCGGCCGACCGGCCGCCCTCGGAACTGGAATCGCTGGAGCCGCGCGTGCGTTCGCGCCTCAATGGCGGCGTGGCGCTGGAAATGTCGGCGCCGGATTTCGCCATGCGGCTCGGCATGCTGAAACTGCGCCGCGCCAGCACCAAGACCGATGACACCTCGCTCGACATCTCGGACGAGATCCTGGAGCATGTCGCGCGCACGGTGACCGGCAGCGGGCGCGAGCTCGAAGGCGCCTTCAACCAGCTTCTGTTCCGCCAGTCCTTCGAGCCGCAGATCACCATCGACCGCATCGACGAGATCCTCGGTCACATCTACCGCTCCGGCGAGCCGAAGCGGGTGCGCATCGAGGACATCCAGCGCATCGTGGCGCGCCACTACAACGTGTCGAAGACCGAGCTTCTGTCCAATCGGCGCACGCGCACGATCGTCAAGCCGCGGCAAGTGGCGATGTATCTGTCGAAAGTGATGACACCGCGCTCATTGCCGGAGATCGGGCGGCGGTTCGGCGGCCGCGACCACACGACCGTGCTGCATGCCGTGCGCAAGATCGAGGACCTTTCGGGCGGGGACAACACGCTGGCGCAGGAACTGGAACTGCTCAGAAGGCTGATCAACGACCAGGCCTGAAGGAGCGCAGAAATAGCCGGCGGCACGCTTCGCCGGCTTTATCCCCAGAAAGCCCGCGCCGCCGGTCGGAACCGGCGCCGCGGGCTTGCGTTTGCAGGCTTTTTACTGTCAGCTTACGGAGATTCTGGAAGCCTTTCAGAGCTTTCACGGGATGCCGCCTGCCGGTGACCTGTTCATTCTTGAAGCGAGCCTGTTTCGTCATGCGTGTTATCCTGGAACGGTCAAATCTCTTGAAGTCCCTCAACCACGTCCACCGCGTGGTCGAGCGGCGCAACACCATACCGATCCTGTCCAACGTGCTGCTCAGCGCCGAGGGCGCCAGCCTCGAGATGAAGGCGACCGACCTCGACCTCGAAGTGACGGAGGCAACGCCCGCCAAAGTCGAGCGCGGCGGCGCGACGACGGTGCCGGCGCATCTGCTCTACGACATCGTGCGCAAGCTTTCCGACGGCGCGGAGGTGATGCTGAAGACGGACGAGGACGGCAATGCGATGACCGTCACCTCCGGCCGTTCGAGCTTCCGCCTGCAGTGCCTGCCGCAATCCGACTTCCCGGAGCTTTCTGCCGGCTCGTTCTCGCATATCTTCCGGCTGGAATCGGCGGCGCTCAAAGGGCTGATCGACAAGACGCAGTTCGCCATCTCCACCGAAGAGACGCGCTATTATCTCAATGGCATCTTCCTGCACACGCATGAGGTCGGCGGCAAATTGAAGCTGCGCTCGGTGGCGACCGACGGGCATCGCCTGGCGCGGGCCGAGATCGACGCGCCGGCAGGCTCCGAAGGCATGCCCGGCATCATCATTCCGCGCAAGACGGTGAGCGAGCTGCAGAAGCTGGTCGACGATCCCGACGTGGCGGTGACCACGGAGCTGTCGGACACCAAGATCCGCTTCACCATCGGCAGCGTCGTTTTGACCTCGAAGCTGATCGACGGCACCTTCCCCGACTATCAGCGCGTCATTCCGACCGGCAACGACAAGAAGCTGATCATCGACCGGCAGAGCTTCGCTGCGGCAGTAGACCGCGTTTCGACCATTTCCTCCGAACGCGGCCGGGCGGTGAAGCTTTCGATCAATGACGGCCAGGTGACGCTCGCGGTCAACAATCCGGATTCGGGCAGCGCCACCGAGGAACTGGCGGCCGACTATTCTTCGGACCCGATCGAGATCGGCTTCAACGCCAAATATCTGCTCGACGTCGCGGCCCAGCTCACCGGCACGGAGGCGAAATTCATGCTGGCCGATGCCGGCTCGCCGACGCTGATCCACGACATGGCCGACGAGACCGCGCTCTACGTGCTGATGCCGATGCGGGTCTAGGTGCGGGACAGGCCTATATGTCGCCGTGACCGCGGATGCGAAACAGCTTCGGCAGCAAAGCCACGTAAGTAAGCTTACACTTACGAATTTCCGCAATTACGCGACGCTGTCGCTCGAGCTCGCGCCCGGCGCGGTGGTGCTGTCAGGCGACAATGGCGCCGGCAAGACCAATCTCCTGGAAGCGATCTCGTTGCTGACGCCGGGCCGCGGCCTGCGCCGCGCGCCCTATGGCGATGTGGCGCGCGAAGGCGGCGATGGCGGCTTCGCCTTGCATGCGCGCATCGAGGGGCCGGAAGGCCAGGTCGAGATCGGAACCGGAATTTCCGGCGGAGACGCCGCCGGCGAAGGCGGCAGGAAGGTGCGGATCAACGGCGCGCCGGCGCGATCGGCCGAGGATATGCTGGAATGGCTGCGGGTCGTGTGGCTGACGCCGGCGATGGACGGGCTGTTTCCAGGGCCGGCGGCGGACCGCCGCCGCTTCCTCGACCGGCTGGTGCTGGCGATTGATCCTGGCCATGGCCAGCGCGCGCTCGACTATGAGAAAGCCATGCGTGGCCGTAACCGATTGCTTACCGAAGGCTCCCGGGACGGCGCCTGGTTCGACGCGATCGAGACGCAGATGGCCGAGACCGGGGTGGCGATCGCCGCTGCGCGGGCCGAGCTGGTGCGGCTGCTTTCCGCCATGATCGACAGATTGCCCGGCAGCGGGCCGTTTCCGCAGGCCGACATCAGTCTTGCCGGCGACCTGGAGAGCGAGGTCGCCGTCGCGCCGGCCGTCGATGTCGAGGAGCGCTTCCGCCGCACGCTTGCCAATGGCCGCGAGCGCGATCGCGCCGCCGGCCGCACGCTGGACGGCCCGCATCGTTCCGATCTCGTGGTGCGGCACCGGCCGAAGTCGATGCCGGCCGAGCTTTGCTCGACCGGCGAGCAGAAGGCGCTGCTGGTCGGCATCGTGCTGTCGCATGCCAGGCTGACCGGCGAGATGTCGGGACTGACGCCGATCCTTCTGCTGGACGAGATCGCCGCGCATCTCGACGCTGGCCGGCGCGCGGCGCTGTTCTCCATCCTGGAAGAGCTGAACTGCCAGGCCTTCATGACCGGCACCGATGCCGCCTTATTCTCCAGCCTCGCCGGCCGGGCGCTGTTCCTGACCGTCGATCACGGCAACGTCGAGCCGACCGGCTGACCTTTGAAGCGAGTTCTGCACCTGCGTATATGCGACAAGGCCGCGCCTTGCGCTTACTGACAAGGCCTCGCCACGGCGATATGGTCCAGCCATGACCGACGCCGCCCTCACCGACGAAGAGCTCGAACGCTATGCCCGCCACATCGTGCTGCCGGAGATCGGCGGGCCGGGCCAGCAGAAGCTGAAACGGGCACGGGTGCTGGTGATCGGTGCCGGCGGGCTCGGCGCGCCGGTGCTCGAATATCTTGCCGCCGCCGGCGTCGGCACACTCGGCATCGTCGATGACGACACCGTCTCCTTGTCCAACCTGCAACGGCAGGTGATCCATGGCAGCGACAGGGTCGGCATGGCCAAGACCGACAGCGCGCGGGAAGCGATCATGCGCATCAACTCCAACGTCACGGTGGAATCGCATCGCCTGAGGTTGACGGAGGAGAATGCCCCTGCCCTCGTCGCCCGCTACGATATCGTCGTCGACGGCTCCGATAATTTCGAAACGCGCTACGCGGTCGCCGATGCCTGCGCGGACGAGAAGAAACCCCTCGTCACGGCGGCCGTCGGGCGCTTCGACGGCTCGGTGACGGTACTGAAGCCGTTCGAGGCTGGCGCCGACGGCAAGCGCAATCCCAGCTATCGCGACCTGTTTCCGGAAGCGCCGCCCGAAGGGCTGGTGCCGTCCTGCGCCGTTGCCGGCATCCTCGGCGCGCTGACGGGCGTCATCGGCACGCTGGAGGCGATGGAAGCGATCAAGCTGATTACCGGCATAGGCGAGCCGCTGATAGGCCGGCTGCTGCTCTATGACGGGCTCACGGCCCGCTTCGACACCATCCGCTACAAGGCCGTCTGAGCGCATGGACCAGAACGTCGGCGTCTCCATAACCGGCCTTCCAGCGGATTTCGATCGGTGGGACGACCTGCTCGCGCTGATCCGGCGCGCCTTCGCCTATATGGACGGGGTGATCGATCCGCCGTCATCGGCGCATCTTTTAACCCCCGAGGCGCTTGCCGCGAAGGCGAAGCGGGAGACGGGGTTTCTGGCCGTCGAGAACGGCCGCATCGTCGGCTGCGTCTTCGCTCAGGAACGGGCGCGGGATTTCTATGTCGGCAAGCTCGCGGTCGAGCCACGGCTGCAGGGCCAAGGCATCGGAACCCGGCTGATCCGGGCGGTGGAGGATCTTGCCCGCAAGCGCGGCATGGACGCCATCGAGCTTCAGACCCGTATCGAACTGACCGCAAACCATGCAGCCTTCACCCAGCTCGGCTTCCGCGAGACCGAGCGCACGGCGCATGCGGGCTATGACAGGCCGACCTCCATCACCATGCGCAAGGTGCTGTCTTGAGCCTGGTCCTCAGCCCGGAAGAACAGGCGATCGCCGCCGGCCGGGACGGCGCGGGCATGGCGATGCGCATCGTTGCCGAAAGCGCCCGGCTGCTCGGCGCGCCTCGGCTCATCCCGATCGCCTCCACCCATATCGACGGCGCGCTTTACCACGGCGATTCCGGCACGTTATTTGCCGAGCGGCTGGTCGAAGGCGGTGCGAAGGTCGCGGTGCGCTCGACGCTCAATGTCGGGGCGCTCGACCTGATGGGTTGCTCGCGCATCCGCCTCGAGGAGCCGCAGCGCGGCATGGCACGGCGGATGATGGAGGCCTATCGCAAGCTGGGCTGCGAGCAGAGCTGGACCTGCGCCCCCTACCAGGCCGGACACAGGCCCGCGCTCGGCAGCGACGTTGCCTGGGGGGAGTCCAACGCGGTCGTCTTTTGCAATTCGGTGCTGGGCGCGCGCACCAACCGCTATGGCGATTTCCTGGACATTGCCTGCGCCATCACTGCCAGAGCGCCTGACTACGGCCTGCATCGGACGGAGAACCGCCGAGCGCGGCTCATTTTCGATGTCTCGGGCCTGTCGCCGTCCTTCCTTGCCTCGGAGATCGCCTGGCCGGTGCTGGGCAGCCTCTATGGCCGCGAGGTAGGCAACGCCATCGCCGTCGTTACCGGCGTGACGGATAATCCCGGCGAAGACGCGCTGAAAGCCTTCGGCGCGGCGGCCGCATCGTCCGGCGCGGTCGGCCTGTTCCACATTGCCGGCGTGACGCCCGAGGCTCCAGACGCCGAAGCCATTCTGGCCGGGCCAGAGCCGGAAGCGGTGAGCCGCGTGACGCCCGCCATGGTGGCGACGGCCCGTGCCGGCCTGTCGACCGCGGCCGCGACCAAGACCATCGATGCGGTGGCGATCGGCAGCCCGCATCTGTCGCACGCGGAGTTCGACTACCTGGAGCGGCTGATCGCCGGACGGCGGCTCGCGGTGCCGATCTACGCCTGCACCGGCCGCCATGCGCTTGCCCTGCTGGAGCAGAACGGCCGGCGGAAGCGGCTTGAAGCCAGCGGCGTCATTATCGTCGCCGACACCTGCGTGGTGGTGACGCCGATCATGCCGGACCTTGCCGGCGGCGTTTTGATGACCAATTCGGGCAAGTTCGCGCATTACGCGCCGGGCAACACCGGCTATGCGGTGCTCTACGCCTCGCTCGCCGACTGCGTCGAAAGCGCGGTCCTCGGCAAGCCGGTCTTCACGGATATCGCGGCATGAGCGCGAGGGCCGAAATCCTGGTGCCAGGCAAGGCGGGCGAAGGCGACGCGCTGGTGCTGACGGCGCCGATCAGCTTCTGGGGCGGCGTCGACCTCAGGACCGGGCGTATCGCCGACGTTCGCCACCCGCAACATGGCGAAGTCATCGCCGGCCGGGTTCTGTTCCTGCCGGGCACGATCGGCTCGTCATCCGCTTCGGCGGTGCTGATGGAGCTCGTCCACAACGGCCGCGCACCGGCCGCCCTGGTGCTGCACGAGCCGGACGCCATCCTGCTGCTCGGCCTGATCGTAGCCCGGGAAATGGGCTGGGAAACGCCGATGGCGGTGAGGCTCGAACGCGGCGCGTTCGACAGCTACCGCGGAGCCGCCGTCACGGTCGCTTCGGACGGCGCAGTGACCGCCGCCGTCTAAAGCTTTTTCAGGTCCTGAGCGGCAGGACACGATCCGGCGGACGGTGGCCATCGAAGAAGGCGCGGATGTTGATGATCACCTTCTCGCCCATGTCGATGCGGCCCTCGAGCGTGGCCGAGCCCATATGCGGCAACAGCACCACCTTGCCCTTGGCGGCGAGCTTCAACAGCTTGCTGTTCAGCGCCGGCTCATGCTCGTAGACGTCGAGGCCGGCGCCGGCGATCTTGCCGTCATGGATGAGCTTGATCAGCGATTCCTCGTCGATGATATCGCCGCGCGCGGTGTTGACGAGGTAGGCCGAAGGCTGCATCAGCGAGAGCCGACGGCCGGACAAAAGGTGGAACGTCGCCGGCGTCGACGGGCAGTTGACCGAGATGATGTCCATGCGGGCCAGCATCTGGTCGAGGCTTTCCCAGTAGGTCGCCTCCAGTTCCTCCTCGACCGCCGGCAGCACGCGGTGCCGGTTGTGATAGTGGATCGACAGGCCGAAGGCCTTGGCCCGCCTGGCGACCGCCGTGCCGATGCGGCCCATGCCGAGGATGCCGAGACGTTTGCCCCAGATGCGCCGGCCGAGCATCCAGGTCGGCGACCAGCCGGCCCATTTCTTCTCGCCCGTCAGCACATTGGCGCCTTCGGCGAGCCTGCGCGGCACCGCGAGCATCAGCGCCATAGTCATGTCGGCGGTGTCTTCGGTGAGCACATTGGGCGTGTTGGTGACAGTGATGCCTTTCTTGGCGGCGGCCGCGACATCGATCTTGTCGACGCCGTTGCCGAAATTCGCGATCAGCTTGAGGTTTTCGCCGGCCTGGGCGATCAGCGCGGCGTCGATATGATCGGTGATGGTGGGGACCAGCACATCGGCTTCCTTGACCGCCGCGACCAGCTCCGGCTGCGTCATCGGCCGGTCCTCGACATTCAGCCTTGCGTCGAACAGCTCGCGCATACGCGTTTCGACTGGATCGGGCAGCTTGCGCGTGATGACGACGAGGGGCCGTTTTTTGCCTGCCATTTTATCCCCGAAGCTTCTTCGATCAGGATGACGTTCGTCGAATCGTCATCCTGATCCTACTCTTTGTTGGAGCATGATCTTTTCCGAAAACCGGTTCCCACTTTTCGGGATCATGCCCTCGAAACCGATCTCGTTGAGACCTCTTTAACCAAGACCGGCGAAACTTGCAGCCAGTCGCGGCATCAGTCCACTCCTGTAACAAGCGGTGCCGCCGAAGACAAAGAAAAAGGGGCGCTCATCCGCATGGACCGGCGCCGAAAGGAACGAAAGTGTCTGGTTTCGCGTCGCTTCGCCTGGCCTTCAGTGCAGCCATTCTTGGCGCCCTGCTTTGCGCGCCGCAGGCTTTGGCGCAAGGCGCGGCCGCGCCGGCCCAAACCATAACGCTTGGGCCGAGCGGCCTGCCGCTGCCGCGCTTCGTCAGCCTGAAGCCGGCCCGGGTCAATTCACGTGTCGGCCCCGGCGCCAATTATTCCGTCAATTGGATGTATCTGAAGGCCGGCCTGCCGATGGAGGTCATCCAGGAATTCGACACCTGGCGCCGCGTGCGCGATGCCGACGGATCGGAAGGCTGGATCAACCAGTCGCTGCTTTCCGGCCGCCGCACCGCGATCGTTGCGCCTTGGCAGCGCGGCAAGGGCGGGCGAATCAACCTTCTCGACGAGCCCGACAAGGATGCGGGTGTCATCGCCATCATCGAGCCGGGCGTGATCGGCTCGATCAAGAAATGCGACGGTCAATGGTGCGAGATGACCTTCGACGGCCATACCGGCTGGATGGCGCAGTCGCAGGTGTGGGGCGCCTATCCCGGCGAGAAGGTCAAGAACTAGGCTGTGTCGATATTCAGGTGAGGCCGGTCTGCGAATGCCGGCTTTCTGCGCTTCCGGTGCTCACGTACTTTAAGTACGCTCCGCTCCGGTTCTCGAAAACCGCCATTCTCGACTTGGCCTGACCTGAATCTCAACACAGCCTAACTGGACACACCGTCCTGCTGGCGGCCGATGCGGCCGAGATGCGTATCCTGAAAACCGGTGGGCAGCTTGAGGCCGTAGCCGAGGGCACGGTCGATGGCGATGTGCGCGATCCATATCAGCGCCACGGCGGTCGTGATCGGGCCGGCGAGCAACGCGCCCGCAAGCAGAAGCACGAGCGGGGCAATCAGGATATGCAAGGCGTTGTAGGTGACGGCGCCGGCGCTTGGCCCGGCGAGATAGCCCAGCATCGACAGGTCCGGCGCAAGGATGAGCAGCGCAAACAGCCACCAGGAAAAGCCGGAGATTGCATAGCAAACGATAGCCAACGCGGCGACGGTGATCCATTCAAACCGGACAATCAAATCGACGGGCCGCGTCACCACGGATCAGTTGCCGCGCTTCGGGCGAAGCCTCACGACGATGTCGACATTGGCGATCTCCATGCCTTCCGGAGGCGCCGGCAGGTTGGAGACGGTCACCGGTCCGCTTTCGATATCGAAAATCCGGTTCTCGCCCTCGACGTAGAAGTGATGGTGGTCGGAGGTGTTGGTGTCGAAATAGGTTTTCGAACCTTCGACCGCCAGGATGCGCAGCAGTCCGGCCTGGGTGAACTGGTGGAGCGCGTTATAGACCGTCGCCAGCGAAACCGGCACGCCGGCGGCGATCGCCTCTTCGTGCAGTTCCTCGGCCGAAAGGTGTCGGTCACCCTTGGCGAAAAGCAGGTCGGCCAGCGCAATGCGCTGGCGCGTCGGCCTCAGGCCGGCTTCGCGAACCCGCTTGTCCACAGCGACATTTTCCTTCCGGTAGCCCGAATCCATCTCTTCGCGTCGAAGCTTGCTGCCCAGCCCATCAACAGGTCCAGAATGGCAAAAGACGTCAAAAGCCAAAACCGGACATCAGCCGACATATATTCTGTAGTCCGAATGCGATCAATAGCGCGCATTGACCCGGGCAGGCGCACGGGTTAAGCGCAAACGCCGGTTTCCGGCCGCAAACAGAGTGTGTTAGGAAACCAACGAGAAGGGCGCCCTGCCGCCCGCTAAAGAACACGGGGACAGAAATTTGATGGCGGATCAAAAGTCCAGCTACGATTACGAGGAACTGCTTGCCTGCGCCCGCGGCGAGCTGTTCGGCCCGGGCAATGCCCAGTTGCCCTACCCGCCGATGCTGATGTTCGACCGCATCACCGAGATCAGCGAGACCGGCGGCGCTTTCGACAAGGGCTTCATCCGCGCCGAGTTCGACATCAAGCCGGACCTGTGGTTCTTCGCCTGCCACTTCATCGGCAACCCGATCATGCCGGGCTGCCTCGGCCTCGACGCCATGTGGCAGTTGACCGGCTTCTATCTCGGCTGGCTGGGCGAACCGGGCAAAGGCATGGCGCTTTCGACGGGCGAGGTGAAGTTCAAGGGCATGGTGACGCCGTCGGTGAAGAAGGTCGAATACGGCATCGACTTCAAGCGCGTGATGCGCGGTCGCCTGGTCCTCGGCATCGCCGATGGGTGGCTCAAGGCGGATGGCGAACCCATATATGCGGCTACGGATCTGAAGGTCGGCCTGTCCAAGCAGCCGGCCGCCTGACCGTTTTCCGCCACGGCGCCCGCGTAGCCAACGGATGCCGCGTCAGTTTGTTTGCGTATGATCAAGGGCGAAGCCGGTTAGGTCTTTCGCCCGAATACGCGGGAAGGAGTTGCGAATGAGACGGGTCGTAGTGACAGGGCTCGGCATTGTGTCGTCGATCGGCAACAATGCCAATGAGGTGCAGAGCTCGCTTTACGATGCCAAATCAGGCATCAGCTTTTCCAATTCCTTTGCCGAACACGGCTTCCGCTGCCAGGTCTGGGGCGCGCCGACGCTCGATCCCACCCCGATGATCGACCGCCGCGCCATGCGCTTCCTGAGCCAGGGCGCCGCCTGGAATCACGTCGCCATGGACCAGGCGATCGCCGATGCCGGCTTAAGCGAAGGCGACATCACCAATGAGCGGACCGGCATCGTGATGGGTTCCGGTGGGCCCTCGACCCGCACCATCGTCGAAGCGGCCGAAACCACGATCAAGAACAACAGCCCCAAGCGTATCGGCCCGTTCGCCGTGCCGAAAGCCATGTCGTCGACGGCGTCGGCCACCTTGGCCACATGGTTCAAGATCCACGGCGTCAATTATTCGATCTCGTCGGCCTGCTCGACCTCCGCGCATTGCATAGGCAATGCCTATGAGCTCATCCAGTGGGGCAAGCAGGACGTGATGTTTGCCGGCGGCCACGAGGATCTCGACTGGACCATGTCTGACCTGTTCGACGCCATGGGCGCCATGTCATCGAAGTTCAACGACAATGCGTCGGCCGCTTCGCGCGCCTATGACGTCAACCGCGACGGTTTCGTCATCGCCGGCGGCGCCGGCGTGCTGGTGCTGGAGGAACTGGAGCACGCCAAGGCGCGCGGCGCCAAGATCTACGCCGAGGTCGTCGGCTACGGCGCGACTTCCGACGGCTACGACATGGTCGCACCTTCGGGGGAAGGCGCGATCCGCTGCATGCGCCAGGCGCTTGCCACGGTGTCTTCGCCGGTTGACTACATCAACACCCACGGCACCTCGACGCCGGTCGGCGATTCCAAGGAAATGGGCGCCATCCGCGAGGTGTTCGGCGACAAGATGCCTTACATCACCTCGACCAAATCGCTCACCGGCCATTCGCTGGGCGCAGCCGGCGTGCAGGAATCGATCTATTCGATCCTGATGATGCAGGGCGGTTTCATCGGCGAGAGCGCCCATATCGAGGAGCTCGATCCGGAATTCGAGGGCATGCCGATCGTGCGCAAGCGTATCGACGACGCCAGGATCGACACCGTCCTGTCCAACTCCTTCGGTTTCGGCGGCACCAACGCAACGCTGATTTTCCAGCGCTATTCCGCATAAGACCAGCGTTTTTCATAAGGATTGCCAGACATGGAAGGGTTGATGAAGGGCAAGCGCGGGCTTGTCATGGGGGTTGCCAACGACCATTCGATTGCCTGGGGCATCGCCAAGAAGCTGTCGGAACATGGGGCCGAGCTCGCTTTCACCTATCAGGGCGACGCCTTCGGGCGGCGGGTCAAGCCGCTGGCCGAGAAAGTGGGAGCCTCGCTGATCGTGCCTTGCGATGTCGAGGACAGCGCCTCGGTCAGCGCGACCTTCGAGACCCTCGGCAAGGCCTGGGGCGGGCTGGATTTCGTGGTGCACGCCATCGGCTTTTCCGACAAGAACGAGCTGAAGGGCCTTTATGCCGACACCAGCCGCGACAACTTCGTGCGCACCATGGTGATCTCCTGCTATTCCTTCACCGAGATCGCCCGCAACGCCGCCGCCTTGATGGGCAATGGCGGCTCGATGATCACGCTCACCTATGCCGGCTCGGTCAGGGTGATGCCGAACTACAACGTCATGGGCGTCGCCAAAGCCGGGCTGGAAGCCAGCGTGCGCTACCTGGCCAACGACTACGGCCCGCGCGGCATCAGGGTGAACGGCATCTCGGCCGGGCCGGTGCGGACGCTGGCCGGCTCCGGCGTGTCCGATGCCCGCCACATGTTCTCCTACCAGCAGCGCAATTCGCCTTTGCGGCGCACCGTGACCATCGACGAAGTCGGCGGCTCGGCGCTTTACCTGCTTTCCGATCTGTCGTCGGGCGTCACCGGTGAAATCCACTATGTCGATTCCGGCTATCATATCGTTTCGATGCCGGCACTGGAGGAATTGAAGCAGAACGACGGCACGCGGGAATAGTTCGCGGCGGCGACAGTTGCGCTCCAGTAAAATTGGATGCATCGGCGGAAACTCATTTTAAGGAGATATCCGCTATAAGGCCCCGCAATCTGGGGACAATGCATGCCTGCAGTCAGCAATCCCAAACGGACTCCGCTGTTCCGGCTGATCACAATCGCCAGCTCGGGCATGGGCAGTTTCATCCTTGGACTGTGGGGGCTGAGGTTCGGCTTCGGCGACGGCATGGCCGGCATGCCGGCCGAAACGATGGCGGGCGTCATTGCCGCTCTCTGCGCCCTTGCCGCCGGCGGAGCAGCACTCTCGTTCTTTGCCGGGGTCGACGAATCGGCAGCCTATGTCTTCAAGGAAACCCATTTCGACAAGCTGACCGGCCTTTTGTCGCGCCAGGCCATGGTCGGCAAGATAGCCGAGGCCGCCTCTGGGACGATCCGAACCGGCGAGCCGGTATTCTTGATCGACATCGATATCGACCGCTTCAAGCACATCAACGACGCCATCGGCTACAGCCAGGGCGACGAACTGATCTGCGCCTTCACCAGCAGGCTGACGGAGAATATGCCGGAGGATGCGGTGATCGGCCGTATCGGCGCCGGCGAATTTGCGGTGCTTTTGCCGGACCGCCAGATCAGGGGCTCGATCGAGCGGCTGATCGAGAAGCTCATCAACGAGATGATGGAGCCCTATCAGCTGCAGACGCATCTGCAGTCGGTCAGCCTGTCGGTCGGCATCGTGGCGATGCCAAAGGACGGCGTCGACCCGGTCCTGGTCCTGCGCCGCTCGAACCTGGCGCTGCAGAACGCGCGCGCCAGCGGCATCGGCAACTGGTCTGTCTTCAACGCCGACATGGGCCGCGTTGCGGACTATCGGCAATGGATCGAGTCGGAGCTGAAGACCGCTTTCGATCGAGGCGACTTCAGTCTTCACTACCAGCCGCAGCTCGACCTGCCGAGCGGCCGCATCGTCGGTTATGAGGCGCTGATCCGCTGGAAGCACCCGGAGCGCGGCATGATCCCGCCGATGGAATTCATTCCGATCGCCGAGGAAACCGGCATGATCAATCCGATCGGCGAGTGGGTGCTGCGCAAGGCTTGCAGCGACGCCCGGTACCTGCCGGAGGAATGCTTCGTCGCCGTCAACATCTCGCCTGTCCAGTTCATGACCAGGGATTTCGTCGGCATCGTGCGGGAGGTGATGGAATCGACCGGCATCAAGCCCTCGCGGCTGGAACTCGAGGTCACCGAGACGGCGATGATGCAGGACCGCGACCGCGCCGCAGCCATCCTGGAACAGCTTGCCGAGATGGGTATCTCTGTGGCCGTCGACGATTTCGGCACGGGCTATTCCAATTTGAGCTACCTGATCGATTTCTCCTTCGGCAAGCTGAAGATCGACCGTTCCTTCGTCAGCCGCATCGACACCGATTCCAGCTCCGGCGCGATCGTGTCGACCATTGTCGGCCTGTCACGGGCGCTGGGCGTGGGCATCATCGCCGAAGGCGTAGAGACCGAAAACCAGGCCACCCTGCTCCGAGCGGCCGGCTGCGAGGTTGTGCAGGGCTATCTGTTCGGCCGGCCGGCGCCGCTCAAGGTCGAGCTTGGCGAAGCGCGGTCCGCCTTCGGCACGCACGAGCCGGCCCGCATCGTCAGCCTGCAATAGAACAAGTATTCTTCCCGCCGCAATTGTGGATCCAAGGTACGGCGAAGGCGCCGAATCCACCCCGCTGCACGCTTTTCCTTGATTGCTTCAGCGGCGCGCCGAAAACACCTTGAACATGCCGTCGCGGGCGATCTCGGCATGGCTGGCGAAGGCCGCCGAGAGCGCCTGTTCGTAAGGAAGCTGGCGGTTGGCGACCATGAACAGGCGGCCGCCCGGTTTCAACGCCTTCGACGCGGCGCGGATCATGCCGGAACCGATCTCCGGCTCGGACGCGCGGCCGCGGTGAAAGGGTGGGTTCATGACGATCGCGTCGTAGCGCCGTTCGACCGCCTCGGTGAGCAGATCGGTCCAGAAGAAACGCGGCTCGATGGCGCCGCCCTGGACGTTCAACCTGGCTGCTTCCAGGGCCTCAAAATCCGCTTCGTAGAGATCGACTGCGGTGAGGCCTTGCGGGCGCTGCAGGACTTCCACCGCCAGATAACCCCAGCCGGCGCAGAAATCAGCGACATTGCCTTTGAGATCGTCAGGCAGGTTCGCGGCCAGCAGTTTCGAACCGGCATCGATCCGATCGAAGGAGAACATGCCAGGCCTGGTCTTGAAACCGCCTTCGATGATCAAATCGGGGTTGCCGGCGCGCAGCGTCGCGGCCGTCTCCGCGCCGGCTCGCTTGAACCAGAAGGCAACGCCGTGATGTTTCGGCAAATGGCCTTCGAGTGGCACCAGGGCGTTGATCCGTTTGCGCAGGCTGTCGATGCCGTCCTCCTTGCCGCCGGCAACGACAACCAGCCCGCCCGGCTGGACGCGTTCTATCGCCTCGGCAACGCGCTGCTCGTTCTGGCCGCGATGACGGCCAGCAAGCACCAACGCCAGGTCGAAGCCGGTATCCTCGGCGCGCGGCGTGACCGCGTAGCCGGACGCCTGCAGCGTTCGAAAATGTGGCCGAAAGCCTTGCACGAGGTGCAGCGCCGCCTCGAAGCCGGCAGGCAAGCGGAAGCCGGGCTCGGCGCCGAGAAACAGGACACGGGCATCCTTTCGCGGCAGAGGCAGCGCCTCGGCCTCGAACGGGTAGAACAGCGTCTTCAGCGGCTCCGCGGCCATTCACCTGCTCCGTAGGACCTTTGGCCGACGCAATTCCGGACGGAAACGGTTGCCGCTTTCCTGGAACTGCCCTGAAACAAAACGGGCGCGACCTCGCGGCGCGCCCGTCTAAATTATCCGGTCAAACCGATCAGGCGGCGTCTTCCTCGCCGTCCGACTTCTTCTTGTCCTGGACGATTTCCTTGCCGGTCGCCTGGTCGACGACCTTCATCGACAGGCGGACCTTGCCGCGCTCGTCGAAGCCCATCAACTTGACCCAAACCTTGTCGCCTTCCTTGACGACGTCCGAGGTCTTGGCGACGCGCTCATTGGCGAGCTGCGAGATATGGACGAGACCGTCGCGCGGGCCGAAGAAATTGACGAACGCGCCGAAGTCGGCCGTCTTGACGACGGTGCCTTCATAGATCTCGCCGACTTCCGGCTCGGCGACGATGGTGTGGATCCACTTCTTCGCCGCCTCGATCTCCTTGGCGTTCGCCGAAGCGATCTTGACCGTGCCGTCGTCCTCGATGTTGATCTTGGCGCCGGTCTTCTCGACGATCTCGCGAATCACCTTGCCGCCGGAACCGATGACGTCGCGGATCTTGTCGGTCGGGATATGCATGACCTCGATGCGCGGCGCGAATTCGCCGAGCTCGGCGCGGGCGCCGGACAGCGCATGCGCCATCTCGCCGAGGATATGCAGGCGGCCGTCCTTGGCCTGGGCAAGCGCGATGCCCATGATCTCCTCGGTGATGCCATCGATCTTGATGTCCATCTGCAGCGAGGTGACGCCGTTGGCGGTGCCGGCGACCTTGAAGTCCATGTCGCCGAGGTGGTCCTCGTCACCGAGGATGTCGGAGAGCACCGCAAAGCGCTCGCCTTCCTTGATCAGGCCCATGGCAATGCCGGCGACCGGCTTTGCCAGCGGCACGCCGGCATCCATCAGCGCCAGCGAGGTGCCGCAGACGGTCGCCATCGAGGACGAGCCGTTGGACTCGGTGATCTCCGAAACGACGCGCAGCGTGTAGGGGAACTGGTCCGCGCTCGGCAGCATCGGCCGGATGGCGCGCCAGGCGAGCTTGCCGTGGCCGATCTCGCGGCGGCCCGGCGAACCCATGCGGCCCGTCTCGCCGACGGAATAGGGCGGGAAGTTGTAGTGAAGGAGGAACTTCTCCTTGTACATGCCGGTCAGCGAATCGACATACTGCTCGTCCTCGCCGGTGCCGAGCGTGGCGACGACCAGCGCCTGGGTTTCGCCGCGCGTGAACAGCGCCGAACCATGGGTGCGCGCCAGGACGCCGACTTCGGAGACGATCTTGCGGACCGTCTTCAGGTCGCGGCCGTCAATGCGCGAGCCGGTGTCGAGAATGTTCCAGCGCACGACCTTGGCCTGGAGTTCCTTGAACACCGAGCCGATCTGCTCGGAGGTGTATTTCGCCTCTTCGCCTTCGGCCGGCGCAAACGCGGCCTTGACCTTCGACTTGACGGCGTCGACGGCGGCATAGCGCTTCTGCTTGTCGGTGATCTTATAGGCCTCGCGAAGTTCGTCGCCGACGATCTTCAGCATCTCGGCTTCAAGCGCGGAGTAATCCGGCGCGGTGAAGTCGCGCGGCTCCTTGGCGGCGACCTCGGCCAGCTTGATGATCGCGTCGATCACAGGCTGGAAGCTCTTGTGGCCGAACACGACGGCACCGAGCATCAGTTCCTCGGAGAGTTCCTTGGCCTCGGATTCGACCATGAGCACGGCGTCGCCGGTGCCGGCGACGACGAGGTCGAGCTTGGATTCCTGCATTTCGTCGATATGCGGGTTGAGCACATATTCGCCGTTGATGTAGCCGACGCGGGCGCCGCCGATCGGGCCCATGAACGGCACACCGGAAAGCGTGAGAGCAGCGGAGGTGGCGACGATCGACAGAATATCGGGATCGTTCTCGAGGTCATGCTGGACGACGGTGACGACGATCTGGGTGTCGTTCTTATAGCCGTCGGCGAAAAGCGGGCGGATCGGGCGGTCGATCAGGCGGGAAACCAGCGTTTCCTTTTCGCTCGGGCGGCCCTCACGCTTGAAGTAGCCGCCCGGGATCTTGCCGGCGGCGTAGGTCTTTTCCTGGTAGTTGACGGTAAGCGGGAAGAAATCGAGGCCGGGCTTCGGCTCCTTCATCGAAACGACGGTGGCGAGAACGACGGTCTCGCCATAGGTGGCGAGCACCGCGCCGTCAGCCTGGCGCGCGATCTTGCCTGTTTCCAGGATGAGCGGACGGCCGCCCCATTCGATTTCCACTTTGTGTTGATTGAACATGTCTTGTCCTTCATATGCGGAAAGGGCCGCGCCGTCCTAACGGTCACGGGTTCTCCCTTTCCTGGCTTCCTTCGGGCAGCCACGGGCAAGACAACGGGAGGCTCGTAGGTCCGGCTCATAAGCCGAGCGAGCATCCTGCAATCCTGCCCCATGACCGTCCATGGGGCGGTTCCGAATGGCCCTCTGCGCGTCCGGAACCGTTTTGGCCGACCGATCGGCCGGCTTTTGCGCATGACGCCGGAAACCGCTGTTTCCGGAACGCGCCCTGCGCGAATGCGAATTTCTAGAGCGCGTCGCGCTCCGGCATTATCGCACCGGATCGACCGATGCGCCAATGCGCGACCGGCGGGCCCTCCGAGGAAGACCCGCCGGTCAATTCGTCAGCGACGCAGACCGAGCTTGTCGATCAGCGTCTGATAGCGCCCGTCATCCTTGCGCTTGAGGTAGTCAAGCAGGCTGCGGCGCTGGGAGACCAGAGCAAGCAGGCCACGGCGGGAATGGTTATCCTTCTTGTGGTCCTTGAAGTGCTCGGTCAGGTTCTTGATGCGCTCGGAAAGAATGGCAACCTGGACTTCCGGAGATCCGGTGTCGCCCTTGGCGGTTGCGAATTCGGTCATCAATTCCTTCTTGCGGTCGGCAGTAATCGACATCGTGCTTTTCCTTATCTGTTGGAGGAAACGGGACGCCCACAGCCGGGATGTCGTCCAGCAGGGGCCAGTGCAAGCGACGCGTCAGGGCGCGAAGCTGCGGCGCATATAGTCCAATTCCGGAATAAACACCAGCCCAAATGTCAAGCCGGCTTGTCGCAGGTCTTGCCACGAAAACAAAGGGTTCAGCGGCTATAGCCACTTCTTCCATTTGAAGAAGAAGATCAGTCCGGCGGCGACAAGCGCCATGAACAGAATTGCCACCGGATAACCGTAATAGGCTTTCAGCTCCGGCATGTTCCAGGGCGAGCTTTGCGGATCGAAATTCATCCCCCAGACGCCGACCAGGAAGGTCAGCGGCATGAAGATCACCGAGACGATCGTCAGATAGGAGATGACGTCGTTGGTGCGGGCCTGGGTCAACGAGACGTGCATCTCGATCAGGCCGGTGAGCATGTCGCGCTGGTTCTCGACCAGCTCGATCAGACGCAGCGAATGGTCGAGCGTATCGTTGAAGAAGATCTTGGTCTCCGCCTTCACGAAGGCCACTTCATTGCGGATCAGCGTCGCCAGCGTGTCGCGCATCGGCCACAGCACGCCTTTGAGCACGTTGGCGTCACGCCGCAATTCATGCAGCTGCCGCATCTGGTGCTTGTGCGGCTTATTCAGCATCTCGTCCTCGATGCCGTCGACCAATTCGCTCGCCGCCTCGATCGGTGGGAAATAGCTGTCGACAATGGCATCGATCAGCGCATAGGCAAGATAGTCGGCACCGCGCGAGCGCAGGCGGTTGGGCATCGCGGCCGCAATGCGCTTGCGCACCGGATCGAACGGATCGCCTTCGCGCTCCTGGAACGTAACGACGAAATTGCCGCCGAAGAACAACGCGATCTGCTCGTAGCGATGCGAGGTGACATCGTCGATCATGCGCATGACGACGAAAGCATGATCCTCGAAGAAATCCACCTTGGGCCGCTGTCCGGTGTTGACGACGTCCTCCAGCGCCAGCGGATGCAGGCTGAAGATGCGGCCGATCTCCTCGATCAGCGGGATATTGGCAAGCCCGGTGCAATCCAGCCAGACGACAGGCCATTTCTCGCAATGCGCGTTGAGATCGTCGATCGAGGCATTGTCGATTGTTTTGTATTTCTCGGGCGAGATCAGCGTCAGCCGCAGCTCGCTGCGCCGCGCCGCCGGATCGGCGATAAGCGTGCCTGGCGACGCCCCGACCGGCGGCCGGCGGGTTTTCAGCGGTTCCCGCTTCTTGCCTGCATCAGCCTTGGCCATGAGATATCCTCGGGACTCAGCATTCGGCCTAGATTAGAGCAATTCCAGCAAAGTGCGCAGCGGTTTCCCGTCCGGAATTGCGTAAATACAAATACTTAGACCGGATTACCCGACAAAGACCCGCTTGGGCTTGAACATGCCCTGCTCGATGGCGCCGATGGCGACGAGCTTGCCGCGCGCGGTTGCGCAAGCCTCCTCGGCCTCGACCGGGGCATCGCGGCCGCGAATGATGACGGGATTGCCGAGGCGGATCTTCGTCGCTGCGTCGTCGCTGACCGCAACCTGCGGCAGGCAGTCGAGCGCCGCCGCTGTTTCGACAAGCAGCGCATCGATGGCGCTGAAATCGACCGGGGCGTCCATTTCATCGGATTTGTCGTCATCCTTTTCGCCAAAGCGGGCCGCTTCCAGCTCGGCGATAGTGACGAAATCATCCGGCGTGAACGGCTCGACCTCGACGCGGCGCAATTCGGCGACGTGGCCGAAGCAGCCGAGATCGCGGCCCATGTCGCGGGCCAGCGAGCGCACATAGGTGCCCTTGCCGCATTCGACCTCGAAAACGGTTTTGTCGGTGCCGTGCTCGACAATATCCAAACGGCCGATTTCAATTTCCCGCGCGGGTATCTCGACCGTCTCGCCTTCACGGGCAAGGTCATAGGCGCGTTCGCCGGCGATCTTGATGGCCGAGAATTGCGGCGGCGTCTGCATGATGACGCCGGTGTATTTCGGCAGCAGCGCCCTCACCTCCGCCTCGTCCGGCCGACGGTCGGAATTGCTGGTCACCGGGCCTTCGAGGTCGTCGGTCGAGCGCTCTTCGCCCCACGCGACGGTAAAGCGGTAGACTTTGGCGCCGTCCTGCACATAGGGAACGGTCTTGGTCGCCTCGCCGAGCGCGATCGGTAGCATGCCGGAAGCCAGCGGATCGAGCGTGCCGGCATGGCCGGCCTTCTCGGCCTGAAACAGCCATTTGATCTTGGAAACCGCCTCGGTCGAGCCCATGCCGACCGGCTTGTCCAGCACCACCCAACCGGAGACCGGCCGCCCCTTCTTCTTGCCGCGACGCGCCACCTATTCCTCGTCCTTGTCGTTGTTCTTGTCGTCACCGAGATCGCGCGCGACTTCGGGCGATTTCAGCAGTTCATTGATCTTCGCGAAATTGTCGAAGGAAGTGTCGAGCCTAAAGCGAAACTCCGGCATGTACTTCATCTGCCTGAGCGCGCCGGAGACGCGGCCGCGGATGAATTTCGCGTGCCTGTTGAGCGCCTCGATCACGGCGCCGTCGTCGCCTGCGCCAAGCGGCGAGACGAAGGCGGTGGCGATCTTGAGATCGGGCGACATGCGCACCTCGGACACCGAGACGACGCTGTTCTCGATCACCGGATCGATGATCTCGCCGCGCTGCAAGGTTTCGGACAGGGCGTGACGTACCTGCTCGCCGACGCGCAGCATGCGCTGGGAGGGGCCTGACGGTGTCGAACGGGGCATTTTCTCTGGTCCTGAAATCGTGAAGCGCGGGATGGGACCGCGCCACATGTTTCAACATGCATGAGGGAACTGGGCGGCAGCCTTTCGGCCGCCGCCCGTTATTATTCGGCAAGTATACCCGAATTAGAGCGTTCTGGTTACCATCTCGACGCGGAAGCACTCGATGACGTCGCCGACACGCATGTCCTCGTAGTTCTGGAAGGCCATGCCGCATTCCTGGCCGCCCGGCACTTCCGCAACCTCGTCCTTGAAGCGCTTCAGCGTCTTCAGCGTGCCTTCGTGGATCACGACGTTGTCGCGGATCAGGCGAACACCCGCGCCACGCTCGACCTTGCCTTCGGTGACACGGCAGCCGGCGATCTTGCCGACCTTGGAGATGTCGAAGATCTCGAGGATCTCGGCATTGCCGATGAAGGTCTCGCGCCGCTCCGGCGAAAGCATGCCGGAAAGCGCTGCCTTCACGTCATCGACGAGGTTGTAGATGATCGAGTAGTAGCGGATCTCGATGCCGGCCGCGGCCGCGGCAGCACGCGCCTGCGCGTTGGCGCGGACGTTGAAGCCGATGATCGCCGCTCCGGACGTCTCGGCGAGCGAGACATCGCTTTCGGTGATGCCGCCGGCGCCGGCATGGACGATGCGCGCGCGCACCTCGTCATTGCCGAGCTTTTCAAGCGCGGCATTGATCGCCTCGATCGAACCCTGCACGTCGCCCTTGATGACCAGCGGGAATTCCTTCAATCCGCTCGTCTGCAGCTGCGACATCATCTGCTCGAGCGAGCCGCGCTGGCCGGCATGCTTGGCCACTGCCTTGTCGCGCGCCAGGCGCTGGCGGTATTCGGTGATCTCACGGGCGCGCGCCTCGTTGTTGACGACGGCGAAGCGGTCGCCCGCCTGCGGCGTGCCCTGGAGGCCAAGCACCTCGACCGGCATTGCCGGCGGCGCTTCCGGCACATGCTCGCCGCGATCGTTGACGAGCGCGCGCACACGGCCCCACTCGTTGCCGGCGACGATGATGTCGCCCGGCATCAGCGTGCCGGTCTGCACCAGCACCGTGGCGACGGGACCGCGTCCCTTGTCCAGCTGCGCCTCGATGACCGCGCCTTCGGCGGTGCGGTCGGGATTGGCCTTGAGGTCGAGGACTTCGGACTGCAGCAGGATCGCTTCCAAGAGCTTGTCGAGATTGATGCCCTTGGTCGCCGAAACCTCGACGTCCAACACCTCACCGCCCATCGATTCCACGAACACTTCGTGGCGCAGCAGTTCGGTCCGCACCTTCTGCGGGTCGGCATCGCGCTTGTCGATCTTGTTGATGGCCACGATGATCGGCACGCCGGCCGCCTTGGCGTGATTGATCGATTCGATCGTCTGCGGCATCACGCTGTCGTCGGCCGCCACCACCAGCACCGCGATGTCGGTAACCTGCGCGCCACGGGCGCGCATGGCCGTGAAGGCCGCGTGGCCGGGCGTGTCGATGAAGGTGATCTTCTGACCATTCTTCTCGATCTGGTAGGCACCGATATGCTGGGTGATGCCGCCGGCCTCGCCGGAAACGACATTGGCGTTGCGGATGGCATCGAGCAGCGAGGTCTTGCCGTGGTCGACATGGCCCATGATCGTCACGACCGGCGGACGCGAGACAAGGTCTTCCGGGCGGTCGGCAATGTTGAACAGGCCTTCCTCGATGTCGGACTCGGCGACGCGGCGGACCGTGTGACCGAATTCGGAGGCGACCAGTTCGGCCGTGTCGGCGTCGATGACGTCGCCCGGCTTCAGGATCTGGCCCTGCTTCATGAAGAACTTGACCACGTCCACGGCGCGCTCGGACATGCGTTGCGCCAGTTCCTGGATGGTGATGGTTTCGGGCAGGATCACTTCGCGCATGACTTTCTCGCGCGGCTCATTGTGAAGCGCGCGTTTGAATTTTTCCTGGCGGCGACGCATCGACGATAGCGAACGGGCGCGTGCGTCGTCATCCGACAGCGCCGAGTTCAGCGTCAGCTTGCCGCGGCGGCGATCTTCCTCGCCCTTTGTCGGCTTGGCAGGCCTTGCCACTTCCGGCGTCGCAAGACGGCGCGGCGGCGCACTCGCGGCACCGGCACCGGTACGCCTCGGCTTGGCCTCCTCCTCGTCGTCAGCGGTGGCGACATCCGCAGCCAGCGGCGCGCGGCGGCGAGCCTCTTCCTCGGCGCGCCGGCGGGCCTCGGCCTCAGTCTGCAGGCGTGCCTCCTCCTCGGCCTGACGGCGCGCGGATTCGTCGCGCTCGCGCTTGCGGCGTTCCTCTTCCTCGGCGCGGCGCTTGGCATCTTCCTGAGCGCGCAAGCGATCCTCGGCCTCGCGGGCCTTGGAGCCTTCCAGCGCCTTGCGGCGCGCTTCCATCTCGCCGCGCGAGAGCTCGTTCAGGACCATGCCGGAACGCTCCGGCGGCGGAGGCGGCGCCTTCGGCGCTTCCTGCACGACAGGCGCGGCGGCAACGGCGGGCTTCGGCGTGAAGACGGACGCAGCCACCGGTTCCGGCTTGTCGCCGGGCAGCGAGAACTTGCGCTTCTTGGTCTCGACCACGACCGACTTGGTGCGGCCATGCGAGAAATTCTGGCGCACGGTGCCCTGCTCGAGGCCGGGGCGCTTCAGCGTCAAGGTCTTCTTCGGCGTCACGCTCAACGTCTTGTCGTCGCCCGATTTCGTATCGCTCATTCCATATCCTCTGCGGCATCATCTTCGTCAGCAACGGCCGCAAGCATTGCCAGATCGTTCGGGGTACCGCCCCGATATCGGTCGAGCGCAACTACGCGCTTCTCAACCGCCTGTCCCGCGTCCTGCGCGAGAACGGCAGCATGTATCACATTTGTACCCCCCAATGCCAAGCTCAACTCGGCTTCGGGGAAAAGTTTGTAGGCAAGGATGGCCGGTCCGCCGAGATGGACGGTTGCCCGCCGCGCCTGACTGATCTTGCGGACACCGTCGTCCGAAGCCTCGGTCGCATGTAGCACCAGAAGCGCCAGCCCGTCGCGCACGGCGCCTTCGACCTTGGCGGCGCCAAGGACGACGGCGCCAGCCTTGCGAGCAAGGCCAAGCATGCCCAGAGCGGATCTGGAGAGCAGCCCGTCGACCATGCCGCCGAGATCGGCCGGAACGGTCACCTGCGCCTTGAAGGCACGGGCAAACAGGTTCTTGGCCGCTGCCTTCTCGATATGTAGGCGATCGGCAGTAACCCAGCAACCGCGGCCGGGCAGATTTCTCTTGATGTCCGGAACGACGACCGAATCCGGGCCGACGACGAAGCGGATCAGTTCATCCGCTTCGGCCTGCCTGCGCGTAACGATGCAAGTGCGATCGTTCATCTCGTTCACGGGCTTTGCTATTGGTGGTCACCTCACGCACCGACGGTTTCGTCGGCCGCTGCCTCTTCGGCAGCGAGTTCTTCCTCGGTGATCCAGCCGGCCTGCTTGCGGGCGGCGAGCACCATCTGCTCCGCCTCCGCGCGCGAGACGCCGTGGCTGGCGAGCACGCCCGGATAGACCTTGGTCTCGCCGTCCTTGCGCTCCTTCCAGCCGATCAGATCGTCGGCGGCATAGCCGGCGAAGTCCTCGACCGTCTTCACGCCGTCCTCGCCGAGCGTCACCATCATGGCGGTGGTGATGCCGGGAATGTCGCGCAGCTCGTCCTTCACGCCCAGGGCCTTGCGCTTTTCGTCGTGCTCGGCCTCGATCTTCTCCAGATATTCGCGGGCGCGGGTCTGGATTTCCGAAGCGGTGTCCTCGTCGAAGCCATCGATCGAGGAAATTTCGCCAGAGTCGACATAAGCGACTTCCTCGACGCTGGTGAAGCCTTCGGAGGCAAGCACCTGGCCGACCATCTCGTCGACGTCGAGCGCTTCCATGAAGAGCGCCGAACGCTCGACGAATTCCTTCTGGCGACGCTCGCTTTCTTCCTGCTCGGTCAGGATGTCGATATCCCAGCCGGTGAGCTGCGAGGCAAGGCGCACGTTCTGGCCGCGGCGGCCGATGGCCAGCGACAGCTGGTCGTCCGGTACCACCACCTCGATGCGCTCGGCATCCTCGTCGAGCACCACCTTGGCGACCTCGGCCGGCTGCAGCGCGTTGACGATGAAGGACGCGGCCGATGGCGACCACGGAATTATATCGATCTTCTCGCCCTGCAATTCGCCGACCACGGCCTGGACGCGGCTGCCGCGCATGCCGACGCAGGCGCCGACCGGATCGATCGAGGAATCGCGCGAGATGACCGCGATCTTGGCGCGCGAGCCCGGATCGCGGGCGACCGATTTGATCTCGATGATGCCGTCGTAGATTTCCGGCACTTCCATGGTGAACAGCTTGGCCATGAACTGCGGATGGGTGCGCGACAGGAAGATCTGCGGGCCGCGCTGCTCGCGGCGCACGTCATAGACATAGGCCCGCACGCGGTCGCCATACTTGTAGTTCTCGCGCGGGATCAGCTCGTCGCGGCGGATGATCGCCTCGCCTCGGCCGAGATCGACGATGACATTGCCGTACTCGACGCGCTTGACGGTGCCGTTGACGATCTCGCCGATGCGATCCTTGTACTCGTCATACTGGCGATCGCGCTCGGCCTCACGCACCTTCTGCACGATGACCTGCTTGGCCGACTGCGCGGCGATGCGGCCGAAATCCATGGGCGGCAGCTGCTCGGCGATGAAGTCGCCGATCTGGGCGTCGGGGTTGCGCTCGCGCGCCGTGGAAAGCGCGATCTGCGTCGCGTAGTCCTCGACCTTCTCGACCACTTCCATCAGCCGCTGCAGCTTCATCTCGCCGGTGTTCGGGTTGATGTCGGCGCGGATGTTGGTCTCCTGGCCGTAACGAGAGCGCGCTGCCTTTTGGATCGCATCGGCCATGGCGGCGATGACGATCTGCTTGTCGATCGACTTTTCACGCGCGACCGCGTCGGCGATCTGCAGCAGTTCAAGCCTGTTGGCGCTTACAACCATTGTCTTTCTCCCGATTTCGCGCCGGGCATACGGCCCGGCTACTCAATCAACTTTCCTGTTCGGTTTCGTTTTCCTCGCCGTCGGCGGAGTCTTCCGCCTCGCCACGGCGCTTCCTGGCATCCTTGCGCGCCCGGTTGTCCTTCGACAGGGCATCGCGGATGAGATCGTCGGTCAGCACCAGCCGGGCCTCGGCGATCGCGTCATAGGGCACGCGCACCGTCGGCTCTTCGCCATAGGCCGCCTTGTCGCGCTCGATCAGGATGCCATCGGCATCCGCCTCGGCGATCTTGCCCTTGAAGCGTTTGCGGTCGCCGACAAGCACCGATGTCTCCAGCTTGACCAGATGGCCGGTCCAGGCGGTGAAATCCGACTTGCGCACCAGCGGCCGGTCGATGCCTGGCGAGGAAACTTCCAGATGATATGCCTTTTCGATTGGATCATCGACATCGAGCGCCGGCGACACGGCGCGGCTGACCTCTTCGCAATCCTCGACGGTCATGGTGCCGTCCTCGCGTTCGGCCATGATCTGCAGCGTCAGCCCGTTCTGGCCAGTCAACTGCACCCGCACGAGCCGGAAGCCGATGGCCTTGAGCACCGGCTGCACGATCAGCGCAATGCGCGCATCGATACCGCTTTCGCGGATGATACGGTCGTCGGCCTCGCTTGCCGCTGCAGTCATCAGATCCCTGTCGCTTTTTGCTTCCGGCCGGCAGGTAACAAAAAAGAGCGGGACCGGGTGGACCCACTCTTCGTCATACCGACCAAGAATTTGAAGTTGATATAGACGATTGCCGCCGGCGTTTCAAGCCTTGAGGCACAAGGCCAGCGGTGGTGTCTACAACTGGCGCGGCCATCGTTGGGCCGCATGCATCACGGTGAGTATCTCGATCTCCTCGCCGATAACACGGTAGGGAATTATGTAGGGGACATCAGCGAGGACCAGTTCTCGTGTCCCTTTCACCCGCCCGACCCGCCCCATGG
>NZ_JAIUHJ010000013.1:0-178662 GCF_020165105.1 Mesorhizobium sp. CA5 | reverse complement strand
CGCCCACCAAGCACAATAGACTTCGCGGCCAAAACCCCTCTGCGAGCCTGTTCTCGCTAACTGCGCAACAGGCCCCTCGTGGGGGAGATGTCCGGCAGGACAGAGGGGGGCGCGAAGAAACACGACCATAGCGGATTGTCCTATTGCCGAGGATTGTTGCGATGGCTCAGGCAGTGGTCAGAAGGATGCCGTGACCGAATTCGTCGGCCAATTTCATGGTAAGCAGTTTCTCACGCGCCGTAAGGCGCTTTTGGTCGACAAAGCGCCAGTTGCGTTCGTAAAGCGCAAAGGCCTCTTTCGCGGGAATAGGGCGCGCGACATCGCGGTTCCAGGCGAGCGCCTGGAACTCAGGAAACTCCGCAGGAATGATCGGCGCAATATTCGCGGTCATAGCCCACTCAAGAATGCAGAGCGCTTAACAAATCCAATGTCGGCGGGATCAGGCCGGCAGCGCCTCGGAGAACTCCACCGCCCTGCCCTGGCCGGGTGTCGCGATCTCGCCTTCCCACATGATGCGCACGCCGCGCACGATGGTGCCGACCGGCCAGCCGGTGACCTCTTTGCCGTCATAGGGCGTCCATCCGGCCCTGGAGCCGGCCTGCGCGTTGGTGATGGTCTCGCGCCGCTTCATGTCGACGATCGTGAAATCGGCATCGTAGCCGGCGGCGATGCGGCCTTTCCTGGCCATGCCGAAAATGCGCTGCGGACCATGGCTGGAAAGATCGACGAAGCGCTGCAGGCTGAGCCGGCCGGCATTGACGTGGTCGAGCATGATCGGCACCAGCGTCTGCACGCCGGTCATGCCGGACGGCGAGGCCGGATAGGGCTTCGCCTTCTCGGCCAGCGTGTGCGGCGCGTGGTCGGAGCCAAGGACATCGACGATGCCCTGCGAAATGCCGTGCCAGACGCCTTCACGATGGCGTGGCGCCCGCACCGGTGGGTTCATCTGGATGAGCGTGCCAAGCCGCGCATAGTCGTCGGCGCTCAGCGTCAGATGATGCGGCGTGGCCTCGCAGGTCACGACATCCTTGTGCTGCTCGAGGAAGACGATCTCCTCGGCCGTCGATATGTGCAGCACATGGATGCGCGCGCGTGTCTGCCTGGCGATGCGCACCAGCCGCTCCGTGCAACGCAGCGCCGCGATCTCGTCGCGCCAGACGGGATGCGACGACGGATCGCCGTCGACGCGCTCGCCGAGCCGTTCGCGCAGGCGGAACTCGTCCTCCGAGTGGAAGGCGGAGCAGCGGCGGGTGTTGCGCAGGATCGAGGCGACGCCTTCGTCGTCCTCGACCAGAAGGTCGCCGGTGGACGAGCCCATGAACACTTTTATGCCGGCCGCGCCCGGCAGCCGTTCCAGTTCGCCGACATCACGAGCATTGTCGCGTGTCCCGCCGACCCAGAAGGCGAAGTCGCAATGCATGCGGCCGGTAGCGCGGCGCACCTTGTCGGCAAGTGCTGCCTCGCTGGTGGTCAGCGGATTGGTGTTGGGCATTTCGAAGACGGCGGTGACGCCGCCCAGCACCGCGGCGCGGGAGCCGGTTTCCAGATCCTCCTTGTGCTCCAGCCCCGGTTCGCGAAAATGCACCTGGCTGTCGACGACGCCCGGCATGATGTGCAGGCCCGTGCAGTCAATGGTTTCGCCGGCCGAAGCCTGGCCGAGATCGCCGATCCGCGCGATGCGTCCGGCCTTCACGCCGATGTCGCGCCGTCCCTCGCCGTCATGGTTGATCACCGTGCCGCCTGTCAGGATGAGGTCGAAGGTGGTTGCCATGGGCAGGTCCAATCTCTTGCGGGGGGAGTGTGGCCGGCTTACGTAATGACCGGACGTTTTGCAAGATCAGGCCGATTTCACGCCCATGCCCTTTGCCCAAATCAAAGACCGCGCGCTCATTTCCGTGTCAGGCCCCGATGCCGAGCATTTTTTGCAGAACATCCTCACCACCGATCTCGACGCCCTCGGCCGGGGCCAGGCAAAACCTGGCGCGCTGCTTTCGCCGCAGGGCAAGATTCTGTTCGATTTCCTGGTCTCGCGCGCCGGCGACGATGGCTTCCAACTGGAATGCCGGGCCGACATCGCCGACGACTTCGTGCGCAGGCTGATGCTTTACCGGCTAAGGGCAAAGGCCGAGATCGCCAAGCAGGATCAGGTGCTTGTCACAGTCGCATGGGGTGATGATTCAACCGCCTCACGTTCTGATTCAACAGCGCTCTCCGACACGCGGTTTCAAGATATCATGGTTACGCGCACTTATGGCGGCGAGGCGCGGGACGGCGGCGACCCGAATGGCTGGCTGAACATGCGCATCGGCAACGGCATTGCCGAAAGCGGCAGCGACTACCAGCTTGGCGATGCCTTCCCGCATGACGTTCTGCTCGACGAGACGGGCGGCGTCGGTTTCAAGAAGGGCTGCTATATCGGCCAGGAAGTGGTCTCGCGCATGCAGCATCGCGGCACCGCGCGGCGCCGTGTGCTAATCGCTTCGGCCGATAGCCCCCTGCCCGCCGCCGGGACCGAGCTCACCGTGGCCGGCCGACTGGTGGGCACGCTCGGGTCTGTCGGCCACCGGACCGGTCTCGCCATTGCCCGCATCGATCGCGTCAAGGCGGCGCTGGATGCCGGCGAGGCGATCACGGCGGGCGAGATTCCGGTAAGGCTCGCCATTCCCGCCTGGGTGAAGTACACCTTCCCTGAAGGTGCGGTCAGCGCGGAGGAGGCCTGATGGCGGCCGACCGGGCCGGCGCGCCGCCGCGCGCCTGGCAACGCATGCTGTCCGGCCGGCGGCTCGACCTGCTCGATCCCTCGCCGCTGGACATCGAGATCGCCGATATCGCGCACGGGCTCGCCCGCGTCGCGCGCTGGAACGGCCAGACCAGAGGCGACCATGCCTTCTCGGTGGCGCAGCATTCGCTGCTGGTCGAAGCTCTCTACGGTGAACTGGCGCCTGCCGCCCCGGCCGAGGCGCGGCTCGCAGCGCTGCTGCATGATGCGCCGGAATATGTCATCGGCGACATGATCTCGCCCTTCAAATCGGTGATGGGCGGCTCCTACAAGGATTGCGAGCTGCGCCTGCAGCGCGCGATCCATCTGCGTTTCTCGCTGCCGGCGGAGCTCGCGGCCTCCTTGCGCAACGACATCAAGCGCGCCGACCAGATCGCCGCCTACTACGAGGCGACGCTGCTGGCCGGCTTTTCGACCGCTGAGGCGACCGAGTATTTCGGTCGGCCGCGCGGCTTCTCCGCCGATCGCTTCGACTTCACGCCAAAATCCGTGACCTGGGCGCAAACAGCTTTTCTCAGGCGTTTCAAGACGCTGGAAACCAAGCGCCAGTCTTCGCGCGCGGTCAATTCCACCCCTTAATAGAACGCTAAATTAACCGGCGAGCAGGACAGTATTTGCGTTCGGTCACGATCCGAAGGCGTGCTCATGCCCGGCGCACATGTCAAGACTGGTTCGTTCGCCGGCAAGCGAAGAGCGGCCGGTGTTGGCCCGGTGCGACGAATAGCCGAAGAACTTCGCGCGCAGAACGAGCGCTTCGCGGCGGCTGTCGAGAATATGTCGCATGGCCTGTGCATGTTCGACGCCGATGAGCGGATGATTATCTGCAACCGCAACTACATCGACCTTTTCCGCCTCGACGCCAAGGTGATGAAGCCCGGCATCCGCTTCTTCGACATCCTCCAGCACAGCGTCGATATCGGCATCGCCTCGCAAAGCGCCGAGGAGCTCTATGCCGTCCGCAAGCCCTATATCGACGGCGCGAAGCCCTCGACCTATGAGGAGGCTCTGGCGGATGGGCGCATCATCGTCATCTCGCACCGGCCGCTGGCTTCCGGCGGCTGGGTCTCGATCTACGAGGACGTGACCGTGCAACGGCGCGCCGAAAAGGAGCTGAAGGAGCAGCACCGCCGCTTCGACGCTGCCTTAGCCAACATGTCGCAAGGCCTGCTGATGTATGACGCCGGCGGCAAGATGATCGTGCGCAATCAGCGTTTTCTGGAGCTCTACAACGTAGCCGCGGCAGATTTCCCGTTCGGCACGACGCACCGGGACGCGCTCAAACGACTGCTGGAGCTCGGCATCTACACAAAGATCGATGTCGACAGCGAAGTCGCCAAGACCGAAGCTTGCCTGCGGGCGGGGCAGATGCATTCGACTTACCGGTATCTTGCCGACGGCAGGACATTTCTGGTTGTCCGTCAGCCGATGAGCGGCGGTGGCTGGGTGGTGACCTTCGACGACGTCACCGAGCGCCGGCGCACCGAAGAGCGCATGACGCATCTTGCGCATCACGACACGCTGACCAACCTGCCAAACCGGTCGATGTTTCGCGAAAAGCTGGACCAGGCGCTTGGCGAGGCAAAGCCGCTGGCAATCCTCTCGCTCGACCTCGACCGATTCAAGGCCGTCAACGACACGTTCGGCCACCCGGCCGGCGACTGGCTGCTGAAATGCGTCGCCAAGCGGCTACAGCAGGCCGTGCGCAGCAGCAAGGACGTGGTGGCGCGCTTCGGCGGCGACGAATTCGCCATCATCCAGTCGGGCATCAAGAGCGCCGCCGGCGCCGAAAAGCTCGCCAAGCGCATCGTCGAGATCGTCGGCAAGCCTTATCGCGACAAGGGGCGAGAGATGCATGTTGGCGTGAGCCTCGGCATCGCGCTCTATCCCGGCGACGGACACGACGCCGACACGCTGCTCACCAACGCCGACATGGCGCTCTACCGGGGCAAGAGCGAAGGGCGCAACGTCTACCGCTTCTTCGAGCAGGGCATGGATGCGCTGATGCGGGAGCGCCGGGCGCTCGAGGCCGATCTCGAGGCAGCGCTGTCCAGGCGCGAATTCGAACTCGACTTCCAGCCGATCCTCGACATCGGCTCCGGCAAAATTGTCGGCGCGGAAGCCCTGATGCGCTGGCGCTCGCGGTCGCGCGGCCTGGTATCGCCGGAAAACTTCATCGCCGCCGCCGAGGAAACCGGACTGATCGTGCAGCTCGGCGATTGGGCGTTGCGCAAGGCTTGCAACGTGGCGGCGAACTGGCCGCCGGAGATGCGCATGGCCGTCAATGTCTCGGCCGCGCAGATCAAGAGCGGCGGCTTCGCTCGCAGCGTGATCTCGGCGCTTGCCTTTTCCGGCCTGCCGGCCAACCGCCTGGAGCTCGAAATCACCGAGACGGTGATGATGGACGAAAGCGACGCGGTGCAGAAGACGCTGAGCCAGTTGCGCGGTCTCGGCGTGCGCATCGCGCTCGACGATTTCGGCACCGGCTATTCCTCGCTCGGCTACCTTCGGCGCTTCCCCGTCGACAAGATCAAGATCGACCGCTCCTTCATCCGCGACCTCGACAAGCGCGACACGGCGGCGATCGTGCGCACGGTGATCAGGCTCGGCGCCGAGCTCGGCATCACCGTCACCGCCGAAGGGGTCGAGACCGAAGCGCAGCTCGATATGCTTCGCAAAGCCGGTTGCGGCGAGGCGCAAGGCTTTCTGATCGGCGTGCCGGCCAAGGCGTCCGACATTGGCAGGCTGCTGCGCTCGCAGGCGCAGCTGCGCCAATCAGGCTGACTTCTCCTACTTGCACGTGTTGAGATTCAGGTCAGGCCGTGCCGAGAATGACGGATTCCGAGAACCGGAGCGGAGCGTACTGAAGGACGTGAGCACCGAAGCGCAGGAAGCTGGCATTTGCAGGCCGGCACCACCTGAATATCGACACGCGCTAGCGCAGTGCCTCTATGTATTTCTCGTGGAAAGAGACATAGCCTGGCTCGACCACCTTGAGGTGCCGCTCGATCAGACGGTGAAATTCCGGCAGCTGGTGGAACGGCACGCCGGGATAGGCGTGGTGCTCGGCATGATAAGGCATGTTCCAGGCGAGCTTGCGCACGAACCAGTTGGTCAGCGTCGTGCGGGTGTTTTCCAGCATGTTGGCGACAAAGGGACAGCGGCCGTGCTCGGCCAGCAGATAGAGCCTGAGGAACGGCTGGCCGAGCAGCGCCGGCACGATCCAGACATAGAGCAACACCGAGGCACTGAACCAGACCGCAAGCGCCAGCAGGACGACATAGAAGGCGGTCATCGTCCGCGCCTCGGCCTTCACTTTTGGCAAGCCCTTTGGCGGCACGTAGGTGTCGCGGCAGCGCCCCATCGCATTGGTGTAGAGCGTCTTGAAATGCCCCCACCACACCGGCAGGCCGGAGACGTGGACGATGTATTGCCGCATCGTCTCGGGCTTCGGGAAAGCGAGCTCCGGATCGTTTTCGGGATCCTGGGTGAAGCGGTGATGGGCGAAATGGAAGTAGCGGAACCAGTCGGCCGGCAGCGCGAGCGCCAGGCTGCAAAAGCGCGCGACGGTATCGTTCAACCACTGCGTTTCGAACGCCGTCCTGTGCACCGTTTCATGCAACAGCGTGAACAGGAACACGATCAGGATGCCCTGCGGCAGCATCAGGACCGGCCAGAAACGCACCTTGGCCGCGATCAGCGCGCCAAGGAGGATGATCGCGCCGAGATGGAGCGCGAACTGAACAAGGGCCGGCCCATCCGATTTGCCGGTCAGCCGGCTGCGCTCCTCATTCGTCAGCGAGGCTATCACGGAGCGATGGTCGATGGCTGCGTCGTGGTCGATTGCGTTCATGAGATCACGATACCCAGAAACAAACCTCTCGAAAAATGAGGATTTCTGCGAAATAGGTAAGGTAATCTTATCTTTCGGATTGTCATGGCCGCCCTTCCCTCCTTGCGCGGACCGACTGAGGACCGACCGGCGCATCTTTCCCATCCTGGCGCAACTGCTTCGAAGCGACGGGGAAGCGAAGCGGACCACGCAATGCAGAGCGGTCTCTCCGCGAACTCGTCGCGGGCAGCGCTCGATCTCGCCGTTTCAGGGCTGGGCATGGCGCTGGCGCAAGGCGCCTACTGCGCACAGGCGCTGGAAGACGGCCGGCTGGTACGGCCTGTTGCCAGATGCTGGAGTTGCGCCAGCCCTACTGCCCGACGATCCCGGAACGCGGCGCCAGACGCGATATCGTGGCGGCGTTCCGCGAATGGCTGATTGGGGAATGCGTGCGCGCGGTCGGATCGCCGGCGCTTGGCGCCGCAGCTCAGCGCCGTCTTTGACCGAATTGGCCAGGGGCACGACGCGCCGGCTCGGGTATGATTGCCTGCCGAGCCGGTTCGGCACGCGGTCCGTGGGCAAATCCACCCGGCACGAACCCAAGCACTATTATCGCGGCGATGAAGCTGTATTGCAGGATGTCAAAGGCCGGCGGCGGAAGACTGCCGGGAAGAACTGAAATTGCAAGCTTCGGCGCAAGAACGCCGAACCCTACCGCGGCCGGCCAACCAATGTCGCGCACGCGGGCAAATACCATCCAAATGATCGCGACGATGGTGGCAAAGCCCATCGCCACAAGGATGGAGATATAGACCGTGCCGATGGCGGAGCTCTTTGCCTCCATAGCGAGCCCTCTGGCGACCATGCCGGAAGCAAGTTGCTCGGCGGATTTCGGCTTATCGTGCATCCCATAGTCCGGCGTCCTCAGTTCCTCGACAAAGGACTTTTGGCTCAGGGCCATACTGTTGCCGTCAGCCGCATAGATCTGCTTTTGAATGTTCTCTTTGGTTCCGACCAGAAAATGCTGGATAGGATCCTTGGCAAAATCAAACCCAATCAAGAAGACCAGAAGGACGAGGTAAAGAATTTGGCCACAATTGCCCGATTGAAAAAGCCTGATCATCTTTTTAGAGCCTCTGGGCAATCCACAATATAGGCGGAATAGCAAGCCGGGCTTAAGACGCAGTTAGGCAGTTCTGCGCAAATTGAAGAAACCACGGGCCAGGATATTCGCTTAGAGATGCCCGGCCACAGCCGCAACCATGTCCTTGCTCGTCGCTACCGGAACGATCTCGAACTCGACGAGGTCGTTCCACTCGATGGCCCAGCGCTGCAGGATCGTGACGTCGTCGGCCTCCACCAGCAGGAAGCAGCGGCTCATATCGGCCGCGATCCAGGAGTGGTGGACCACGAGCTCATCGGGCTTCAGCCGGCCCTTGTCGCGGAAGCGGCGATAGATCTCCTTGCGGTCCGCGCCATGAAAGTCCTCGATCACTAGGAACAGCATTTGTTTCCCTCGGTTTGAGTGATTGCGAATTGGGGAATTGAGGAACTGGGGAACTGATGAACTGAGGAGATCAGGAAACGAGGAGCTGAGAAAGCGAGGACGGTTCCGCCAGACACTCCATTCTTCAATTCTTCAATTCTTCAATTCTTCAATTTCAGTTCCTCAGTTCCTCAGTTCCCCAGTTCCCAAACTCCCCTTCTCCCGCCGCTACTTCTCCGGCCTTTCCAGGCGCTCCAGGAACCACTGCGTCAGCCGCACCCAGAGCTCGTCCTTCTCGCCGGAATCCTCCCAGCCATGGTCGAGGTTGGGATTGTCGTTGACCTCGATGACGAAGACCCCGTCCTTGGTCTCCTTGAGGTCGACGCCGTAGAGCCCGTCGCCGATGCATTTTGCCGCCCGCACCGCCGTTTCGACGACATGGGGCGGCGTCTGCTTCAGCGTGAACGTCTTGATGCCGCCCTGGTCGGGTTTGCCGCTGGCCTTGTGGTTGACGATCTGCCAGTGCTTTTTCGCCATCAGATAATGCACGGCAAACAGCGGTTGGCCGCCGAGCACGCCGACGCGCCAGTCATATTCGGTGGGGATGAATTTCTGCGCGATCAAGAGATCGGAATCGTCCAGCCATTCGGTCGCGAGCTTGGTCAGCTCGGCCATGTTCTCGCATTTCTTGACGCCGCGCGAGAAAGACGAATCCGGGATCTTCAGCACCAGCGGAAAACCCAGTGTCTGCGCCGCCACCTCGAAGTCGGAGGTACCGGCGATCATCACCGTCGGCGGCACCGGCACTTTGTTGTAGGTCATCAGCTCGTTGAGATAGACCTTGTTGGTGCAGCGGATCATCGACAGCGGATCGTCGATCACCGGCATGCCTTCCTGCTGGGCGCGGCGCGCGAAGCGGTAGGTGTGGTTGGAAATCGCCGTGGTCTCGCGGATGAACAGCGCGTCGTAATTGGCGAGCTTGGCGAGGTCCTTCCTGGTGATCGGCTCGACCTCGACGCCCATCTTCTCGGCGATTCTCGCCCAATAGCGCAGCGAGGAAATCTCCGACGGCGGCAGTTCCTCATGCGGGTCGACCAGCGTCGCGAATGTGTAGCGCGCCGGCGTGCGGCCTTTGGTGTCGCGCCATTCGCGGTTGGTGTAGGTGTCCAGGCATTGCAGGAAGAACTCTTCCTCATCCTCGGACATGCGGGCAAGCGGCAGGAAGCCGATCTTGCGGATCGAGGCCCATTCGGCGCTGTCCTTGATGTGGACCTCGAGCGCCGGCGCGCGGAACCAGTCGAACAACAATTTGGCGAAACGATCCCATACTTTCGACGGGCCGATGCCGAAGAAGATCGCGACCTTGGCCGGAAAAATCCCGCCGAGATCCTTGCGGCATTTGTTCAAGGCAAGCTCGAGCTCCGGCAGCGCGTGCTCGTAGAGCTTGCGCTCCGAAAGGTCGATCATGGTCTCGACGGTCGGGATCACCCTGTGGCCGCGCGAGCCGGCGAGAAGCGAGGCGTAGTAGCCGCGGCTCTGGTAGCCGTAATTGTTCGACAGGTTGATCACCTTCGGCCGCTGGCCGCGGAACAGCGCCGGATGCGCGAGATAGTCGCGGTTGGTGATGATCTTGTGGGGTGTGGCCACCTGATCGAGATCGTTCTGCCTGCCTGTCAGGATAACCCAGGTCATTGTCTCAGCGTTTTCCCAGAGTGATGGCGGCGCGCAAACCGTCGCGGCCGAACTGCGCCATATTCATGAAGATGTCGTAGGGCACCGGAATATTCGCGGCATCGAGGATCGTTTCCTGCCTTTCATCCTCGACCCAGGGGTCGTGGATCAGGATATGGTCGCCATCGTCGCCGATGGCCAGCACCCAATGCGGCACCTTCTTGCCGAACATCAGGAAGCCACTGATCAGGACCACAACCAGCTTGCCCCCGGCAAGGGCGTCACGGATGTCGCCGATGCCGAACGGACGGTAATTGACAGGGATGCCGTAGAGTTCGGCGCGACGGCGGAAATCGACCTGGGCAAGCTCCATCACCCGCCGCTTGTCCTCGCTCCTCACCGACTGCAGGAACAACGCGCCGTAAAAGGAGACGAATATCTCGGCCGCAAGTCCGCTCTCATAGCCGGCGACCGCCAGGCCGAAAGGCTCGCAGCCGCCAGGGCCGGACATCATGAAGACCGTGGTCGCCTCGCGCCACAGGCGGATTTCCATGACGGGATCGGGCACGAAGCCAGGATCGAAATTGGCCATCGCCATCATCAGGCAGCAAGGGCCGCAGGTGAACTCGCAGGTCTGCTGGTAGAACGGCACCCTGGTCGCGGTCGGGGTGTCGCCGCGCAGCGTCTTTTCGTAGCGCAGCGCCGTGGCGCCATCCTCGTAATATTCGGGCTCGCGGCCCAGTTTTCGATAGCCGGCCTGCTCGTAGATACGAATGGCGCGATCGTTGTCCTCGCGCACTTCGAGTCGCAGCAACAGCCGGTCGTGCTCGAAGGCCGCTTCCTCGGCGGCCGCCAGCAGAAGGCGGCCGATACCGAGCCGACCGAAGAATGGGCCGACGGCGATGGAATAGAGCCGCGCGACGCCGCTGCCCTTGCGAAACAGCACCACCGCATAGCCGGCGACGCGGCCCTCGTTCTCGGCCACCAGCATCTCGGCGGTGTCGCGTTCGATGAACTGGCGAAAGGAGCGGCGCGAGAGCCTGTCGCCCGGAAAAACCGCCTTCTCGATGGCGGCGAGGTCATCGACGTCTGACGCACGGGCCTTGCGGATCTCGGCAGGCATGCGGGCTTGGGAGAACCTCGATTGGGTTAAAGAAAACGGCCCCGGTGGATGCGTCGCGAACACCGGCCGGACCGCCAGTATTCATCAAGCGCTATCGCTCCTTGATTAGGGCTGAATTGTGACAGCTTCCGCCCCGGCTGGAAAGGGCAAAGCGTTTGAACAGGACTGCCGTTCAAAGGGCTGCCGGCCGCCGAAAAAGGCAGCCGGTTCAGCTCGATATGCCTGCCACGAGCTGGCCATAAGCGGTTTTTGCGACATCCGACAGCCGCTCCGGCGGCAACGAGCCGACGACGGCGCAAGCATAGCCTTTATCCAGCCAGTAGACCGCCTCCGGTCCGCCCCCCTCGGCAGTATAGGTGCCCTTGGACGTCGCCGACGATTCGGCGGTGACAAAGAGCGAGATGCGCTCGCCCTTGGCGTCCTCGTAGAGCAGCATCGCCGCCTTGCCCTGGCCGCCGGCCGGCAGCAGCCGGCCACCGACCAGTTGGAAGCCCTCGGCCGCCAGGTCGGGCGCAACCAGCTTCAGCCCGACTCGGTTCGACAGCCAGGTCTGGAGATGGTCCTTGTCGCTTGCCGGGACCTCGACGGCATGGCGCTTCTCGGCGGCGTACAGGACATGGGCGGCGATCGCCTGCTCGGCGAGCTGGTCGTCGCCGTCGTCGCCGCGGCTGACGCTGTCAATGCCGGCGACATAGCCGCCGAGGCCGCCCACAGCGAGCACAACGGCGGCTGCGGCCGAGAGCCACCAGCGCGAGCGCCAGGGCGATGCTTTTGCAGGCGCCTCGCCAAGCACGACCTGCCGCAGCCTCGCTGGCACCGGCTCGTCCATCACGCCGGACAGGGCGGCGCGCATGGCGGCGCGGTGGGCAATGTAGCGCGCGGACTTCGCCTTCATCTCGGGATTGGCTTCGAGCCAGGCGTCGTAAGCCATGCGCTCCTCGCCCGGCAGTTCGCCGTCGAGGGCCATATGGATATCGCGTTCGGAAAAATCGCTGCGGGTCATTTCTCGACGATCCTTATCGAGCGGCGGCGCGATGTGTCGTCGAGCAATCCTCGCAATTCCTCGCGGCCGCGCGCGATGCGCGACATCAGCGTGCCGGCCGGCACGCCAAGGATGTTGGCGGCCTCGGCATAGGAAAAGCCCTCGATGGCGACCATCACCAAGGCCGCGCGGCGATCGGGGCTGATCGCCTGCAAGGCATCCATGATCTCGCGCGAGGCGATGGTCTCGACCTGATCGGCGGGCGCGGCTTGGGCTTCACCGGCTTCGAGAGGCAGCATCGCCGCCTCGCCGCGCCGGTTGACCTTGCGCATCTGGTCGATGAACAAGTGATGCATGATCGTAAACAGCCACCTCCGGGGGCTCTCTCCAGTCTGCCAGTTGTCGAGCCGCACGAGCGCCCGCTCCAGGCAATCCTGGACCAGGTCGTCGGCGGAATCGCGCTCGCGCAGCAGCGAGCGCGCATAGCGCCGCAACCGCGGTATTTCGCTCAGGATCGCTGCCTTCTTGTCGTCCATGACCGCTTGTTTCGAGGTCGCTTTCCATCCGGATAGAACGCGCCTTCGCGGCGCGGTGCAAGCAGTCAGCGCGAAGCGGCCCAACCGCTGCGGTTACCCAAGCGCATGAATAACGCCGGCGGAGGGCGGTTTATTCCCGGCCCAAATCGCATAGGACCACTATTTAGTACGTAAAATAGGTATACTGGGTATATTACGCATGAGGCACCGATGAAACAATTCACCTTTTCAGACATGAACCGCGCATCGGGCGAGATCCTCGAAACGGCGATGATCGAGCCTGTAGCTCTTACGAAACGCGGTAAAGAGAAGCTGATCATCCTTTCAGCCAGACAATACTGGCAACTCGTTGGCTCGTCTGATGCCGCCGCTTGTACGATCGAGAACGCGCCTGACGCGATCCACAACGAGCTGATGTCGGGTTTGGAAGCCATCACAGCCGACGATGGGTCGGATGTTTAAGCCGGGCGATCTGCTCAGGTATTACTATCTGTGGGCGCGGCAGGCCGACGCTCGTGAAGAATCCGGCCGTAAGGCGCGTCCTGTCTGCATTGTGGTCAGAACTCCGACTACACCGGCAGCGCTGTTCCTGTTCCCGCTTACGTCGCAGCAACCCGACGCATATTGCAGTCAGTGAGATCGAGTGTCGGAGGGGCGGCTTCGATTTTCCGTCATGGCTGATCCTCGACCAGTACAACCGGGTGCGGACCGACGAAGCTTACGACCTCGTCACGGTGAAACCCATCGGTTCTTTCAGTCCAGCATTCGTTCGAAAGATTGCTGGCCTCATCAAAGAGGCAGCCGACCAGCGCGGGCTGCGCGGGATCGTTCGAAAATAGCCGCAACGACCCAAGGAGCTCCAGCCTCTCACGCTTCCCTCGCCGCCCTTGTCAGCAGCCGCTGATAGAACAGCCCTATCCCGATCAGCACGGCACCCAGACCGATGAAGGACAGCGCGCGCAGCACGCCTTCGAGTTCCGACATGTCGAAGAGGAAGACTTTCAGCACCGCGACCGCGATCAGCGCCGCCGACACGATGCGCAATACCTGCGATTTCAGCCGGACGCCGGCGGCAAGCAGCGCCACGCCGATGACCAGCCAGAGCGCGGAGTAGGTATAGGTCTCGAGCTGGCCGAGCCCGCTCCACAGGGCGATGAACTCGCCCTTGAACAGGCGGCGCACCGAGAGCGTGGCATAGGCGAAGGCAAGCAGCGCGGCGATCAGCGCGAGCATTGCCGCATACCATCGCGGGCGCTTGTCGCGGACATAGAGTGCCAGCGCCCCGGCGGCGCCCGCCGGCAGCAGATAGGCGAGAAACAAAAGGTTGAAGACGGGAACCGTGCCGGTCGACTCGTCCGTCAGCAGCGGGTTCAGCACGACGAAATGCTGGACGGCGATCAGGCCGGCCGAAACCACGCCGGCGGTCATCGAGCCATAACGCAGGACCGAGCTCGGCGAACGCATGTCGATGGCGACCAGTATGGCGCCGGCGCCGAGCGCGATCAGCGTGTAGATCGCCTGTTCGGCAAGAGTGACGGTGCCGGTGTCGATGACGCCGCCATGCATGGCATGGCGCACCAGCATGGCAATGGTAAGCAGTGCGAACAGGGCCGACGCCGCCTCCATGGCAAGGCGCGGCCGGCCATTGGTGGTGCGGGCGAGCTGCCAGGCGGCGAAACCGAAGGCGAGCGCCGGCACGCCATAGCCCGGCAGCAGCCAGTTCAAGACCGGCGTCCTGGCGAGAGACGCCGCGCCGACGATGGTCGGATCGAAGGCGACGCGGCCGAGCACGGCGACCGCCGCGCCCACCGCGATCCAGCCCAGCACGGGGTAGGTGCGCCGGCGCGTTGCCAGCGCCGGGACGACAGCGGCGGCGCCGAGCAGCAGGGTCGTCCAGCCGGAGCCGAAGGCCATGTGCAGCATCAGCAGGCCTGCGACGCCGGCGCCGCCGAGCGCGAATGACACGGCCGGGCCGCCGGCCAGCGGCGGCTCCTCGGCGCGCGCGATCCATTCGCCGCCGGCGGCGAAGGCGAGCACCAGCAACAGGGCCGGCAGCGCATAGCCGAGATCGCGGTCGATATCGCCGAAGGTCAGCCACAGCGCCAGAAGCACCACCAGCGGTGCAATGACGCCCCAGGCCGCCCAGCAGGCCGCGCGCACTGGAGCGGCAGCGGCGAAGCGGCGTGCCGCCCAGAAACCGGCGGCGAGGAAGATCATGCCGAGCGCGACGCCGATGCGGAAAGTCAGCACGTCGGACGACGCCAAAGGCTGAGCGTCGAGCCCGACATCGAGCGCATTCGGGCCGATCGTGGCGGGCGGGATGATACCCAGATAGATCATCACGGTCGCGATGCCGGCGGCAAAGACGAGCGGAAGCGCGCGCGGCCGGTAGAGCGCCACCGCGACCTGCGCGGCCAACAGGATCGCCCCCTGCAAGGCATCGCCGGCGCCGGCAAAGGCCGGATCGACGGACAGGCCGAGCGCGCTCAAGGCGATGAAGAAGCCGGGCACGATCGAAGGCCAGTCGAAGCCGCGCGCCGTATCCTCGCGGCCAGTAACCAAAAAAAGGCCGAGCCAGACGAAAGCCAGCACGGCGAGCGTCGCCAGGCTGATGAACAGGACGGCGGCGAGGTTCACCTCCGGCGCGTCGACCATATAGAGAATGGTCCAGACGCCGGCGCCGGCAAAAGCCGCGGCCACCAGCGCCCTCCAGTCGCGGATGCGGGCGATTGCCGCCGTGGCGGCAAGCACGATCGCGAGATAGACGAACAAGGCCCAGGGATTGGGTGCTTCCGAGGCGACCAGCGCCGGCGTGACCATGGCGCCGACGAGGCCGATGCCGGCCAACGCCAGGCCATGCAGGAGCGAAGCGCCAATGGTCGCGACGCCGATGACACCAAGCAGCGCGAAAGCCGTCGCCGGACCGATGAAGCCATAGATGGCGTGCGCCGCGTAGACCGTGCCGAACAGGATGAAGGCGCCCGCCCCGGTCAGAATCGCGGGGATGTAGGCGCCGGCGGCGCCCTGCACCGGCACCCTGAAGCCGGTGCGACGGATGAATTCGGCGCCGGCAATCAGCACCAGGCCGAGGATGCCGGCCATGGCGAGGCGCACGCCAGGGCCGAAAATGCCGGCCTCGATGGTGTAGCGGATCAGGAACAGGCCGCCCAGCGCCAGCGCGATGCCGCCGACCCAGACTGCCCAGCGCGTGCCCAGCGCTGTTTCGACATCGGTTTGGCGCGCCGCCTTGGGGGCCTCGGGAGATCCGGCCGCGGGCGTCTCGGCTACGGTGGGGGGTTGCGCCGGTGCGGCGGATTGCACCGGGGCCGCCTTGCCCTTCGTCCAGGGTCCGGCCACGGCCTCGCCTTCGGCAGTCTCGGGCGTCGCGACGACCTCCTCGGCCACGGTCGCGCCATCCGCCAACGGCGCGGCAGGCGCCGCGGCTGCCTTGGCCTCCTCGGGAGGACCTTCCTGCGCGGCGTCCGCCGCGTTGGGCGCCGACAGCGAAGCTCCAGGCTGCACAAGGTCTCGCAGCATACCGAGCTCGCGCTCGATCAGCGCAATGCGGTTCTGCTGTCGTGACACGATGACGAAAAGAGCTATGACGGCGGCAATGGCGATCAGGCTGAAAAACATGGCGGTTTCCCTCAAAACCAGACCGGTCGTGGCCAAAGAATGCGGCAATGAGACGGCTGGTGCAAATCAGCGTCTTGCCCGGCTAAAGGCGCCTCGCGCCGAAACGGAGTCAGGCGACGCGCCTTTAGTCATTGTTTTGGTGCATGTCGTTCCCCCAAACCGCTGCTGTGCACCTTCAGGCGACATGCGCTGTTTTGGTGCATGTCGTTCTCCCAAAACCGCTGCGCACTTTTGGGCGGCATGCACTGGCAAGATCGAGCATGTTTCGTCGCCGATTGCCAGTAACTTGCCGGTTTATCCAATGTCGGACCGCCGAGGCGTCGGCATTGCCGGCGAGATTACGTGACCTCTGCCGCGGAATACTCATGCTATTCTCGCGCGGGCGAAGCAAATGCCGCGAGGTGACGGATGCCGCAAAAAAGCGCTGGCCTGCTGATCCACAGGCGCACCGCCGGTGTGTTCGAATTCCTGCTCGTCCACCCGGGCGGGCCGTTCTGGGCAAGAAAAGATGAAGGCGCGTGGACCATCCCGAAAGGACTGATCCGCGATAACGAGGATGAGCTCGAGGCCGCCAAGCGGGAAGCCGAAGAGGAGCTCGGCGTCACCGTCGACGGCGATTTCCGGCCGCTCGGCAGCTACAAGCAGCCGGGCGGGAAGATCGTCATCGCATGGAGCGTCGAAGCGGACATCGATGCGGATGCCGTCAGGAGCAATATGTTCACGATGGAGTGGCCGCCAAAATCGGGGACCATGAAAGCGTTTCCTGAAGTCGACAAGGCCGGCTGGTTTTCGCTGCCCGAAGCCGGCGTCAAAATGCTCAAGGGCCAACGCCCCATGCTCGACGATTTCCTGGAGCGACGCAGCGCCGAATAGGCGGCTGCCTCGCTATCCTGCCTCGCCCGCAATCGCCCTCACCGCGGCATGATGCCGGCGCAGCGCGGCGAGGAAGCCGGCGCGAGCATCGGGCGGCTCGAGGCCTCGTGGCTCGTAGACGTGACGGGTGAAGAAGAAGCCGCTCAGCCGGAATGCGTCCTCCAGGGCTGCCGCATCCGCGCGCAGGCCGGAGCCGCGCTGCAGGAAGGCGGGCAGCGCCAGCATCTTGTCGTGCCAGGGCGCGCCGGCTTCGCGCGAGACGGCGCGCCCGGATTTCGGCGAGACATAGGCGAGATCCTGCCTGGTGCCGGTCGCCGCGCATTGGCTGAGGTCGAGGCCGAAGCCCAGTTCATCGAGGATGAGCAGCTCGAAGCGCGCCACCAGCTCGCCCGCCGCGTCGGCATCGTCCAGGTGCGAAATCATCACGGCGAGCGCCGCGTAGAGCCCGTCATGAGCGTCGCGCTCGGGCAGCAGCCTCAGATGCGCGGCCATGGTCTGCAGGCCGTAGACGGCGACGGCGCTGTCCATCAGCCGCGCGGCGTTCATCTCGATCGCTTCGGCCTGGAAGATGCCGAGATGCTCGTCGAGCCGCGCCCGCCACAGAAGATCGACGCGGTTGCCGGGCTGCAGCACCGGCTGCTGCTTGCGCGAGCGCCCTCCCCGCACTAGGCCGAGATGGCGGCCATGGGCACGCGTCATCACCTCGAGGATGGCGCTGGTTTCGCCATGCTTGCGAGTGCCGAGAACGATTCCCTCGTCGCGCCATTCCATGAGACGAGCTTTTCACCCGTTGGGCGGCGAAATCAAGTTGAATGCTGAATGTGGCTTTCTCAGACAAACCGTGCACAGACAGTCAATTCCGGCTAGTATGGAATGCACCCGATCAAAGGAACGATCATGCCCAGGCCATCGAGCAACGATCTCCTTCCATACAACGCCATACCGGGCGGCGCTATCACGGTGGCCGAAACGATCAGGGTGTCCGAGAGCGATTTCAAGCGAATCCTCGAACTGCTTGATAATAGCCCACGGCCCAATGCGAAATTGCGGGCAGCCATCGCGGCGCTACCCGACCCAATTTGATGCTGTCACGATTGGGGCTAGCGAGCCGTGTCCCACTTTTTTGCCAACGGCCTGTAGCCTCACGGAAACGTTGCGTAATCGGCAAGCACCTCGTCGATCACGTTGCGCTGCCTTTCGGCCTCGGCCTGGTTGGCGTCGTGGCCGGCGACGGTGATCAGCGCCTTCCATAGCGCCCAGCCGCGGCCGCGCGCCCAAGTGGCGTCGTCGACGTCGATGCAGGTGCGAAACACCTCGCGGCTTTCGCCTTCGAAGAATGTCCAGCTTATAGCAAGATCGCAAGACGGGTCGCCGACGCCGGAGGTGCCGAAATCGATGACGGCGCTCAAGCTGCCGTCCTCGACCAGAAGATTGCCCGAGGCGACATCGCCGTGGAACCAGACCGGCGAGCCATACCAGGTGGCGGCAAGCGCTGCCTCCCACACGGCGGCTGCGGCTTGCGTGTCGATCCGGCCTTCGAGCGCGGCGATGGCCTGCCGCGCCTCGCCGTCATAGACACTCAGCGATCCACCGCGATGGAAATTGTGCTGGCCGGGCGCGGGCCCGTCCGTCGGTTCGATGCTCCTCAAAGCGACAAGGAAATCGGCGAGCGCCACGGCAAACGCTCCGAGATCGGCAATGCGCGCTCCGTGCCGTCTCCCCCTCGATCCAGCGATAGACGGACCAGCGCCAGGGATACCCCGCCGCCGGCTCGCCCATGGCGAGCGGCACCGGGATCGGCAGCGGCAGACGTGGCGCGAGCTGCGGCAGCCAGCGATGCTCCTTCTCGACCTGCAGCGAATAAGGAGCCGCACTTGGCAGCCTGACCGTCATTTCGTCGCCGAGATGGAAGGTGCGGTTGTCCCAGCCGCCGAAGGCGACGGGGCTCACCGGCAGATGCCGCCATTCGGGAAATTGCGCGTCGACCAGCCGGCGCACGAGACGGGTGTCGATATCTACTTTGCTATCCATCTCGATCGAAAAGACTCAGAATATGGGACAAAAGCTCGCTGCATGTCAGAATTTTAACTGAAACCGCCAATTCGCGCTCAAATGCCACAACACCCATGCTATGTTACATTCTTTCTAGTGAAGGGCTTACTCGATTTGCATCCGCTCGTTTTAATATTCGTCGTTATACCGTTCGGCGCAATGTGGCTGTGTCTGTTCGGACTGTTGATAACAGGAATTGTCCTGACTAAGCGCGATAATAAATCTGGCCGTTGGATCATCTTTATCGTCCTTGCACTTATGTCAGTCATCGTCTTCAGGCCAGAGTGGGACGACGTTCTCCGGACCATTCGCTCGCATAAAATCGCGTCATTGAACGCTGAAAAGCTCACGTCGCCTCCGCCCTATCATCTCACAGTATTCAATGCTCCGCTGGATGAGTCGGCCCTTCTTGCGCTTGCGGAATCGGGGCTGTTCGACATCACGACATCCGATCAGACGAATCCAACAAAATTCAGCAAAAGAGTCGTCGTCGAGGCGTCTGACAAATGCATGACGCACCGCACCGGCTTTGTTCGGTTTATCGCAGCAACCGGCTTCAGGCGCTGCGGTCGCCTCGTCTCCCAGCCCGGTACCCTTCCACCAAGGCATCTGGTCTTGTGGGTCGATCGAGCTCCTCTTCTGCAGCGATCGCGATGGGGTGATCGGCAAAGAGCAATTCAATTGTCCGAGCAAACTGAAGCCGGCATGCGTTTGCTCGCTTACTGCGAAACCAATTCCCCCCTCCAGCGTGGGCTCTTTGACCGTCTAGTGATCGCGTTTCGCCGCACAATGAGTGATTGCCGGAATCCGGTGACACAAGATACGTATGCTATGTTTCATCCCGACTTGGTCACCTTTGTCTTGAAAGGCGTGGGGATCAATCCTGCCAATATTGCCATTGGCGACCAAGCTATCGGTCAATGAGAAGCCTAATCTGGCAACGGAATCCGTCCATGCATTAGTGGGGAAACTCCAGCCCCATCTCGCGATAGCGCTCGGGGTCGTCGCCCCAATTCTCGCGCACCTTCACGAACAGGAAGAGGTGCACCTTCTGCTCCAGAATGCCAGCGATCTCCATCCGCGCGGCTTGCCCGATGGCGCGGATCGTCTCGCCCTTGTGGCCGAGCACGATCTTCTTCTGGCTGTCGCGCTCGACATAGATGACCTGCTCGATGCGCACCGAGCCGTCCTTCTTCTCTTCCCATTTCTCGGTCTCGATATGCGAGGAATAGGGAAGCTCCTGATGCAGCCTCAGATAAAGTTTTTCGCGCGTGATCTCGGCCGCGAGCTGGCGCATCGGCAGATCGGAGATCTGGTCCTCCGGATAGTACCAGGGACCGGCCGGAAGCGTCTCGGCGAGATAATCGAGCAGGTCCTTGCAGCCGGAGCCGGTCAGCGCGGAGACCATGAAAGTGCGCTTGAACGGCACGCGTTCGTTCGCGGTCGCGGCCAGGGCGAGAAGCGTCTCCGGCTTGACGCGGTCGACCTTGTTGAGAACCAGAAGCATCGGCTGCCTGACGTCCTTCAGCCGGTCGAGTATGGCATCAGCATCGCCTTTGATGCCGCGCTCGGCGTCGATCAGCAGCACGACGATATCGGCATCCTTGGCGCCGCCCCAGGCGGTGGTCACCATCGCCGTGTCCAGCCGCCGCTTCGGCTTGAAGATACCCGGCGTGTCGACGAAGACGATCTGCGCGTTGTCATGCGTGGCAATGCCGCGCACGATGGCGCGGGTGGTCTGCACCTTGTGGGTGACGATCGATACCTTGGCGCCGACGAGCTGGTTGACCAGCGTCGACTTGCCGGCATTTGGCGCGCCGATCAGCGCTACGAAACCGGAGCGCGTCGCGGGAACTTGAGTGGTTTCCGTTTCTGTCATGCCGCGCTCCATACGCCTTCGCGCAGCAAAAGAGTAGCCGCCGCGGCCTGCTCGGCCTCGCGCTTGGAGCGGCCGCTGCCGACGGCGGGCGCGAAAGAGCCGACTTTTACGCTGACCGTGAACACCGGGTCGTGGTCCGGTCCGTCACGGCCGTCGACATGGTAGGCCGGCACGGCGCCGGCGGCCGCCTGATGCGCCCATTCCTGCAATTCGGTCTTGGCGTCGCGGCGGGCGGCGCCCATCGCCTGCGAGCGCGGCTGCCAGTAACGGTGGATGAACGCGCGCGCCGCATCCATCCCGCCGTCGAGATAGAGCACGGCGATCAGCGATTCCAGCGCATCAGCGCGCAGATTGGTGCGCTTGCGGCCCTCGAGATTGCGCACATCGGAACCGGCGCGCACCAATTCCGGCAGGCCGATCTGTTCGGAGATTTCCGACAGCGCCTCGGCATTGACCAGCGCGTTGAGGCGCAGCGAAAGCTCGCCTTCGGCGGCATCGGGAAAGGAGGCGAGCAGCATGTCGGCCACGACGAGGCCGAGAACACGGTCCCCAAGGAATTCGAACCGCTCATAGTCGACGCCGGCATGGGTCGAACGGGCGCTGGCATGGGTCAGCGCCCGCTGCAGGCGCTGGCGGTCGGCGAAGACATGGCCGGTGCGCTCGACAAGCGCTTCGGCAAGGGCATCGGCGGTCAAACGCTTGCTGGCCGCCATCGCTCTAGTGGACGAAATGGAACAGGCGCCCGGCGCGCATCAACGACGGCCATTTCCATATCTCGAGCGGGCTCGCCTTGCCGGCGATCGAGAAGAAGATGAGGTTGGCGCGGCCGACAAGGTTCTCGGCCGGCACATAGCCGACGGCAAAGCGGCTGTCGGAGGAATTGTCGCGATTGTCGCCCATCATGAAATAGTGCCCAGGCGGCACGACGAATTCGCGCGTGTTGTCGCCGATCGAATCGGAATTGATGTCGAGCGTGTCGTAACTGACGCCGTTCGGCAGCGTTTCGCGGTAGACATCGATCGGCCGGTTTTCTTCGGTGACATCGGGATTGTCGATCTGGCCGGTCTTCACGCGCGGCACGCCGACGTCATTGATGAAAAGCTGGCCGTCCTTCACCTGAATCTTGTCGCCGGGCAGGCCGACGACGCGCTTGATGTAATCGACCGACGGATCCGGCGGGAACTTGAACACCACCACGTCGCCGCGCTTGGGCTCGGAACCCCAGATGCGGCCCGAGAAGAGATCGGGACCGAAGGGCAACGAGTAACGCGAATAGCCATAGGCCCATTTGGTGACGAAGAGATAGTCGCCTTCGAGCAGCGTCGGCCGCATCGAGCCGGACGGAATGGAGAAAGGCTGGAAGAGCAGCGTGCGGATGACGAGCGCGAGCAGCAGAGCCTGGATGATGACGGAAAAGGTCTCACCAAGCCCGCCGGATTTCTTCTGCGATTTTTCAGCCACGCTCATGTCGTCCTCGATTGTGCGATGTTGGTATAGAGTCTCGGCGGGCGCTGGGCAACGTCATGCCGCTCGTGGTCAGATGGAATCAATGTGGCGCTTGTTCGGCGGGCACTGCCTCGATGATCACAAAGGCTTGAGCAAGCGGGAAATCGTCGGTGATGGTGAGATGGATGAAGGCGCGGTGCCCATTCGGCAGGATTTTCTCCAGCCTGGCCGCGGCGCCGCCGGTCAGCGCCATGGTCGGCGCGCCGCTCGGCAGGTTGACCACGCCCATGTCGCGCCAGAACACGCCCTCGGCCATGCCGGTACCCAACGCCTTGGCGCAGGCCTCCTTGGCGGCGAAGCGCTTGGCATAGGAAGCTGCGCGGGCGGCACGCTTTTCCGACTTGGCCTGCTCGACCTCGGTATAGATGCGCTGGACGAAGCGCTGGCCGTGCCGCTCCAGCGATTTCTCGATACGTCTGATGTCGATCAGGTCGCTGCCGATGCCGATGATCATTCCGCCGGCACTTCCCGTCGGCCCTGCCGCGCTTTCTTCTCGGCACGCTCGGCCATGCGCTTCCGGCGCTGCTCGCGAAACACCGTCATGCCCCAGCGGGTGATGGCGTAGAACACGAGCCCGAAGACCAGGCCGAGCGGCACCGCGCCGATCAGCATCGGCTCCAGAATGGGGTGCCAGAGCTTGGCGAAGGAAAGCTTGTGCATCATTTCGCCCAGATGCTCGGGCGGGCCGTGCTTCGGCAGATGCTCATGCAGGAGCAGCTTGCCGATCTCCCAGGACGCGCCCCACAAAAGCGGGAAGGTCAGCGGATTGCCGAAGAACACCGCGCCGAGCGCTGCCGCGACCAGATTGCCGGCGATGATCCAGCACAGCACGGCGGCGACGATGAAGTGGAAGCCAAGCGGGAAGAAGGAGGCGAAAACGCCCGCGGCGACACCGGCGGCGACGGAATGCGGCGTCGCCTTCAGCCGCAGGATGCGTTTGGAGAAATACTGCACGGAACGCGAGAACGAGCGGCGCGGCCAAAGATAAGTACGCACCTGTTCCAGGAAGCCATCAGGCTCTCGGCGTCGAAAAAGCACTCTGTTCCAGTTCCCGGTCCAATACGCGCTGCCCCTACCCACCGGGTCGCGCAAACACATCTTGCGCTTCGAGGGCGCAGAAAGGCAACAAGCTTTGATATAGCGACGACCGGGCCGCGCAACAACGAACGCCGCCGCGATGGTCTGCCGCAGGCTGTAACAACAGCGTCATTCTGGCGAAACTGAGGAAAATAACCCGGATGCGGAGCCGATGATCACCATTAGACCGGCGCGGGCCGAGGACGCCGGGGCGCTGCCGCGGATCGAACAGTCCGCCGGGCTGGCGTTCCGCGCCATTGCGGAACTGGCGTGGCTCGCCGACGGCGACAATATCAGCGTCGAGCGGCATCGCGCGCTGATCGCCGCCGGCGCATGCTGGATTGCCGCAGACGAGAAGGGCCGGCCGGTCGGCTTCCTGAGCGCCGGGATCGAAGGCGATGCGCTACATATATGGGAGTTGGACGTGCGCCTCGACCGGCAGGGCCAAGGCATCGGCCGCGCCCTGCTCGAACAGGCGGTCGCGGACGCCGGGCGGCGCGGACTGGCCGCGGTGACGCTGACCACGTTTCGCGCCGTCGCCTGGAACGCGCCCTTCTATCGCAAGGCCGGATTTCGCATCCTGGAAGACGCCGAGATTGACGAACGGCTGGCAAGCCTGCTCGACGACGAGGCCAGGCACGGCATGGCTTCGGACCAGCGCTGCGCCATGCGGCTCGATCTCAGCCGGGCCGATACTCGCTGACCTCGACCAGATTGCCGTCCGGATCGCGGAAATAGACCGACATCATCTTGCCGCGCGCGCCGGTGCGTTCGACCGGACCGACTTCGATCGCCACGCCATTGGCCTCGAGGCTGGCCTGGACCTCGGCAAGCGGCATTCCCGCCACGAGGCAGAAATCGCCGGAACCCGGCGTCGGCGCCTTCGCCTTCGGCTCGAAGGTGCGACCGACTTCGTGCAGGTTGATCTTCTGCGAGCCGAACAGAAGCGCGGTCGGCCGGTTCGGTTCGTCGAGCCGCCGCATGCCGAGCACCCGCCGGTAGAAATCGCAGGTCGCTTCCAGCGAGCGGACCGTCAGCACGAAATGGTCGATCCCGGCGATCATTGTCGCCTCGGCGCGCGTCTCCGGCAAAGAGATTCAAGCGACGCGCTCAAGTGCCTGTTTTCATACATCGCGATGTCAGATGTTGCGGCTTCCCGGCTTAACGGCTGGAATCGCGGCAAGTTCCGGCGGCAGGCGGTCGGCGGGATAGGCCGGCACTTCATATTCGGCAAGCGCGATCAGCGGCACGCCGACATCGGTCTTGCCGGCCGAACGGTCGATGATGCAGGCAGCCGCCGCGACGTCGGCGCCAAGCTCGCGCAGGCAGTCGATGGTCTCGCGGATCGACAGGCCGGTGGTGACGATGTCCTCGACGATGACGACGCGCGAGCCCTTGGCAATCTCGAAGCGGCGCAACCTGAATTCGCCCCCTTCCCGCTCGACCCAGATCGCCGGGACGCCGAGATGGCGCGAGGTCTCATAGGCCGGGATCAGGCCGCCGATGGCCGGGCCAACGACGTAGTCTATCCCGCCCGGCACCGCCTTGCGGATCTTCTCGGCCAGCGCCTTGCACAGGCGCTCGGTCTTGTCGGCATGCATGAACACCCGCGCCTTCTGCAGGAAGACCGGACTGCGCAGTCCGGACGTCAGGATGAAATGCCCTTCGAGCACGGCGCCGGCCTCGCGGAAAATGTCCAGCACTTCGTCGGTGTTCATTGTTCGGTCCCCCTTGGCGAATGGTGGATGGTGAATGGCAGTAGAGCACCTTCTAGTTCACTATTCACTATTCACTATTCACTATTCACTATTCACCCATTCACACGCCGCGCATCGCTGACGCTCGAATTGTCCTTGAGCTGCGACAGCAGCCGGTTGAGATGCTTCAGGTCCCAGACCTCGAGATCGATCAGCATCTCGGTGAAATCGGGTGCGGTGCGTATCATCGACAGCGTGTGGATGTTGGCATCGTTGGATGCGACGACCTGGGCGATGTCGGCCAACGACCCGGGCGCATTGATGGCGGTGACCGAGATGCGCGCCGGAAAACGTTCCTTGGTGCGCTCGTCGATGTCCCAGCGCACATCGATCCAACGCTCGGGCTGGTCGTCGAAGGCCTGCAAAGCCGGCGACTGGATCGGATATATGGTGATGCCGGTGCCGGGCTGGATGATGCCGACGATGCGATCGCCGGGTACAGCGCCTTCCGGCGCGAAACGCACCGGCAGGTCGCCGCGCACGCCGCGGATCGGCACCGCGCCGTCGCGCTGCTGGTCCTTGTCCTTCTTCGCGGCGCGGGTGCCCGGCATCTGGAAGAGCATGCCGGCGGCGTTGCGGATCTTCGACCAGCCCTCCTCGCGCTGCTTAGGCGCCGCGACGGTGACACGCTCATCCTTATAATCGGGGAAGACCGCTTTCATGACATCGGTGGAACTCAGCTCGCCGCGGCCGACCGAGGCCAGCACGTCCTCGATGTCCTTGCGCGCCAGCCGGTGCAGCACCGGCTTCAGGCTCTCCTTGGTGAATGTCTTGCCGGCGCGCTCGAAGGCGCGCTCCAGGATGCGGGCTCCGAGGCCGGAATATTGCTTGCGGATCGCATTCTTGGTGGCGCGGCGGATGGCGGCGCGCGCCTTGCCGGTGACCACGACCGATTCCCAGGCGGCGGGCGGCACCTGCGCCTTGGAGCGGATGATCTCGACCTCGTCGCCGTTCTTGAGCTCGGTCATCAACGGCATGATGCGGCCGTTGACCTTGGCGCCGACGCAGGTGTCGCCGACATCGGTGTGGACGGCATAGGCGAAGTCGATCGGGGTGGCGCCGCGCGGCAGCGCGATCAGCATGCCCTTGGGCGTGAAGCAGAACACCTGGTCCTGGAACAGCTCCAGCTTGGTGTTCTCGAGGAAATCCTCGGGATTGTCGCCTTCGGCCAGTTGCTCGATGGTGCGCCGCAGCCAGGCATAGGCGTTGGTCTCCCTGGAGATCGCATGGCCCGCGCCGTTCATCTTGCCGCCGGTATCCTTGTAGATCGAATGCGCGGCGACGCCATATTCGGCGATCTTGTTCATCTCTCTGGTGCGGATCTGCAATTCGACGCGCTGGCGCGACGGGCCGACGATGGTGGTGTGGATCGAACGGTAGTCGTTCTGCTTGGGCGTCGAGATGTAATCCTTGAAACGGCCGGGCACCATCGACCAGGTGGTGTGGATGGCGCCAAGCGCGCGGTAACAGTCGTCGACCGAATCGACCACGACGCGGAAACCGAAGATGTCGGAGAGCTGCTCGAAGGAGAGCGCCTTGGCCTCCATCTTGCGGAACACCGACCACGGCTTCTTCTGCCGGCTCTTCACGCTTGCCTTGATGTCGTGTTTTTCGAACAGGCCCGACAGCGCCGTCTCGATCTCCTGCAGGACGCCCCTGTTGCGCTCGAAAATCTCGGCAAGCCTTGCGGTAACGGCGCGGTAAGCCTCCGGATTGATGTAGCGGAAGGCTATTTCCTCCAGCTCCTCGCGCATGCCTTGCATGCCCATGCGCCCGGCCAGCGGCGCATAGATCTCCATCGTCTCCTCGGCGATGCGCAGGCGCTTGGCTTCCGGCATATGGTCGAGGGTGCGCATGTTGTGCAGGCGGTCGGCGAGCTTGACGAGCAGAACGCGGACGTCCTCGGAGATCGCGAGCAGGAGCTTGCGCAGGTTCTCCGCCTGCTCGGCCTTTTTCGAGACCAGATCGAGCTTCTTCAGCTTGGTGAGCCCCTCGACCAGCTTGCCCATCTCGGGGCCGAAGAGCTCGTCGATCTCAGCGCGGGTCGCGGTCGTATCCTCGATCGTGTCATGCAGCAGGGCAACGGCGATGGTCGCTTCGTCCATATGCATGTCGGTGAGGATGGCGGCGACTTCGAGCGGATGCGAGAAATAGGGATCGCCCGAGGCGCGCTTCTGATGGCCATGCTTCTGCATGGCATAGACGTAGGCCTTGTTGAGCAGCGCCTCGTTGACGTCAGGCTTGTAGCGCTGGACGCGCTCGACAAGCTCATACTGACGCATCATGGGCGGGATCTCGCGGTGCTGAAATGATTGATGCGCCGCACCGACGTGCGACGCATCTCATAGATAGCCACGAAACCTAAGATACGGAAGTCCTGGATGGTTGATCCAACCCGGACAAAAGCACTTAGTAGTCGTCGCTCTTTTCCGGCGGCACCAGACCTTCGATGCCGGCGAGCAGGTCTTCCTCGCTCATGCGGTCGAAAGTAACGTTCTCCTCGGCGTCGTCGGCGTCGGCGGCAACGGCGGTCGCGCCGGTCTGGTCGGCGATCGCCTCGCCCTCGGCTTCCGGCTCGTCGACCTCGACATGCTTCTGCAGCGAGTGGATCAGGTCTTCCTTGAGGTCGTCGGGAGACAGCGTCTCGTCGGCGATCTCGCGCAGCGCGATGACCGGGTTCTTGTCATTGTCGCGCGGAACGGTGATCTGCGCGCCCTGGCTGATCTGGCGGGCGCGATGGCCGGCGAGCAGCACGAGTTCAAAACGGTTGTCGACCTTGTCGATGCAATCTTCAACGGTTACGCGGGCCATGGACTGCCCCTTTCATGCGATGGATTTGATGGAAAGCTGGCGCGCTCCATAACGCGAGCGCGGCCGAAATACAAGCTTTATGGCGCCAGCGTCAGCTTGGCGGGCCGTTGCCCGGCTCATCATCGCGCCACGCCGTGAAGCTACCCACATAGTGGCGATCACAATTGCTTGCAACACAGGGCCATGCCCTTGGATATCCGCAAATTGCGCGTTATCTCGGAGGTGACGGTACAAAGGTTCATTTGCCGGACCTATTCGTCAAGCGCTTTTAGACGACAAAAATTTTCGAAAGGAATGTTTTTCAATGTTCGATCCCCGTGAAAAGATCGCTCTTTTCATCGACGGCGCCAATCTCTATGCCACGTCCCGCGCGCTGGGCTTCGACATCGACTACCGCAAGCTCCTGTCGAGCTTCCAGAAGCGCGGCTACCTGCTGCGCGCCTATTATTACACCGCGCTGGTCGAGGATCAGGAATATTCGTCGATCCGGCCGCTGATCGACTGGCTCGATTATAACGGCTTCAAGGTGGTGACGAAGCCCGCCAAGGAATTCACCGACTCGACCGGCCGCCGCAAGATCAAGGGCAACATGGACATCGAGTTGACCGTCGATGCGCTGGAGCTCGCCGATGTCGTCGACCACTATGTCATCTTCTCCGGCGACGGCGACTTCCGCACGCTGGTCGAAGCGCTGCAGCGGCGCGGGCGCAAGGTGTCGATCATCTCGACCATGGCCTCGCAGCCGCCGATGATCTCCGACGATCTGCGCCGCCAGGCCGATCATTTCATCGACCTGATGACGCTGAAGAGCGAAGTCGGCCGCGATCCGTCCGAGCGGCCGGCGCGCCGGCCGGAACCCGCCGAAGTCGACGAGGAAGATTATTGACGGCGGCGGCCTTGACCGCCGTGCCCTCCCCCGAACCCAGCCGTGACTGCCCGCTTTGCCCGCGGCTGCATGATTTCATCGCCGCCTGGCGCGAGCGTGAGCCCGGCTGGTTCAACGCGCCAGTGCCGACCTTCCTGCCGCCGGAGGGTGAAGATTCAGTCCGCCTCTTGATCGTCGGGCTGGCGCCCGGCCTGCGCGGCGCCAACCGCACGGGGCGCCCCTTCACCGGCGACTATGCCGGCGACCTGCTCTATGGCACATTGATCGCGCACGGTTTTGCGCGCGGCGAGTTCAAGGCAAGGCCGGATGACGGCTTGCAACTCGTCGGCACGGCCATCACCAATGCGGTGCGCTGCGTGCCGCCGGAGAACAAGCCGGTGGGCGCCGAGATCGCCACCTGCCGGACCTTTCTCAAGCCGACGATCGCGCGCTTTCCCAACCTGCGTGCCATCCTGACGCTGGGTGCGATCGCGCATCAGTCGACGGTGCGGGCGCTGGGCGAGCGCGTCGCGGCCTTTCCGTTCCGCCATGGCGGGAGGCAGCAAGCCGGCGGCATCGCGCTGTTTTCCAGCTACCATTGCTCACGCTACAACACCAATACGGGCGTGCTGACGCAGGAGATGTTCGTCAGCGTGTTCAAGGAGATTGCGGCGTTCCTGAAGAGCTAGATTCAGGCGGCTTCCTGTCGGTCTGACAGCCACTCATACCGGCAGCAGCGCATCCGGCTTCACGTCGCCGATGGAGGTATAAGTGTGCGTCTCCTTCACTCCCGGCAGCGCGAGAATGACCCGCGTCAGGAAATCCTGATAGGCGGCCATTTCCGAGATGCGCGCCTTTACCAAATAGTCGAAGCCGCCGACCACCATGTGGCACTCGAGAACCTCGGGCGCCTTGGTCACCGCCTCGGCGAAGCGCTCGAAAATATGCGGCGCCGTGTGATCGAGACGCACCTCGATAAAGACGAGCGTACCGCGTCCGATCTTTGCCGGATTGAGCACGGCCCTGACCGCGGTGATGTAGCCTTCCCGAAACAGCCGCTTCACCCGTAGGCTGGTGCCGGTCGGCGAGAGGCCGACACGCGCCGCCAGATCAAGTGTGGTGCGACGCCCATCTTCTTGCAGCAATCGCAGGAGATTGCGGTCGACGCCGTCCAGGTCGCTTGCTTCAGCATTCACGCTAGATCTGCCTCTAATCTGCGAGTTTCACTCAAATTTCGAGAAAAGAGCGTATTTTGCCACGGGCTTTTCGGCAATAGCCTGCGCTTTCATCGCTTTGTGCGGAGATGATCTTCGATGGCGATGTCACGACGGCGGCGGAACATGGCGGACGCGCGAGACTCAGGAAACTCCAGGCTGGCGATCATCGCGGGCCTCATTATGATCGGCATCTACGCCATCCAATTCGTCGCCGCCCGCTTCAGCCTCAGGGAGCATCTGACGGCGACGGATCTGGCCGCCTTGCGCTTTGGCGGCGCGGGGGTGGTCTTTCTGCCGATCGTCTGGCGCGACGGCTTTGTAAGCATGAGGGCGCTCGGTTGGCGACGGGCCCTGGCATTGGCGGCGCTGGCCGGATTGCCTTATCCGCTGATTATCAATTGGGGCCTGACCTATGCCCCTGCCGTCCATGCGGCCGCGCTTTGTCCAGCGTCGATCGTCTTCTTTTCGTTCCTGCTGTCACGCATCGTCTTCAATGACGGCGCTTCGCGGCAACGGACCATCGGTGTCCTCGCGATTGTCGCCGGCCTGTCGCTGTTCATCGCGCCGGCGCGCGACGGCACCGGCGGCGTTCTCTTCGGCGATATGCTTTTCATCGGATCGGGCCTAATGTTTTCGGCCTATGCCGTTCTTGTCAGGCGCTGGCGTGCCGATCCCGTTACGGCCACGGCCGCGGTAGTGCTCCTGTCCTGCCTGCCGCTGCCGGTTCTCTACTTCGTCGCACCAAGCCATATCCATGCCGCGGCCGCCACGGAAATCATCAGCCAGATCGTGATCCAGGGGATTCTGGCCGGCGCGGCAGCCATGTTCCTCTATACCTATGTCGTCGGGCAGTTGGGGCCGCAGACGGCATCGCTGTTTCTGCCCGGCATACCCATCGCCACCGTGGCTGTCGGCATGGCGGTACTCGGCGAAACGCCGATGACGATCCAGGTCGCAGCCATTGCCATCATGGCCGCCGGAATGGGCTTGTCAGCAATCGGAGGGCGGATTGCCAACAGACGCCTTAATGCACCGGCGCCGGGAGGATCGTAAACCTTCAGCGGTGCGGTAAGCGATTCAAGGACCGGCAATTCAAGGCGTCGGCGCAAACAACTTCGCCAGCGTCTCGCGGCCGCCCTTCAGGACATTGAGATCGACATCGCCTTCGATGCCGTCGACGCGGCCCATATTGTGATACTGCCAGTAGATCCAGTCGTTCTCGCGCGGCCTCATCGCCAGCGAACGTAACCAGCGCCGGCGGTTAAGAATGCTGCCGGAATAGGCGTCTGCCGCCTCGTCGGTCAGATAGAAAATCGCCTGCTTGCCGAATGCCGTCTCGACCGGACCGAGGAATGCAGCAAGCTCGGTGTTCAGTTGCTCGGGCGACGGGCGCTGCGGGCAATTGCCGCCGAACTCGATGTCGACCACCGGCGGCAGAAGCGGCTCACCGCGTGGCACTACCGACATGAAGTTCTTCGCCTGGTCGGCGCCTGGCCGGCAGAAGGTGAAGAAGTGATAGGCGCCGACCGCCAGGCCGGCCGCGCGGGCCTCGCGCAGGTTGATGGAGAATTGCGTATCGACATGGGTGCCGCCTTCGGTCGCCTTGATGATGGCGAAGGCGACGTCGTCGGAGGCGACGCGGGGCCAGTCGATCTTTCCCTGATGATGTGAGACGTCGATGCCCCGGATCGGAAATTCCTCGCGATCCGGGGAAAAGCCGCGGAACCAGAAGAAGGCGCCCGCCACGACGGCACTGGCGACAACCGCTACGGCAAGGCCCCAGAAAACAATCCGCTTCCCCAAGACCATCCCCTGCCGCAAAGGCTCGTGCGCGCCTGACCGGAGAACCAGCCGGTGGCTTTTTTCAGGCGGCCGGCGCTGCCAGCCCTGGAGGCTCAGCCGCGCTCCTTCAGCAGCCGGCCCTTCTCGCGCGACCAGTCGCGCTGCTTCTCTGTCTCGCGCTTGTCGTGCAGCTTCTTGCCTCGGGCAATCGCGAGCAGCAGCTTGGCGCGACCGCGGTCGTTGAAATAGATTTTCAGCGGCACCAGCGTCATGCCTTCACGCTCGACGCTTTGCGAGAGCTTTGCCATCTCGCGCTTGGAGACCAGCAACTTACGACGGCGGCGCGGCTCGTGATTGAAGCGGTTGGCCTGCAGATATTCCGGCAGATAGGAATTGATCAGCCAGATCTCGCCGCCCTCAGCCGAGGCGTAGCTTTCCTGGATGTTGGCCTGGCCCTGGCGCAGCGACTTGACCTCGGTGCCTGTCAGCACCAAGCCGGTCTCGATCGTGTCGAGCACCTCGTAGGAAAAGCGCGCCTTGCGGTTTTCCGCAACGGTCTTGTTGTTGGGATCGGCTTTCTTGACTTGATTCATGACGTCCAGAGTCCGTTTCGAAACTCGCTCCTGCGAGTCAGGTGAAGGTGTCAACAGAGCGCCGCGCGTTTTCTAAACGCGCAAAGGACGCTCTGCAGCCCGACTTTGCGCATGGTCCTTTCCGAAAGCGGATGCTTTCGGGGCCATGCGCGGAACCGGAGCGGAGCGTACATATAGTACGTGAGCACCGGAAGCGCAGGTGGCGCCTTCAGATGGCCGCAGGTGTAGAGTTTCCAAACGGGCTCGCTAATTAATCAAGCCGGCGTGCTTGAGCGCCGCGTCGAGCTTCTCGGCGGTCGAGGACTCCACCGTCACCAGCGGCGAACGGACCACGTTCTCGACCTTGCCCAGCTTCGACAGCGCGTATTTGGCGCCGGATACGCCAGGCTCAATGAAGATCGCCTTGTGCAACGGCAGAAGCCGGTCCTGCAGCTCGAGCGCCTTGGCGCTGTCGCCGGAAAGCGTCGCTTCCTGGAACTCGGAGCAAAGGCGCGGCGCGACATTCGAGGTGACCGAAATACAGCCGACGCCGCCATGAGCGTTAAAGCCGAGCGCGGAGGCATCCTCGCCGGAAAGCTGGATGAAATCCTTGCCGCAGGTCATGCGCTGCTCGGAGACGCGCTCGACCTTGCCGGTCGCGTCCTTGACGCCGGCAATGTTCTTGAAGTCGTGGCGCAGCCTGCCCATCGTCTCCGGCGTCATGTCGATCACCGAACGCGGCGGGATGTTGTAGATGATGATCGGCAGCCTGGTCGCCCTGGCGACGGCCGCGAAATGCTCATAGAGGCCGCGCTGCGTCGGCTTGTTGTAGTAAGGCGTGACCACAAGGGCGGCATCGGCGCCGGCCTGTTCGGCATACTTCACCAGGCCGACCGCTTCCTCGGTGTTGTTGGAGCCCGCGCCGGCCACCACCGGCACCCTGCCCTTGGCTACCTCGATGGCGACCTTGACGACATGGCGGTGCTCCTCATGCGACAGCGTCGGCGACTCGCCGGTGGTGCCGACGGGAACGAGACCCTTGGTGCCCTCGGCGATCTGCCATTCGACAAACGAGCGAAAGGCTTTCTCGTCGAAGCGCCCGCTCTTTTCGAACGGTGTCACGAGCGCAGTCAGCGAGCCTCTCAGCATGTCGTCCAAACTCCTTGGAACTTTGTCGGTTTATGCATGTCGTCTTCCCAAAACCGGTTTCCGCTTCTGGGCGACATGCATCGGTGTTTCATCAGATCGGTCAGTGCGCGCCTTCTACCCGAAAGCGAAGCCGCGCACCATAGTCTCGACATGGTTCAGCGGCAAGCATCGGTGTAATGCCAGTGTCGTGGTTTTCGATGTTCGCTAGACGTTGATATCAGGCTCGGGGCGAACATCGAAAACCAAAACGATACTGGATTCGACAGTTGGCTGGTGTCCTGCGATTCTGAAATTCGCGCCGCGCCCGATATCAAGGTCATGCGAATTTCAGAATCGGGACACCAGCAAGCGCCATTCGAACGACCTCGATAACCTTTTGTTTACGAGCCCTTCACGACCTAAGTCTAGGCTTCGCATCGGGTTCTCAATGCCCGCGCCTGCTGGCGATGTGCTAGGATCATAAAATGCCGACGAGGCGGCCCCATCTTTTCGCGCTGCTGGGCGCGATCGTCGCGCTGACGCCTACCATGGCGATCGGTGGCAGCGTCGACGCGCGCGCGACGGCCTCGATTCCGGCGCCGGATGCGCCGCAGGCGCCGGGCCAGACGCCGATTGCCCCGGACATAGCGCAACTGAAGAGCGGGCTCGATGCGCTTGCCGCCAACAACATCGTTGGCGCGCGCAATGCGCGCGACACGCTGCCCGCCGCCTCGCTCGACCGGCACATCCTCGCCTGGGCGATCGCGCTTTACGGCGGCGACCAGGTGCCGAGCGGCGAGATTGCCGACGCCGCCAAGATGCTGCCTGGATGGCCGGGCACGATCGCGCTGCGCAAGAACAGCGAGCGCGCGCTCTATCGCGAAAATCCGCCGCCGCAAGTGGTGGTGCAGGCCTTCGGCCGCAGCCAGCCGCTGACGCCGGAGGGCGTCATCATCCTCGCCCGCTCGCAAGTGGCGCTTGGCAACCAGGCCGCGGCGCGGTCGGTGCTGGTACCCTTTTGGCGCACGGAAAAACTGGAAGCGAAGGATGAGGCAGCCGTCATTAAGGAGTTCGGCACGCTGATCCCGGCGGCCGACCATCGCTACCGCATGGAGCGCATGTTCTATGCCGACCGGCCGTCGTCGGCGCTGCGGGTCGCCGGCCTCGCCGGCGCACAGCCGCTGGCGGATGCCTGGGCGGCGGCCGACAAGGGCGACAAGAACGCCGCCAAGCTGTTGAAGGCAGTGCCCGCAGTGCTGCGCTCCGCCGGCTATTTCTTCGCCGAGGTGGAGTATCTGCGCAAGCAGCAGAAATTCGCCGAAGCCGCTGCTGCCGTGTTGAAAGCGCCGACGAACCGCGATTCGCTGGTCGACCCCGATGCCTGGTGGGTCGAACGCCGCGTGCTCTCGCGCGAGCTGGTCGACCGGGGCGACATGAAGACTGCCTACAAGATTGTCTCCATGCACGCTGCCGAAAGCCCGCCGAACGCCGCCGAAGCCGAGTTCCATGCCGGCTGGTACGCGCTGCGCGGCCTCAACGATCCGGCGACCGCGGCCACTCACTTCAAGCGCATCACCGAGCTCGCCCAGGGCCCGGTGTCGCTGTCGCGCGCCTATTACTGGCTCGGCCGGGCGGCGGAAGTCGGCGGCCCGGGCAGCGCCAAGGACTATTTCACGCGCGCGGCCAGCTACGGCACGACCTTCTATGGCCAGCTCGCCGGCGAGCGCGTGGGCTTGAGGACCTTAAACATCGCCTATCCGAAGCCGAGCGCGGCCGACCGCCAGAGCTTCGACGGCCGCGAAGCAGTGAGCGCGATCAAACGGCTGCAGGAAGCGGGCTATGACCGCTACGCCGAGACGCTCTACCGCGACCTTGCCGGCCAGCTGACCAGCCCGGGCGAGCTGGCGCTGCTAGCCGTGCTGGCCGAAAAGCAGGGCAACCATTTCATGGCGCTGAAGGTCGGCAAGATCGCCGCCCAGCGCGGCATCGATGTCGGCGCGCTTTCGCATCCGCTGGGCGTCATTCCCGATTCGGCCAACATTTCCGGATCCGGCAAGGCGCTCGCCTATGCCATCGCCCGCCAGGAAAGCGAGTTCAATATCGGCGCCGTTTCCAGCGCCGGCGCGCGCGGCCTGCTGCAGTTGATGCCGGGCACCGCCAAGCAGTTGGCAAAAAAGGCCGGCATGAATTTCTCGCAGGCGCGGCTGACGACGGATGCCGGCTATAACGCGACGCTGGGCTCGGCCTTCCTCGGCGAGCAGCTCGACCGTTTCGGCGGCTCCTATGTGCTGACCTTCGCCGGCTACAATGCCGGCCCGAACCGCGCCGCCCAATGGGTGGCGAAATACGGCGACCCGCGCGGCAAGGACGTGGACGCCGTCGTCGACTGGATCGAGCGGATTCCCTACACGGAAACAAGAAGTTACGTGCAGCGTGTGATGGAGAATTACGAGGTCTACAAGATGCGTATTTCAGGCAAATACGACATCGTGGGCGATCTCGTGAATGGGCGGAGCTGAGGTTCTTCCTTCTCCCCTTGTGGGAGAAGGTGGCCGCGAAGCGGCCGGATGAGGGGTGTTCCAGCGGAGTGAGACGACGGCGTTCCCTGGAACACCCCTCATCCGTCTCGGCGCTATCGCGCCGATCCACTACCCGGCTCTTCGCAGGCTCAGGGCGTTCGAAGCTCGAAAAGCCAAGCAATTGGCTTTTCGTCCGCTAACGCGGACCGCTTCTCACCCCACAAGGGGAGAAGGAAGAGTGTTTGACGACCCTTGCCCTCGTCTGTAGCTGTCGGTCACCTCAACGAGGAGCAGCGTTCCGATGGCGAGCGACGAAGGCTTTTCCGACTTTTTCTACGCCGCGCCAGACGGCCTGAAGCTCCATGCTCGTATCTACGGCGAGGCGAACGCCGGCAGTTGGCCGGTCGTCTGCCTTCCCGGACTCACCCGCAACGCCCGCGACTTCCACGAACTGGCGCTTTACCTTTCAACCAAGGCGGCAAGGCCGCGCAAGGTCGTTGCCTTCGACTATCGCGGGCGCGGGCAATCCGACCGCGATCCCGATATCAGCCACTATAATGTCGGCGTCGAAGCCGGCGATGTCCTTGCCGGATTGTCGGCGCTCGGCATCGAGCAGGCCACCTTCGTCGGCACGTCGCGGGGCGGCCTGATCATCCATGTGCTCGGCGCATTGAAGCCCGCCGTGCTGAAAGCCATCGTGCTCAACGACATCGGCCCGGTAATCGAGGCAGCGGGCCTGGCTCATATCCGCTCCTATCTCGATCGCGCGCCGAAACCGAAGACATTCGCCGAGGCGGTGGATGCTCAGCGGCGCGTGCATGGCGCCGATTTCCCAGCGCTCATCGACGCCGACTGGGCGCGGATGGTCCGGGCAATCTGCCGCGAGACGGAGGCCGGCTGGCTGCCGGATTTCGATCCGGCGCTGGTCGACACGCTGGCCGGCGTCGATTTCAGCAAGCCGTTGCCGGATCTGTGGCCGCAGTTCGACGCGCTTGCCGCCATCCCGCTGCTTGCCATTCGCGGCGGCAATTCAAAACTATTATCCGCTGCGACCGTCGAGGAGATGGGAAGGCGGCATCCCGGCATGGAGACGATCACCGTCGAAGGTCAGGGACACGCGCCCTTTCTGGAAACCGGCACTCTGCCGCGGGAGATTGCGGATTTCCTCGATCGGGCAGAGCGCAAATCAATAAAGTAAAGCCCGAGACTAACTCAGTCTCAGGCCTTCTCGATGAAATATAGATTCGCCGACGCGCGGCGCTCGCCTATTTGCCCTTCGAGCTCTTGCGGCGCGCCTTTGCCGGCTCCAGTCGGCTCTCCTTGCGAGCGGCTTTGCCAGGTGACGGCGCGGTCAAGGGGGAGGCAAAGACGGAGTTCTCCGCGGCGCTCGGCGCCTGGTCGCCGCGTGGCTTCTCGAGAACGACGACGCAGCCATCGAGATCGTTGGTGGCGAGGTGCGCGTAACGCATGGTCATCGACAGCGTCTGGTGGCCGAGCCACATCTGCACGCGCCTTATGTCGATACCGCCCTGGACAAGGCGCGAAGCGCAGGTGTGGCGCAGGATATGCGGTACCACCTGTTCATCGGCGCCAAGACCGACTTCCGCTTTCGCTTCGTTCCAGATGGCGCGGTACTGCGCCTGGCTGAGCTTGGTGAACGGACCCTTCGGCCGGCGACCCTCGGTGGTCGGCGGCAGCTTGATCACCTCCTTGACCCGTTCGGTCATCGGGATGGTGCGGCTGCGGCCGGATTTCGTGATCCAAAATGAGACGCGGTGCTCCTGGATGTCGTTCCAGATCAGGCCGAGCGCCTCGCCTAGACGGCAGCCGGTGTCGACCAGGAAAACGGAAAGTCTGTAAGCATCCTCGCTGCGGCTCTTGATGGCAGCGAACAGCCTTGTCTCTTCGTCCCTTTCGAGGAAACGAATCCGTCCCGCCCGCTCCTTCTGGCGGCGGAACTCGGGCAGGCTGTGGATATCTCCCATCTTATGAGCCTTGCGCAGCAGCTTGCTGAGTGCAGCCATCTTGCGATTGATGGTTGCGTTGCTGTTCCCGCGCTGGCGCAAGGTACCGATAAGATTGTCCAAGGTGTTCTGGTCGAAGGTGCTGAAACGTTCTCCAAGAAGGATCTCGTCTATTTCACCGATGAACGAGCTGACATTGTATTTATGCCGCCCATCATCCCAGAGTATATCCCGGTATGCTGCAAAGAGTTCCCCGATCCTGTACGATTTTACTTCCCGGATCTTGTTGTAGGTGTACCTAAACTTCGAATTCTGAGAAGAAAACACCGCAAATTGACCAGAGGGCACCCCCTCTTGAATCGCTTCGTTCGACATTTTTAGCCACACCCCCTGTGGTTAAGCTTTCAGCCCTAACCGTTCGGAGATGTCCTTTCAAGAGTTTTCGAATCTCGCGGCCGACCACATCCGCCAGTGGCGGATCCCACAAAGTCGCTCCACAGACCCGATCAGCTTACCGTTTTCACCCCCATCCTTTCGTTTGCCTCGACCAATCGCGAAAACAAAACGGCCCGGGCGTGAAGACGCCCGGGCCGGATTTCAGTTATACCAGTCCAGCCCTTAGAAGGAGCGCTGGAAGCGGAGGAGACCGCCGACGCTGTTCTTCTTGTCGGCGCCGGTCCAGTTGACATTGGTGAAGCTGGCCGGATCGTTGAAGCGACCATAGTGGTCGTAGTCGACTTCAGCCGTGACCGTGAAGCCGGGAACGATGTCGTAGGCAACGTTCGCCGCCACGCCATAGTTCTTGTCGTCGTCACCCGAAACCTGGAGGTTGAACGAAGTCTTCTCGTTGAACTTGTAGGTGCCGCCGACCCACCAGGCCCAGTTGCCGCCCCACTGCTTGTAGAAGCCGCGACCGTTCGCAGGAATAACGTTGGTCGGATCGTTGAGGTTATCGTCACTGCCGTAACCGAACATGCCGAACAGCGAAATCGCGTCGTTGACGGTGACGTCCAGGCGAACCTTGCCGGCGACTTCCTCGTAGTTGCTGTCGTAAGCAACGACGCCGGTGATGGCGCCCCAGCCCTGCGTGTACTTCACGCCGCCGACAACATGCGGAACGTAGCTGTCGATGGTGCCCTTGGTGCCCGCGCCTTCTTCGAGCGAGACCACCGCCGAGAAGCCGTTGCCGGCGTCGAAGTAGTACTGCACGACGTTGGTGTCGAAGTCGCCGTAGGGGACCAGCGTATCCTGGATGACGTTGCCGGCATAGCCGATGAACGTGTTGAAGGCCGATTCGTCCTTACCGACGCGGAGACCACCGAGCTGGATCCAGGCGAAGTTCAGCGAGACACCCTTGAAACCGGCCGGATTGTCCGCAACAACGGCCGGAACCGCGGTAGTCCCAGTACCAGTAGCCGGAGTGAAGGATGCGCCGCGATTGTTGTTGCCGAAGTTGAAGCGTGTCTCGGTGTAGGTCTTCAACGTGCCGAGCTCGGTTTCCTGGCCGGTCCAGGTCTTCAGCGTGAAGCGGGCGTTCTTGTACCAGGTGCTGTGGATGTCGCCGTCCTGGTGGTCGACATTCTTCGCGCCGTCGAATGAGCCGACGTCACCGAGGCCGATGTCGTAACGGACATAGCCGCCGATGCGCAGGCAGGTCTCGGTGCCGGGGATATAGAAGTAGCCCGAGCCGTACACGTCGCAGATCTTGACGTATTCAGCCGGTTCCGGCTCGGCGACGGTCACCGCGTCGGCGGCGCGGGCACCGGAAACTGCGATCAGGGCCGCAGCTGAGCCGAGAAGAAGGCTCTTGATGTTCATTTTCTGACCTCCAGTCAAAAGTTAAAAAACGGGTCTGGGTATTTTTTGCTGAAGGACAGCGTTCCCTGCCCCATCCCCACTTACCGAAAAAGATGCGCACCGCGCCGCTCCTTCGAACCAGACCTTTACCCAGGCGGCGGCGGCGTTCAACTACGATCGCACCGGCTGAAGCCCTATCCGGACGCTATCCCCGGATGTTGTTGCACAAATGACACGATTTGGCCTCACTCCGAAAGTTCTCATTAACCATTAAGGGCTGCGTGGCAGTGAATCCGGCCGAATCCGGCAACGGCTGGACGGAAATGCGGCGCAGTGGCGAGTCGTCGGCCCCAGTTGCCGCCGCAGAATCGCCTCATGCGGCGCTCGGCCGGGCTGATGTGCTGTTTTTTCAGCGATTATGCCGCCGGCTTGTTGATTGTGCCGGCGCTTTTCTTTATCCAGCGGCGCGACGGAGAGGTGGCCGAGTGGTCGAAGGCGCTCCCCTGCTAAGGGAGTAGAGGTCAAAAGCTTCTCGTGGGTTCGAATCCCATCCTCTCCGCCATCCTGCTTTGCTCTCCGAGCTACGCAGGACAAGCCCCAACCGTTCGTGCGAAGCAGGATGGCGGAGAGGATGCCCTCCGAAGCCTTGGCGAAGGAGGGCCGGTTCGTATGGTATGTCTATCTGCTTGAGAGCGAGGCTTCGGAAGGCGAGCGCGCTATATCGGCATCCGATTTGAAGAAGCGGATTGCCGAGCACAATGCTGGGAAGTCCAGTCACACTTCCAAGTTTCTCCCGTGGCGAATCGTGACCTACTTGGCCTTTTCGAGCCAGGCGAAGGCGGCTTCATTGGAGCGCTATCTCAAATCCGGATCCGGACACGCGTTCGCCAGCAAACGCCTCTGGTAGCGCTCACCATAGCAAAAAGCACCGCAATAACAAAGCACTGACAGCGACTGCGATCGAGCGAACGCGTCGCTTCCGTTCGATTCTGACTGGAGGTCAGAAAATGAACATCAAGAGCCTTCTTCTCGGCTCAGCTGCGGCCCTGATCGCAGTTTCCGGTGCCCGCGCCGCCGACGCGGTGACCGTCGCCGAGCCGGAACCGGCTGAATACGTCAAGATCTGCGACGTGTACGGCTCGGGCTACTTCTATATCCCCGGCACCGAGACCTGCCTGCGCATCGGCGGCTATGTCCGTTACGACATCGGCCTCGGTGACGTCGGCTCATTCGACGGCGCGAAGAATGTCGACCACCAGGACGGCGACATCCACAGCACCTGGTACAAGAACACCCGCTTCACGCTGAAGACCTGGACCGGCCAGGAAACCGAGCTCGGCACGTTGAAGACCTACACCGAGACACGCTTCAACTTCGGCAACAACAATCGCGGCGCATCCTTCAATCCGGTCACAGGTGGTTATGTCGACAATCCGGCGGGCAACAAGAACGTCTCGCTGAATTTCGCCTGGATCCAGCTCGGTGGTCTGCGCGTCGGTAAGGACGAATCGGCCTTCGACACGTTCATCGGCTATGCCGGCAATGTGATCCAGGATACGCTGGTCCCCTATGGCGACTTCGACACCAACGTCGTCCAGTATTACTTCGACGCCGGCAACGGCTTCTCGGCGGTGGTTTCGCTGGAAGAAGGTGCAGGCACTGTCGGCACGATCGACAGCTATGTTCCGCATGTCGTCGGCGGCGTGAAGTACACGCAGGGCTGGGGCGCCATCACCGGCGTCGTGGCCTACGATAGCAACTACGAGGAAGTCGCCGGCAAGGTCCGCTTGGACGTGAATGTCACCAATGAACTGTCGCTGTTCGGCATGTTCGGCTACGGCAGCGACAACAATCTGAGCGACCCGACCAACGTCATCGACGCCCGTGGTCGCGGCTTCTACAAGATCTGGGGCGGCAACTGGGCATTCTGGGCCGGCGGCACCTACAAGTTCAACGAGAAGACCTCGTTCAACCTCCAGGTGTCGGGTGACGAGGACAAGAACTACGGCGTGGCGGCGAACGTCGCCTACGACATCGTTCCCGGCTTCACGGTCACCGCCGAAGTCGACTACGATCACTTTGGCAAGTTTGACCAGTGGAACGCCGATCCCACCTCGACCGTCAACTTCACCGGTGCGGACAAGAAGAACAGCGTCGGCGGCCTGCTCCGCTTCCAGCGTTCGTTCTAACAGGCATTGCCTGATCGAAATCGATAACCCGGCGGGCAACCGCCGGGTTTTTCTTTCTCCCTTCCAGCACCCCGGCACCGTTTGCACAAAGCGCTGCATTCGGGGCGATCGCCGGAATTGCACGCTATCGGAGCCTTGGAGACTGAGCACTCAGCGCAGAGAGCGCTATGGCTCGGCGCGAATTGCTACTGGTCAAACCTCAGCAAGATCTCCCAACGCTTCGATCAGAGGCTGGATCTCGCTCTCGTAGTTCTTCCATCGCTTGACGGACGATTTGTAGATCGGCTGACGAACCTGCCAGCGACTGTAAGTATTTACCGAGCGGTCCTTGTCAAAGAAACGCAGGCAGGCATCGTCCCAAGGCAGCCCGAGATAATCTATCAAGCGGCGCGACTGCTCCTCCTGATTTTCAATCAATGTTTCATACCGGTTTTCGAAGATGCGACCCGGAAGAACCTTCTTCCAATGCCGCATCAGGCGGTCATACTCTCTGTAGTAAAGTCCTAATGTCCGAAGATCAGCGCTGTAGTTGTGCGCTTCATTGAACTGCAGGACAAAGCATGAGACGCAATTGTCGATGGCATCGCGCCGGCAATGAATGATGCGTGCATTGGGAAAAAGAATGCCGATCAGGCCGATCAGCTCGAAATTGTGAGGCATCTTGTCGACGATTCGAAGCGAATCGGGAGCCCGCTCGCGCAGATAGGAAAGGTGCTCCTCGGCTAAAGCCCTGGTCAGAGCGGGAGTAATCGTCGCCATCGATTTGCCGAGATTCGCGTCGGAACGGTGTGCGAGGCCGATCCCGTTGGCCATTCGTCTAAGCTTGCTCAACTCGCCAGCGCCATGAACATCGGGATGGCTGGCACAGATCTGCTCGGTCAGCGTCGTGCCCGAGCGAGGCATGCCGACAACGAATACAGGCACCTCCGACGGGCTGCCATGAGCCGCCATTGAAGCCACCATTTCCGGAGTGAAAGTTTCGATCATGGCATCCACCCAGCGACGGTAGTTTTCCAGATCGAATTTTTGGCCTCCGGCTTGATTTCCTTTCTTGAAGTGATCCATCGCCTCCTTGTAGCGACGGAGGTCGTTGAGCAACTTTCCTGCCGCGTGATGGAGCGCTGCCGCCCCTTCCGCTCCATGGGCCGGGTCTCGAAGCTCGGCTAGGATTGCCGCAAGCTCGGGCGGCTCTTCCGTGTACTTGCGCGTGTGTACAAGTGCGTTGTACGCGGTCGGCACCGCGATGCGCCGTTCTATTGCCTCCTTCAGATGAACCGCGGCTTCCTCCATACGACCGAGGCTTGCGAGCGCGTGGGGCAGCCCCATCCGGGCTAGAGGATGATCTCGGTCGATCTTCAGCGCCTTCTCGAAGAGCGGCAGCGCCATTTCTCCCTTGTCAAACGCATTGTAAGCATCACCCAAGGTACAAAGCGCCTCCACCAGATCCGGCTTCAAATCAAGAGCGTGCTGAATGTGCCTGATTGCCGGCGTAAATTCGCTGAGCTGCAAATAGGCTTCGCCGAGGCTAAGGTGGTAATAAGGATTTCGCGGGTCCTCTGCGACCGCACGGGCAAAATATCGCAGTGCCTTCTCGTTATCGTATCCGATGCCGAGGGTTCCCAGTATGTAGAAAGCCAAAGGGTGGTTTGGTGTACGCGCCAGAACCTTCAGGCAGAGTTCCTCGGCCTCCGGCAATTGCTCGGCTTTTTGCAGCTCAAGCGCCTGCCTCAACAGCATATCGTCGGCCTGATTGCGGGGCGGGCCGGCCTTCGGCTGGGCTTTGGGTGCTACAGCTTTCGGCGATACCGCTCTCGCCGAGGGCTGCGTCTTGAGGTGCTTTGCCCAGGCGGGCGGCAATCGGTTGCTCATCCCGCCTCGCTAGCAAAAGCGGCAGGGAGAATCCAGCGATACGTCGTCCGCATCGAATTCGGAGGCCAACGGCAGACGTCCGCCGCTGCGTTCACCAGACCCATGCAAGCGGCAAACCTCTCAAGAGCTGACGCTGGATGCCGGTCAAGCCAGCTGATTTCAGCTTGTCGCCCAACTTGCACCTACCCCTCGCGCACGCTAGCAAGAAGACCCTTTCTCAAGCGAGCTTGCGCCATGCTTCGTCGCCCTCCCCTTACGCCGATCATCGGCGCGCTTCCCACCACGGTGCCGTTCGTCGGGCCGGAGGCGCAGGAGCGCGAGCGCGGGCGGCCGTTCCGCGCCCGCATCGGCGCCAATGAAAGCAGCTTCGGGCCTTCGCCGCGCGTCATAGCCCGCATGGAGAGCGTTGCCCGCGACCAGTGGATGTATTGCGACCCCGACAATTACGAGCTGAAGGTGGCGGCCGCCGCGCATCACGGCGTGGCGATCGAAAACGTGGTCGTGGGCGAAGGTATCGACGGCCTGCTCGGCCTGGTGGCGCGCATGTATGTCGGCCCTGGCGACGCGGTGGTCACCTCGCTTGGCGCCTATCCCACCTTCAATTTCCATATCGCCGGCGTCGGCGGCCGCCTGGTCACGGTCCCCTATGCCAATGACAAGGAGGACCTGGACGGTCTTCTCGCCAAGGTCGCGAGCGAAAAGGCGCCGTTGGTCTATCTCTCCAACCCCGACAATCCCATGGGAAGCTGGTGGGAGGCGCCGGATGTCGTGCGCTTCATCGAAGCGCTGCCGGAAACCACCATGCTGGTGCTGGACGAGGCCTATGGCGAGCTGGGACCGGCCTCGGCGCTGCCGGCGATCGATGTCGCACGGCCGAACGTCATCCGCATGCGCACTTTCTCCAAGGCTTACGGCCTGGCCGGCATACGCTGCGGCTATGCGGTGGCGGAGGCGGAGGTGATCCGCGACTTCGAGAAGATCCGCAATCATTATGGCGTCAGCCGCATGGCGCAGATCGCCGGCCTCGAGGCGCTTGCCGACCAGGACTACCTGCGCTCGGTCGTGGCGCGGGTGGCGGCAGGCCGTGAGCGTATTTCAGCCATTGCCAGGCAGAATGATCTCAAGCCATTGCCGTCGGCGACCAATTTCGTCACCATCGACTGTAGCCGCGACGGCGCCTTCGCGCTGAAGGTGATGCAGGGCCTCCTGTCGCGCGACGTGTTCATCCGCAAGCCGATGGTGCCGGTGCTGGACCGCTGCATCAGGGTCAGCGTCGGGCTCGACCATGAGCTCGACATCTTCGCCGAGGAGCTGCCGGGCGCGCTGGCGGCGGCGCGAGGGAACTAGGATGTGTTGATATTCAGGTGATGCCAGCCTGCAAATGCTGGTTTTCTGCGCTTCCGGTGCTCACGGACCCGAATGTCCGCTCCGCTCCGGGTCTCGAAAGCCACCATTTTCGGCTTGGCCTGACCTGAATCTCAACACACCCTAGCCCAAGCCCCTGTTGCCTTTGCCCTTTGCTGTGCCAGATTCCGCCAAGTGCAACGCGGAGCACAGGCAATGCAAGGCGAACGTAGAATCGTTCGGGCGCGCGTTTCCGGTACGGTTCAAGGTGTGAGTTACCGCGTCTGGGCGCGCGCAGAAGCGATACGTCTCGGGCTGACGGGTTGGGTGCACAACGAGCGTGACGGCTCGGTCACCGCACTGATCGCCGGCGCCGATGCCGCTGTCACGGCGATGATCGAACGCCTGTGGCAAGGGCCGCGGGGCGCGCTCGTCTCGAATGTCGAGGTCGAGGAGGCGGCCGAAGAGGCGCCCCTGGATTTCAGGATCATCGTTTAGTGGCACTGCGCAGGGATTTTGACCAGTCGGCTTTGTTTGCGTTCGCAGGCGGCATGCGTTGGAGATCGGCCGAAACGCCCATCGCGATCGTCATTCCAGGGCGGAGCAGGAGCGAAGCTCCGTCGCGAAGACCCTGGAATCCATGCCGTTACCTTCCCCAAGGATCGCAACGGAGCAGAATTCTGCACCGTGGCGGCAAACGGCAACCTTTCAAAATCGCTTATCAGGGAACTAGTCTCATTTCACCTCCGCAAACCAGAGCGGGGATAACGTTTGCACCTTGAATTAATTGAACGTTTGTTTTATTATTGCCGCCAGAGGCAGAAATGGCGCGCACCACAGGTTCCGACGGGGAGAAAACCGAAGCGGCTGTTCGCGAGGCGGCGGTCAGCCTGATCGCGCGTCTCGGCTACGAGGCGATGTCGATGCGGCAGCTGGCGGCCGAGGTCGGGGTGCAGGCGGCAGCGCTCTATCGCTACTTCCCGACCAAGGAAGATCTGCTTTTCACCTTGATGCGAGAGCATATGGAAGGTCTGCTCGAGGCTTGGGAGGCGGCGCGGCCGGCGAGCGTCGATCCGGTGGGCCGGCTCACCGCCTATGTCGAAAACCACATCGCCTTCCACATCGGGCGGCGACACGCCACCCATGTCTCCAATATGGAATTGCGCAGCCTTTCGCATGAAAGGCTGACGCAGATCCTCAAAATGCGCACGGCCTATGAGAAGGAACTGCGCACGATCCTGCGCGACGGCGCCGAGGCCGGCGCCTTCGAGATCGACGATACAGGCCTGACCGCCATGGCGCTGATCCAGATGATGACCGGCGTCATCGTCTGGTTCCGGCCGGGCGAGCGGCTGTCGATCGCCGAAGTCACGGCGTCATATCTTTCGATGACAATGCGCCTGGTCGGCGCGACAATCAGCCATGGCAGCGCGCGTCCCTCGGGGCGCGCCAGGGACGCCGTGGCACTCTGATACGGCGCGATCTCCGCGAAGACCGGGGCAGGGAGGAACGGCATGTACACGAATACGCTGAACTTCGGACTTGATAGCGACATCGAGGGGCTGCGCGATACCGTGAGGCGCTTCGCCCAGGACAGGATCGCGCCGATCGCGGCCGAGATCGACCGTTGCAACGAATTTCCCGCGCATCTTTGGGGCGAGCTCGGCGCGCTCGGCCTGCTCGGCATCACCGCCGATCCGGACTTCGGCGGCAGCGGCATGGGCTATCTCGCGCATGTCGTCGCGATGGAGGAGATTTCGCGCGCGTCCGCCTCGGTCGGCCTCTCCTACGGCGCGCACTCGAACCTCTGCGTCAACCAGATCAACCGCTGGGCCACGCCGGCGCAGAAGGAGAAGTATCTGCCTGCCCTTTGCTCGGGCGAGACGGTCGGCGCGTTGGCGATGTCGGAACCAGGCGCCGGCTCGGACGTGGTGTCGCTTCGCCTGCGCGCCGAAAAGCGCAACGACCGCTACGTGCTCAACGGCTCGAAAATGTGGATCACCAACGGTCCTGACGCCGGGACGATGGTGGTCTATGCCAAGACCGATCCGGAACGCCATGCGCGCGGCATCACGGCTTTCATCGTCGAGAAGACGATGGCCGGCTTTTCGGTGGCGCAAAAACTCGACAAGCTCGGCATGCGCGGTTCCAACACCGGCGAGCTTGTGTTCGAGGATGTCGAGGTGCCGTTCGAGAACGTGCTGCATGAGGAAGGACGCGGCGTCGAGGTGCTGATGTCGGGGCTCGACTACGAGCGCGCGGTGCTATCCGGAGGCCCGATCGGGCTGATGGCGGCCTGCCTCGACGTCGCTGTGCCCTATGTGCATGAGCGCAAGCAGTTCGGCCAGCCGATCGGCACCTTCCAGCTGGTGCAGGGCAAGCTCGCCGACATGTACTCGACGATGAACGCCGCGCGGGCCTACGTCTATGCGGTTGCGGCCGCCTGCGACCGCGGCGAGACCTCGCGCAAGGACGCCGCCGGCTGTGTGCTGTTCGCGGCCGAGAAGGCGACGCAGATGGCGCTCGACGCCATCCAGCTGCTCGGCGGCAACGGCTACATCAACGACTATCCGACGGGGCGGCTGCTGCGCGACGCCAAGCTCTACGAGATCGGCGCCGGCACCAGCGAGATCCGCCGCTGGCTGATCGGGCGCGAGATCATGGCGGAGGGGGTTTAACGTGGCCACACTGCAAACTCAAATTTCCCCCTCCTCCGACACCTTTCGCGCCAATGCGGAGCGCATGCGCGCACTGGTCGCCGACATCGCCGAGAAGGCGGCAAGCGTCGAGCGCGGCGGCTCGGACGAAGCCCGCGAACGCCACGTCTCACGCGGCAAGCTGTTGCCGCGCGAGCGGCTGGCGCAACTGCTCGACACCGGCTCGCCCTTCCTTGAGGTCGGGCAGTTCGCGGCATGGTCGATGTATGGCGAGGACATTGCGTCGGCCGGCATCATCACCGGCGTCGGCCGCGTCGAGGGCACCGAGGTCATGGTCGTCGTCAACGACGCCACGGTGAAGGGCGGTACTTATTATCCGCTGACGGTGAAGAAGCATCTCAGGGCGCAGGAGATCGCGCTGCAGAACAACTTGCCTTGCGTCTATCTGGTCGACAGCGGCGGCGCCAACCTGCCCAACCAGGACGAGGTGTTTCCCGACCGCGAGCATTTCGGCCGCATCTTCTACAACCAGGCCAATATGTCGGCCGCCGGCATCCCGCAGATCGCCTGCGTCATGGGTTCCTGCACGGCGGGCGGCGCCTATGTGCCGGCAATGTCGGACGAGACGATCATGGTGCGCAACCAGGCGACCATTTTTCTCGGCGGCCCGCCGCTGGTGAAGGCCGCCACCGGAGAAGATGTCAGCGCCGAGGAGCTCGGCGGCGCCGATGTCCACACCAGGCTCTCCGGGGTCGCCGACCACTATGCGATGGACGATGAACACGCCTTGGCCATTTGCCGGCGCATCGTCAAGAATCTGAATCGGAACAAGGCTCTAAACCTCAATCTGCAGAAACCGGTGCCGCCGCTTCATGATCCGAGCGAACTTTACGGCATCGTGCCGACGGACCTGCGCCAGCCATATGACGTGCGCGAGGTGATCGCGCGTCTCGTCGACGGCTCGGAGTTCGACGAGTTCAAGCAGAATTACGGCGCGACGTTGGTCACCGGCTTTGCCCGTCTGCACGGCATGCCGGTCGGCATCATCGGCAACAATGGCGTGCTGTTCTCGGAAAGCGCGCTGAAGGGGGCGCATTTCATCGAGCTCTGTTGCCAGCGCGGCATTCCGTTGGTCTTCCTGCAGAACATCACCGGCTTCATGGTCGGCCGAAAATACGAGGCCGGCGGCATCGCCAGGGACGGCGCCAAGCTGGTGATGGCGGTCGCCACCGCAAGGGTGCCGAAGCTCACGGTGATCATCGGCGGCTCGTTCGGCGCCGGCAATTACGGCATGTGCGGCCGCGCCTATTCGCCCCGCTTCCTGTGGATGTGGCCGAACGCGCGCATCTCGGTGATGGGTGGCGAGCAGGCGGCCACAGTGCTCGCCATGGTCAAGCGCGAGGGCATCGAGCGTAAGGGCGGTGAATGGAGCGCCGAGGAGGAGGCGAAATTCAGGAAGCCGATCCTGATGAAATACGAGCATGAGGGTCACCCACTCTATTCCTCGGCCAGGCTCTGGGACGACGGCATCATCGATCCGGCCAGGACCCGCGACGTGCTGGCGCTCAGCCTTTCGGCGGCGCTCAATGCCGGAATAGAGGCGACGAAATTCGGCGTGTTCAGGATGTGACGATGAGTGCTCTCGGCGAGAGGATCCGTATCCACACCGGCGATATAACCAGGCTCGCGGTCGACGCCATCGTCAATGCCGCCAATTCCTCGCTGCTGGGCGGCGGCGGCGTCGACGGCGCCATCCATCGCGCGGCCGGGCCGGAGCTGCTTGCCGAGTGCCGCACGCTTCACGGCTGCAAGACCGGCGACGCCAAGCTGACCAAGGGCTATCGGCTGCCGGCGCGCTATGTCATCCACACGGTCGGTCCGGTCTGGCGAGGCGGCGGCCAGGGCGAAGCCGAGCTGCTCGCCTCCTGCTACCGGCGCTCGCTCGAACTCGCGCTCGGCCATGATTGTCGAACCATCGCTTTCCCGGCGATCTCGACCGGCATCTATGGCTATCCGAAAGACCAGGCAACCGGGATCGCTGTTGGTGCCGCAAGCGCCTTCCTGGGGCAAAATGCGCTGCCGGATACGGTTACTTTCTGCTGCTTCGACGAGCAGACGGCGGAGCTATATCGGCAGGCCGTTGCGGCCATTGGGGAGAGCTGATCTTGGAGCAAAAGGCTCAGTACAGGCAAATTCAGATGATCAGCTGGAGAGGCTGGCGGGACAGCGCCCCCCTCTGTCCTGCAGGACATCTCCCCCTCTTGGGGGGAGATCGGACGTCACGACGGCTTTCGCCAATCACTATCGTTGAAAAGAGAGCGGCTGCGCCAAAGCTGCCAATCTCCCCCCTAGCGGGGGAGATGTCCGGCAGGACAGAGGGGCGCGCGAAGGTATGCCGTCGTCGCCCGAGACACACCCCGGCTGCGGAGGCTCCATGTTCGGCAAGATCCTGATCGCCAATCGCGGCGAGATCGCCTGCCGCGTCATCCGAACCGCCCGCAGGCTCGGTGTGCGCACCGTCGCCGTCTATTCGGACGCGGATGCCCGCGCGCTCCATGTCGAGATGGCCGACGAGGCGGTGCATATCGGCCCCTCGCCCGTCGGCCAAAGCTATCTGCGCGGCGACAGGATCGTGGCGGCAGCGCTCGCCACCGGCGCCGAGGCCATCCATCCCGGCTACGGCTTCCTGTCGGAAAACCCCGATTTCGTCGATCAGGCGACGGCGGCAGGCCTTGTCTTCATCGGTCCCTCCGCCGCCTCGATCCGCGCCATGGGATTGAAGGACGCCGCCAAGCGGCTGATGGAAAAGGCCGGCGTGCCCGTGGTGCCGGGTTATCACGGCGAAGCGCAGGAAATCGTGCTGCTTGCGTCCAAGGCGCGCGAGATCGGCTACCCGGTGCTGATCAAGGCGCGCGCCGGCGGCGGCGGCAAGGGCATGCGGCGCGTCGACCATCCCGACGATTTCTCGGAGGCGCTTTCCAGCGCGCGGCGGGAGGCGAAGGCGGCCTTCGGCGACGATCGCGTGCTGGTGGAAAAATATGTCGATAAGCCGCGTCACATCGAAGTGCAGGTGTTCGGCGACAATTTCGGCAACGCCGTGCATCTTTTCGAACGCGACTGCTCGGCGCAGCGCCGCCACCAGAAGGTGATCGAGGAAGCGCCCGCCCCCGGCATGACGCCGGCGCTGCGCAAGGCGATGACGGAGGCGGCCGTGAAGGCCGCCAAGGCGATCAATTATTCGGGCGCCGGCACGATCGAGTTCATCGTCGACGCCTCTCAGGGGCTCAAGGCCGACCGCTTCTGGTTCATGGAGATGAACACCCGACTGCAGGTCGAGCACCCCGTCACCGAGATGGTCACCGGCGTCGATCTCGTCGAATGGCAGCTTCGCGTCGCGTCCGGCGAAACGCTGCCGAAGATGCAGAATGAGATCGCTTTGTCCGGCCACGCTTTCGAGGCCCGCCTCTATGCCGAGGACGCCGCGAGAGGGTTCCTGCCGGCGACCGGCACGCTGCATCATCTCAAATTCCCCGACGCGGCGCCGGAAGGTGCCGCGATACGCATCGAGACCGGCGTGCGCGCCGGGGATGCGATCTCTCCCTTCTATGATCCGATGATCGCGAAGCTGGTAGCGCACGGCAAGGATCGGGCGTCGGCGCTCGGCACGCTGCGCGAGATGTTGGCGCGGACGGAAGTGGCCGGCTCGACCGTCAACACCGCCTTCCTGGCGGCGCTCGCTGCCGACGCCGATTTCGCTGCCGGCGATTTCGATACCGGGCTGATCGGCCGGCACCAGGCGGCGCTCACCGCCATTGCCCCGCCGAGCGACGAGACGATCGCAGCCGCGGCGCTGGCGGCGGCGGATACCGCCGTGCCCGTTTCCACCGCCGATCCCTGGTCCACGCTTTCCAGCTATGCCCATTTCCACCCGCTCTCGCGCCGCACCCGCTTGCGCTATGGCGAGGAGAACATCCTGGCGCGGGTTTCGGCACGCTCGGACGGCCGCTTCCAGGTGGCGCTGGAGGCGCCGCATGATGCGGTGAACACGCATGATTTGAGGACCATGCCGCATGCCGCCCGCTGGCCCGGCCATGTCACCGTCTTCGAGGGCGCGGTCGGCTATACGTTCACGGTCCCCGATCCGCTCGCCAAGGCCGACGAGGCGGGAGCCGCCTCAAGCAGCCTGCGCGCGCCGATGCCGGGGCTGGTCAAGCTGGTGCGCGCCGCGGCGGGCGATGCCGTGATCAAGGGCCAGCCGCTTCTGATCCTCGAAGCGATGAAGATGGAGCACATGATCGCCGCCCCGCATGACGGCGTGATCGCCGAGATCGCGGCCGAGGGCGCGCAGGTCAGCGACGGCACGGTGCTGGTGCGGTTTGCGGAGAATGGGCAGGGCTGAAGCGGCTTCCCGGCCGCCGCGCCCAGAGTCCCCCGCTCAATCGACGATCGGACGAATGATCTTCGTGGGATTGCCGCCAACGAGCGTGTTCGGCGGAACGTCCCTGGTAACGACCGAGCCCGCCGCGACCACCGAATTCTCGCCTACCGTCACCCCGCCGATGATGGTGACGCCCGCCGCGATCCAGACGTTCCTCTCGATCACGATCGGCTTTGCGGTGACGAAGGCGCGCCGCTCGGAAGGGACGATTGGATGGCCGGAGGTGATGAGGCTGACATTCGGCCCGATCATCACATCGTCGGCAATGTCGAGCCCGCCGAGGTCGTAGAAGGTGCAGTTCTGGTTGACGAAGACATTGCGCCCGACACGGGTATCCGGGCCGCCGGTCGCGTAGAACGGCGGTATCAGCAGGAAGCTCGCGTCCACGGTCTTGCCGACGAGTTCGCTGAACAAGGCACGCACCTCGTCAGCATCGTCATAAGTCAAGCGGTTGAGTCTGGCGGTGATCGCCATCGCTCGTTTGACGTTCGCCGTCATCGCCGCCGATTCCGGCGTCCGCCTGGGAATTATCGTGGTGCGATCTTCCTTGGCCATTCTCGAATCCCTCCAGGCGCGATCCGAGTGTAGCCACAGGCCCAGCCGAAATGAAAAGGGCCGACGGCATCGGTCACGCGGCCCTCGCAATGTCGGCCGATGACAGGGCTAGATGGACAATCAGCGCCAGCAGCGACAACCCGAGCCGGCTTGGCGTATCTCTCGTATCTATGATAATTCCCGCCACGACGAGGTGAGCCTCGATGAAGTCGAGCGGATCCAGATCTATACCATGACCAAGACAATTCTGCCTGCCGCCATCAAGGAATTGCGCCACCTGGTCTGTGGCCATATCTCCAACGTCTCAGCTTACCAGGTGCCGCGCTATTGCCAGCGTCTTGGCCTCGCCGATGGCGCCTCTGAGGAGGCGATGAAGAGCAAGTACAAGTATGCCGAGCGGCGCCTGGAGACTTTCAAGGCGGACAAGGTGCTCGAGGTCGCCCGCGCCATTCTGGAGGAGGACACGAACTACGCGCTCAGCGAGGCCGTCGCCAAGATCGACGAGCGAGACGACAGTCCTGTAACCGAGCTGACCCGTCGCCGGATAGTCGCCCTTTTCGCCAAAACGCCCTTGTCGACGGAGCTTCCGGAGCTCGAGCTGATCCAGCGCATCTGGCCGGTCGGGCATATGCCGTCGGTGTTCGACAATTCCCAGGGGACCCTTGAAGAAGATCTTATCCAGCACACGGTTCGCAACTATGACTGGGAAACCACCGAATTGCTGGGATATTTGGGGCTGCTGACCTGCTCTCGGGCGCAGCTCTTCAAATTTCTGTCGGAAGTTGTCGGGCCGGTTTCGCAGACGCCCGAGGCCCAGGCCGAGCTGGTAGTCGCGTTCAACAATCTGATTCAGCACGACGGCTATCGACTTTCGGTCAGCGGGAAATTGTCTGGCTCACCGATTTATGCGGTGCAAAAGGCCCGGCTGGGCAGCCCCGGCGACGAAGGCATCTCGGCCGCACTGGTGGCATTCAACCCGGACGACGTCCATGCCCGCTGGACGGCCGCTGTGGATCGCCGGCAGGACGACCCCCAAGGAGCGATTACCTTGGCCCGGACGCTGCTGGAGGATGTCTGCAAGTGGATTCTTGATGGGGCTGGCGAGACCTATCAGGACAAGGATGATCTCCCCGTCCTGTACCGAAAGCTTGCCAAGACGCTCAAGCTGGCACCCGACGACTATACCGAGCAGACGTTCCGCCAGTTACTCGGTAGCTGTCAGCAGATTGTGGAGCTTCTGGGATCGCTGCGCAGCAAGCTGGGTGACGCTCATAGTCCGGGACCGAAGCGGTCACGGCCCCTGCCTCGACATGCCGAGCTAGCGGTGAATCTTTCGGGAACCATGGCCACGTTCCTCGTCTCGACGTGGCAGGCCCGCCAAGCTGAGAAGCCGAAGGGCGCGACATGAGCCCAACACCGCTCACCTTCTTCTCGACGGACAACGAGTTTCGCGATAAAAAGGGCCCGGAAACAAGTATTTTTGGCCGAACCGGGAGACTTCTGGACCTCCCTCGCAAGACCAGCATGTCTTCGTCCCGGCGGCGATCATGCCTAGGAGGTCGGAGGTTGCGGCGCCCTGCGAAGCAGGACTTGATATCCCATACCTCACCAAGCTACACCCCCGCTGAACAACCAAGGACGACGTAGGCCCCAGGCCCCTGCGCCTCCCCATGCGATTTGCAAAAGGGACGGCTCGGGGCCATGTGTCGCTCATCGAAACAAAAAGGTCAGCGCGCATGGCAAAGAGCGAAGCGGCCGAGGGCATCAGCCTGAAGGCCAACGAGAAGAAATGGACCAAGGAGCTTTTGGATGCCGGCTGGACCGTCATCCCGAATGTGATCCTCGAGCGGCAGAAGGCGCTTGGCCTCGACGCCATCGACGTCAACATCCTGATGCACATCGCCTCTTACTGGTGGCACCCGGATAACAAGCCGCATCCTTCGAAGAAGACGATCGCGGCAGCGATGGACATCGACCCTCGCACCGTTCAGCGGCGTATCGCCGAAATGGAGAAGGATGGCCTTATCCAGCGCGAGGAGCGGCGCGTTTCGCAGGTCGGCAGCAAATCCAATGTGTACCACCTCGAGGGGCTCATCAAGGCGGCGAAGCCCTACGCCAAGGAGATGGTTCAGATCAAAAAGGCAAAAATCGCGGTCAAGGACGCGATGCGCGCCAAGAAAGGCAAGCCGAAGCTCCATCTCGTGAAGGGGGCAAGCTGACCGTTTACAAGGAATACGGCGTAGCTCAACGGATAGAGCCCCCGCTATCGAGTGAAAATCCGACTTCAGCAATCGGAGAAGTAGCGGTGGGGAGATGCGGGTTCAAGTCCCGCCGCCGGACCAGTCTCCCATTTTCCAAGGGCGACGCCGGTTGACCGGATCCGCTAAAGGATGTCGCGCCCCTAGCGCCCCCCAAAAAATGGCCGGGACAGCCCGGCCATTTCCTCGATAGCAGAACCGATTACGGCTTGATCGGCGCGTATTTGCCGTCGTGCCACTGGTTGATGTCGTAGCTGGCGTTCTTCAGATCGCCCTTCTCGTCGAAGATGACGTCGCCGACCACGGTGCTGATCGGCTTGCCGTCCTTGAGCGCCTCGGCGACCTTGGCCGGATCGTCGGTGCCGGCGCGCTTGACGCCTTCGGCCACAGCCTGGATCACCGCATAGGAGAACAGCGTGAAGCCCTCGGGCGTGAAGCCGCCGGCCTTGATCTTGGCGACCGCGTCCTTCGCTTCAGGCTTGGCCTGCGGGTCCGACGGGAAGACGAACATGGTGCCTTCACCGGCCGGGCCGGCAACCTGCCAGAATTCCGGCGAAGCGATCGAGTCCGGCATGATCAGCTGGAACTTGACGTTCTGCTCGGCCGCCTGACGCAGGATCAGACCCGCCTCGGGGTGATAGCCGCCGAAATAGACGACGTCGGCCTTCAGTTCCTTCAGCTTGGTGACGAGGGCCGAATAGTCCTTCTCACCGGCATTGATGCCCTCGTAATCGACTTCCTTGAGACCGCCGGCATTCATCGTCGCCTTCACGGCGTCGGCAACGCCCTGGCCGTAGGCGCTCTTGTCGTGCAGGACGACAACGTTCTTGCCGGCGTATTTCTTGGCGATCCAGGGGCCGATGAAGGCGCCCTGCGCGTCGTCACGCGTGTAGAGGCGCATGATGGTCGGCCAGCCGGCCTTGGCGGCGGCGTCAGTCAGCACCGGGTTGGACGAGGCGGGGCTCATCATCAGCGTGCCGGCTTCGGCATAGACGGCCGAGGCCGGAATGCTGGAGCCCGAGCAGGCATGGCCGTCGACGAATTTGACGCCGTTGGCGACGATGCGGTTGGCGACCGAGACCGCCTGCTTCGGATCGCACTGGTCGTCTTCGATGTCGAGCTTGATCTGGGAGCCGTTGACGCCGCCAGCCGCATTGATCGCGTCGGCGGCGGCCTGCGCGCCCTGCTTGAACTGGTCACCGATGGTGGCGAGCTGGCCGGTCATGGGGCCGACCACCGAAATGGTGATGTCGTCGGCGAAGGCAACCGGGGCGCTCATCATCAGGCCAAAAGCGGCCGCGCTCAAAATACCCAATTTTTTCATGACTATAAGAACTCCTCCACTTGCGCGTGCCGATCCGGCCGCGCTTCTTCCACAGAGCCGGGACAATTTCACCCTTCGCCGAAACTGTCGAGAGGACAGTGAGGCCGGCTTTGGTTCATTCCGACGAGGATTTCTTGGGCCACGCGCCTGATTACCAAGCGTAATTCAAAAAGCCGCGCCGACCTTGTTTCGGTCGGTCACGGCTTTTGCAGTCGAGCTCCCCAGACGCCCCCGCGCCTGAAACTCGCTCGCTTCCCTGTTTTTTGCGTGGCTTCGGTTGTCTCAACCCGCCACGTTCTCGTTCTTCTTGACCGGCCGTCTTTTCGCGGCCTTGTCCCGATGAGCTCTGAGCGCTACGCGCTGAGGATCAGTGCATCGTCATCCATTCGCGGGCTTCGCGCAGCGCCGTGGCGATCTCGACTTTCGACATGGTGGCCGACAGTTCCGAGCGCAGCTCGGCGGCGCGGGCCGAGCCCTTGATCGCGGCGATGTTGAACCATTTGTGGGCGGCAACGACATCGGTCTCGCAATCGCGGCCCGTCGCATACATCATGCCCAGTTCGAAAAGAATGTCGGCCTGGGCAGTTGCCCCCATGGCGCCGAAGCCGTCTTCAAGCATTTCAAAGCGTGCCATTTCAATCCCCTGTCTGGCTCCCGAGAGCTGCCTCCTTTTCCCTTGGTATTCCTCGGGGCGAGCCGCTCTTTCGATGCTTTCGAGGATGACGGCTGGCCTTGAATCCGTCGTTAAATGGCTTGCTTAATTTGAGGAAAACAAAGCTAAAACAAGAGGTAAACGCGGAAAACCGTTAAGCATGGGAATCCAGCGTTTCAGCCATTTTGCGTCAAATTCGACGAAAATTGCCGGCGGCGGAATCAAGACTTCGCTAACCACGGAAACCGAAGCGTTTTTCGATCGCGTTTATTTTCAGTCGGCCGCGCGGCGAAAATCCTTGCAACCTTCCGTCGCGGCACCGCTTTCGTTTTGGCGGCGGCTGGATTAGCTTTACCTTTGCGTAAGGGGCAGGTAGGCGGACTGGAGCCCGCCGCAACCCTATAGGGAGGTGGACACGATGTTTCGAAAGCTGACTGTGGCCCTTGCGGCCACCTTGATCATGGCGGGCGCCGCATGCGCCGACCCGATCGAAGGCAACTGGAAGACGCAGGCCGGCGACACCGCGGCGATCGGCGGGAGCGGTTCTTTCTCGATCACGCTCAAGACCGGCAAATACGCCGGCAAGACGATCGGCTCGCTGAAGGCGGCCGGCGACAACAAATATGCCGGCAGCATCACCGACCCGGCAAACGACAAGACCTATTCCGGCAAGGCGACGCTCTCGGGCACCGCGCTCAAGATGAGCGGCTGCGTGCTCGGCGGCCTGATCTGCAAGAGCCAGACCTGGCACAAGCTCTGAGCGCCAAACTCCAGACCATACGAGACGGCCAAGGGCGTTTCACCGTTTTTGCGGAACGGTGAAACGCCCTATTTCTTTGTTTGACGCAATCCCAGACGGAAAACCGCTCACACTTTTCCTGGAATTGCTCTACGCGGCCCCGTTTTCTTTTGCAGCGACAGCGCTCCGCCGCGCTCTGGCACCGGCACGGTGCAAGACCCTCGTCAATCAATTTGAACCGCAGATGAATACCGGTCTCAGAACCGGTTCAGAGGCCGTCAGGCATTTTCTCCCGCATTGAAGGAGAGAGAAATGCTTGCCCGTCGCTTTACCATCGTTTGCCTGCTGATGAGCCTGTTCGGCATGCTCTTCGCCATCCTGGTGGCGGAGGCCGGTCATTCGGCCCGCCCTTGGGAACGGCCGGTGCCCGCATTGTCGGCCTCGTGAACCAAATCGAGCGCTGAAACGACAAAGCTTAAAATCGACCAAGCTGGAAACCGGGATACCACCGAAATGAACCGCATCGCCGACAATGCAACGAAGATCCTCCGGCTGCTGCCGCGGGCGATGCTTATCCTGATGCTGCTGGCAGCCCCGGTGCTGGCGGTGCCGATGATGCGGGCCGATACAAGCCATAGGATCGAGGCGCCGCCGCACAAGAACACCAGCGTAGGCTTCGTGTTGCTGATCAGCCTGCAGCGGGGGTAGGTGTGACGATATTCAGTTCAGGCCGGCCTGCGAAAAGCGGCTTCCTGCGCTTCCGGTGCTCGCGTAGCTCAAGTACGCTCCGCTCCGGTTCTCGGAATCCACTTTTCTCGACTCGGCCTGACCTGAATCGCGTCACACCTTGAATCGGAGCGATAACAAAAAATCTCCAGCTGGGTTGCGGTTCCTGTCCGCTCACCCCTCCCAACCGCTCTTCCAAATCTCTATATTGAGCCATGGAAAAGCGAATCTACCCCCAAGCCATCGACTCGGTCGTCATGCCGGAGCCCTTCGGCAAGCAGGACTTCCACGATGCCAGAAAGGCCGTCGCGGCGCTGCAGACGCTCTACGACCGCAACACCAAATTCCTGCGCGATTCTTTCTCAGCCCTTGCCGCGGGCGGAGATGAAAGCAAGCGCTACCGGGCCTTCTATCCGCAGATCGGCGTCACCACGACCTCGTTCAGCCAGGTCGACTCGCGCCAGGCCTATGGCCATATGCCGACGCCCGGCCATTTCGCCACCACGATCACGCAGCCGCAACTGTTCGAGAACTATCTCATCGAGCAGCTTCGGCTCATCATGCGCAATCACGGCGTGACGGTGACGGTCTCGGAATCGACGACACCCATCCCGCTGCATTTCGCCTTCCTGGAAGGCACCTATGTCGACGGCGCCGCCGCCGAGCGCATCAAGCGGCCGATCCGCGACCTGTTCGACGTGCCCGATCTCGACGGCACCGACGACCAGATCGCCAACGGCACCTTCGAGGTGGCGTTCGGCGAGCCGCGGCCGCTGGCGCCTTTCACCGCGCAGCGCATCGATTATTCGCTGCACCGCATGACGCACTACACGGCGACCAGTCCGCAGCACTTCCAGAACTTCGTGCTGTTCACCAATTACCAGTTCTACATCGACGAATTCGTGGCGCGCGCCCGCGAACTGATGGAGAGTGGTGGAGGCGGCTACAGTGAATTCGTCGAACCGGGCAATGTCGTGACCAAGGCGGGGGCCGGCTCGCCGAGCGAAGGAACGCCGCCTCACCGCCTGCCGCAGATGCCGGCCTACCACCTGAAGAAGCCGGGCCATGGCGGCATCAGCATGGTCAATATCGGCGTCGGCCCGTCCAACGCCAAGACCATCACCGACCACATAGCGGTGCTGAGGCCGCATGCCTGGGTGATGCTTGGCCACTGCGCCGGGCTGCGCAACACGCAGGCGTTGGGCGACTATGTGCTGGCGCATGCCTATGTGCGCGAGGACCATGTGCTCGACGACGACCTGCCGGTCTGGGTGCCGATCCCACCGCTGGCCGAAATCCAGGTGGCGCTGCAGGAGGCGGTCGCCGAAGTGACCGGCCTGTCGGGCTACGACCTCAAGCGCATCATGCGCACCGGAACCGTCGCCACCATCGACAACCGCAACTGGGAGCTGCGCGACCAGCGCGGACCGGTGCAGCGCCTGTCGCAGTCCCGGGCCATCGCGCTCGACATGGAATCGGCCACCATCGCCGCCAACGGCTTCCGCTTCCGCGTGCCTTACGGGACGCTGCTGTGCGTTTCCGACAAGCCGCTGCATGGCGAGCTGAAGCTGCCCGGCATGGCGACCGAGTTCTATAAGCGGCAGGTGGCGCAGCATCTGACCATCGGCATCAAGGCGATGGAGAAGCTGGCCGAAATGCCGATGGAGCGGCTGCATTCGCGCAAGCTCAGAAGCTTTTCCGAAACGGCATTCCAATAGCCGCACGCCTGCCAGCGACCGGCGAGGCAATCGGTCGTCTTGCTTGGGCCGCAATTTGGCCGATAACCGGTCCGAACGGAAGACTGGGGCTTCGGAGAAAATGACAACGGGCGGTGCGCGCTTGAGCATGATGGCTCAGCTGATAGTCCTGGCGATGATGGCATGCTCGGCTGCGCTCTTGGCCGGGTTCTTCGGCGCGCTGCATCCGGCCTTCGATTCCTTCTCGCATTTCCGCATGCATCTGAGCCTGCTGACGGCCTTGCTCGCGCTGGCCCTGGTGGCCGGTCCCTACCGGCTGCAGGCCGTCGCCGTGCTGGTCTTCGCCATCGCCTGCTTCGCTACGACGACGGGCGCACTGCCCAGATTGTCGGCGCAGCAGGCGGTCGCAAAGCCGGCCGACCGCATCACTTACAGCCTGTTGCAGATGAACCTGCGCTTCAACAACCCGACGCCGAAGAAGGTGCTGTCGCTGATCGGCAGGACCAACCCGGACGTCATCACGCTCGACGAAGTGTCCGGCATGTGGGCGAAGGAGCTCAGCTATATCGCCGGCGCCTACCCCTATCGTATCCTGTGCGACTACCCCAATGGCATTTTCGGCGTCGCGCTGCTCTCGCGCCGTCCCTTCGCCACCGGCACCGCGCCGCGTTGCGAGCCGCGCGGCGCGATGGCTACCGCCATGATCGATTTCGGCGGCATTCCGGTCAATGTCGCCGCGATCCATCTCAGCTGGCCGTGGCCGAAGGAGCAATCCTGGCAGATCGGCGAACTGGCGCAACCGCTGGCCGCGCTCGGCGAGACCGCCATCATGGCGGGCGACTGCAATGCCGTGCCGTGGAGCGCGGCGGTGCGGCGGGTGGCGCGAATGAGCGGCATGACGCTGATGCCGTCGGCCGGTCCGACCTGGATCCACCGGACGCTGCCCGACGTTCTGCGCCGCTATGCGGGCCTGCCGATCGACCAGGTGTTCAGCAAGGGCGGGGTGACGATCCTTTCGTCGGCCCGGCTGGAGGATACCGGCTCCGACCATCTGCCGGTGCTCGTCGAATTCACGCTGCCGACCGACAGCAACGCGCCCGAGGACGAGCACAAATCGGCGCTGGCGGCGAACGACGCGCCGGACAAGCCGCGGAGCTGACGTCCGCTCGGTCGGCGAACGGGCTGGAGTTTCAGTTCTTCCCCATCAATGCATTGACCAGTTTCTCGACATGGCCGCCGTCGCGGTGCTCGCGCGCGTCGAAGGCATTCTGCCTGGCCTCGTAGTCGGCATAGATCGTGTCGATGCGGCGTTTGGCGTCCCAGCGAAGACCGGTGCAGAACCAGTTGTCCTGCCGCTCGAGCCCGGCAAGCGCCGTCTCGGTCGCCCGCATCATCTGCTTGGCGATGCGGCCATGGGTATGTTCATGCTGGCGCACGCCGGCCATGAAGCGCTCCCAGCGCTTGCGCAGGACCGGGCCGGATGGGGACGTCCGGCGCGGAAAGGTGTAGGTCAGGTCGATCGTGCCGTCGGCCCGGCGCAGCCGGCAGATGCCGTTGTCCCGTTTCACGTCGAGGTTCCAATGCACGGTATAGCCGGTCTCGGCAATGGCGCGCGTGGCATGGCCGTGCCTCGGCCCGAGGCCGTCCATTGCCTCGATCAGTTCAGCCCCGGTCCTGCCGGCGACGTCGTAACTGCGCACATGCACGGTCAGCTTGGTGCCGGCGGAGGCAGGCGCGCAAGAAAGCATGCCGGCAGCAGCTAAAATCGCCAGGCTGATGCGCTGCATGTCCGCCTCCTACTTTGGAGGCGAAGCAGACCATAATCGGCGCCCGGCTTCAACGGTCTCTGCCGATAAGGCGCGGCTATCGGACCTTCGCCGGGCCTGTTGGAGCGGCGGTCGAGACGGCCAGGTCGGAGCGGATCACATGCCTTGGTAAACCGGGCCTTCGCCGCCTTGTGGCGGCACCCAGTTGATGTTCCGGTTCGGATCCTTGATGTCGCAGGTCTTGCAGTGCACGCAGTTCTGCGCGTTGATGACGAAGCGCACATCCTTGGCCGACGGGTCAGCTGCGGCGTTGCCGTCCTTGTCCACCCACTCATAGACGCCGGCCGGGCAATAGCGGGTCGAGGGACCGGCAAAGACATCGTGCTCGGAACGCTGCTGCAACGCCATGTCGCCGACGATCAGGTGCACCGGCTCGTTTTCCTCATGGTTGGTGTTCGACAGGAATACCGAGGACAGCCGGTCGAAGGTCAAGACGCCATCCGGCTTCGGATAGGCGATCTTCTGATGCTTCGCCGCCGGCTCGAGCGTCGCATAGTCGGCCTTGCCGTGCTTCAGCGTACCGAGGGGCGAGAAGCCGAACAGCGTGTTCAGCCACATGTCGAGACCGCCGATGCCGACGCCGACAACGGTGCCGAAGCGCGACCAGAGCGGCTTGACGTTGCGCACCTTCTTCAGGTCCTTGCCGATATCGGTGCCGCGCCAGGCTTCCTCGTAGGACGTGAGCTCGTCATTGGCGCGGCCGCTGGCAATCGCCCCGGCCACATGCTCGGCCGCCAGCATGCCGGAGAGCACCGCATTGTGCGAGCCCTTGATGCGCGGCACGTTGACGAAGCCTGCCGCGCATCCCATCAGCACGCCGCCGGGGAAGGAAAGCTTCGGTACCGACTGCCAGCCGCCCTCGGTGATGGCGCGTGCGCCGTAGCCGATGCGTTTAGCGCCCTCGAAGGTGCCGGCGATCGCCGGATGGGTCTTGAAGCGCTGGAATTCCTCGAAGGGCGACAGATAGGGGTTCTTGTAGTTCAGGTGGACGACGAAGCCGACCGCCACCTGGTTGTCCTCGAGATGATAGAGGAAGGAGCCGCCGCCGGTCTTCATGTCGAGCGGCCAGCCGAAGGAATGCTGCACGAGACCAGGCTTGTGGTTCTCGGGCTTGACCTGCCAGAGCTCCTTGAGGCCGATGCCATATTTGCCGGGCTCGCGGCCTTCGGAAAGCTTGTATTTGGCGATGAGCTGCTTGGCCAAAGATCCCCGCGCGCCTTCGCCGATCAGCACATATTTGCCCATCAGCGCCATGCCGGGCGCGTAGGCCGGGCCATGCGTGCCGTCCTTCTCGACGCCCATGTCGCCGGTGATGACGCCGGTGACGGCGCCGGCCTCGTTGTAGACGAGGCTTGCCGCGGCAAAACCCGGATAGATCTCGACGCCCAGCGCCTCGGCCTTGGTCGCGAGCCAACGGCAGACATTGCCCAGCGAGACGATGTAATTGCCGTGGTTGTTCATCAGCGGCGGCATCAGGAAGTTCGGCAGGCGGAAGGAACCGGCGGGCCCGAGCACCAGGAAATGGTCGTCCGTCACCGGTGTCTTGAACGGATGGCCCTCCTCTTCGCGCCAGCCGGGCAGCAGCCGGTCGATGCCGATCGGGTCGACGACGGCGCCGGAGAGGATATGGGCGCCAACCTCACCGCCCTTCTCCAGGACGACGACGGAAAGGTCCGGGTTGAGCTGCTTCAGACGGATCGCGGCGGCAAGGCCGGCGGGACCAGCGCCGACGATCACCACGTCGAATTCCATGCTCTCGCGTTCGATTTCGCTCATCGGCCCCTCACTGGCTCGCCATGTTCTCGCATTGTGCTGGCTCATGCGCTGCATAGCGCATCAATTCGCGACGCGAAACCGGCGCTGACGTGACAATGCCGATTTCGACAAAAAGTCGCGGTTTTCCCTACGAAACGGTCGCCGCGCAGGCCATGGCCAAGCATAGGCCAGCGCCACTTGGTTGACAGGCCAGGCGGCGACGGCATGTTTTTAATTGTTCGACGGCTTGGTTATCGGCGATACTTCGCGTCATGCGCAGTCCAGAGCCAGCCGGCTTTTCATCGAAGCGCTTACTCTTCACGCCAGGCATGGCCTGGCGCGCGGTTCTTCCGCTCCTCTTTTTGACCCTTCCGGCGGAAGCCGATCCGGTGAAGGTCTGGGCGACCGGCGCCTATTCCTTCTCCGACGAGCTGGGTGGCTTCCGCATCACGGGGGCGTCTGGCGTCGGCACCAAGGAAGACCCGCTGGTCATCAGGGAGGAATTGAACACGGCGACGCCGGTAACGCTGACGATCCGTGCGACCAAGCCGATCGAGCCCTTCGGCAAGGCCGGCCAGGTCGCCAACGGCGTGATGTATATGCGCATCGACGTGCTCAACAACAGCGCGCTGCCCTGGGTGGAATTCCAGTTCGAGCTGCAGGAAATCCTCGACCAGCCGAGCGTGTTCGGCGACGGCCTGTCCTTCGACCAGCGCAACAAGACGCCCGACAACATCTGGTCGAGCAATTTCGCCGATTTCGACCGCCGGTTCGAACCCTATGACCGGCTGCTGTTCCGCAACGGCAAGATCGACCCGCTGAAGACGGCGACCTTCGATTTCCTGGTCACCGATTATACGCCGCGCTGGACGTTTTACATCGTGCAGGATCCCCGCATACCCACTGGGTGAAAGCATATCGATATTCAGGTGATGCCGGCCTGCAAATGGCGGTTTCCTGCGCTTCCGGTGCTCACGTACGAAAAGTACGCTCCGCTCCGGTTCTCGGAAACCACCATTTTCGACTCGGCTTGACCTGAATCTCGACATGCTCCAATACAGGCGAACGTGGCTTAACCTTGCAAATCGGCGCCGCGCGGACAATGGTGGCACCATGACTGCCGCCTCCCCCAGCACACCTGCCGAGATCGCCGAACTGCTCGCCTTCTATGCCAGCGCCGGCGTCGACGACGCGCTTGAAGACGCGCCGGTCAACCGGTTTGCCGAAGCGGCGGCGAAGTCGGCCGAACGCAGGCCTGCCGAGCGGACGCCAGCCGCGCCGCCTCGCGACGCAAGACCCGAGAGCCGCCCGGCATCCGGGCAGGTCCCGGAGCGGCCCCAGGCGCCCGTGCCGGCAACGCCATCATCCGGCCTCGACGCGCGCAACATTCCGGACGCTCCGGCGCGCGTGCCGGCTGCCACCGTCCCCGACGAGGCGCAGGCGCTGCTTGCCCGGCAACTGGCCGCAAGCGCCTCGACGCTCGAGGAACTGCGCCAGCACATGGCTGCCTTCGACGGCTGCAATCTCAAATTCACGGCCAAGAACCTGGTCTTCGCCGACGGCAATCCGAACGCCGACCTGATGCTGGTCGGCGAAGCGCCGGGCAGAGACGAGGATCTTGAAGGCCTGCCCTTTGTCGGCCGCTCCGGCCGGCTGCTCGACCGCATGCTGGCCGCGATCGGCCTCGACCGCGGTTCGGCCTATATCGCCAACGTCATTCCGTGGCGGCCGCCGGGCAACCGTACGCCGACGCCGCACGAGACCGAAATCTGCCGGCCCTTCATCGAAAGGCAGATCGAATTGGTCAATCCCAAGGTGCTGATCAATCTCGGCGGTCCGTCGGCCAAGACGCTGCTCAACACGACCGAGGGCATCCTGCGCCTGCGCGGCAACTGGCGGGTGCACACGACCGCTTCCGGGGTTGCCATCCCGGCGATGCCGACGCTGCACCCGGCTTATCTGCTCAGGACGCCGGCGCACAAGAAGCTGGCGTGGCGGGATTTTCTCGAGGTCAAGGCGAAGTTGAAGGGGTTGGCGTGAGCACTTTTTCCTTCTCCCCTGTGGGAGAAGGTGCCCGAAGGGCGGATGAGGGGTGCTCCAGGGAATGCCAGCGTCTCAGTCCGCTGGAACACCCCTCATCCGTCTCGGCGCTGCGCGCCGATCCACCTTCTCCCACAAGGGGAGAAGGCGGAGCTATGACCTCAAAGGTAATTGAACTGCGTCCCTCGCCGCCCTACTCCTCTCCCATGACCACATCCGAACCTTCCGCCGGCAGCCTGATCCGCGAATGGCGCACGCGGCGGCGCATGAGCCAGCTCGACCTCGCCATGGAGGCCGATATCTCGCAGCGGCATCTCTCCTTCGTCGAAAGCGGCCGGGCCCAGCCGTCGCGCGACATGGTTCTGCATTTGGCCGAGCAGCTGTCGATTCCACTGCGCCAACGCAATCAACTGTTGCTTGCCGCCGGCTTCGCGCCGAGCTTCAGCGAAAAGCCGCTGACCGATGCGACGCTGGCGCCGGCGCTTGCCGCCGTCGAGACGGTCCTCAAAGGCCACGAGCCCTTTCCGGCACTGGCGGTGGACCGGCACTGGAACCTCGTTTCCGCCAATGGCGCGATTGCCCCGTTCCTTGCCGATATTTCCGAGCCGTCCCTGCTCACGCCGCCGGTCAACGTGCTGAGGCTCAGCCTGCACCCGGACGGCGTGGCACCGCGCATCGTCAATCTGGCGGAGTGGCGCGCGCATCTTCTGGAGCGGCTCAAGCACCAGAACGACGCCACCGGCGACCCAGTGCTGATTGAGCTGGAGCGAGAGTTGCGCGCCTATCCGTCGGGCCTGAGGAGCAGCCGGCCCGCACCGGTCGAGCCGAGTGGCATCGTCCATCCGCTACGGCTCGCGCATGGCGATCAGGTGCTGTCCTTCATCAGCACGATCACCGTCTTCGGCACGCCGCTCGACGTCACGCTGTCGGAGCTGGCGATCGAATCCTTCTTCCCTGCGGATGAGCAGACCCGGGCGGTGCTGGTGCGGCTGGCGAAGGAGCGGAGCTCTCAATAGCTCAAAATTAAAAAGGCCGAGGGACAGCACCCCCCTCTGTCCTGCCGGACATCTCCCCCGCAAGGGGGGAGATTGGCAGCTCCCGCGCCTCGCCCACCCCGCACCGGTGGGTGGGTTCGCGAAAACAGCCGCGACAGCATCTCCCCCCTTGCGGGGGAGATGGCCGGCAGGCCAGAGGGGGGTGTGAAGGAACTCGGCCTTTGAAGCTACTCTTTGAAACAGTTCACCCCTGCGGCGGCGTGACCGTCCTGGTGCGCGTGCGCTCCAGGCCGAGCTGCCGCTCGCGCCATATGATGAAGATGCCGGCGGCGACCACGATCACGCCGCCGATTAGCGTGTTGAGCGAGGTGACGTCGCCGAAGACGAAATAGCCGACGACGACGCCGAGGATCATCGAGGTATATTCGAACGGCGCCACAACCGAGGCTTCGGCGTGGCGGTAGGCCGCCGTCATCAGGATCTGGCCGAGCCCGCCGCAGAAGCCCGCGACGACGAGCAGCGCAGCCTGCATCGGCGTCAACGGCTGCCAGCCGAAGGGCAGCGTGAGGAGCGACAACACCGAAGCCGTCGAGGAGAACCACAGCACGATCGTCGCCGTCTTCTCCGTCTGCACGAGATTGCGCACCAGAAGCATGGCGACCGCCGAAATGGCGGCGGCGATCAGCGCGGCCATGACGCCCAGCAGCTCCTGGTCGTCGAGGCCTTCACCGGAATTGAGCAGCGTCAGCTCGGGCCAGGAGATGATCAGCACGCCGGCAAGACCGACCGCAACCGCGCTCCAGCGGTAGACGCGGATCGTCTCGCCCAGGAAGACAGAGGAGAACACCACGACCAGCAGCGGCTGGGCGTAGTTTAGCGTGATGGCCTCCGGCAGCGGCAGCCTGGTCAGCGCGAAGAAACCGAGCCCCATGGCGCCGACGCCGACGATGCCACGCGCGACATGGTTGAACGGCCGCCTGGTCGTGAACGCGGTGGCGAGCTCACCCTTGAAGGCCAGGAAAGCGACGATCGGGAAGATGGCGAAGAAGGAGCGGAAGAAGACGATCTGCCCGGCGGGCACGTCGCCGGCCGCCTTGATGCAGGTCTGCATGCCAACGAAGACCGTCACCGAGACGATCTTCAGCGTGATGCCGCGCAGCGTGTTGTGGCCGACGGCATGATCGACGGTCATCTTGCCTCATAAGGATGGTCGGGAAACGAAGCCGCGAAATAGGCCAAGAGCAATTCCAGGAAAAGTGTGTAACGGTTTTCCGTCCGGAATTGCGAAACACAACCTATGCCGCAGTTTTGTCGAGTGGCCGTTTCGTGTAAAGAGCGCGCAGCCTCAAAATTCTTGGACCAGCCAGGCCGGCTGGCCGCCTCGACAGGAAAAGCTCAAGGAATGCGCACCGATACCGGCCATGTCTTCAGGCTCGAAGACTATCGCCCCAGCGACTATCTCATCCCCGCAACCAGCCTGGACTTCCGCCTGTCGCCGGACGCGACCCATGTGACCGCGCTGCTCACCATCGAGCGACGCGAGGGCGTCACCGCCTCGGCGCCGCTGGTGCTTGACGGCGACGGGCTGACGCTGCTCGGCGTCGCCATCGATGGGCACGCGCTCGCAGCCGGCGACTATGAGGCGACGCCGGACCGGCTGACGATTCTGAAGCCGCCGGCGGCGCAACGTTTCGAGCTCCGCCTGGAGACGGAGATCGCACCTTCGCGCAACGAGGCGCTTATGGGCTTGTACCGCTCCAGCAACGTCTATTGCACGCAATGCGAGGCCGAAGGCTTTCGCCGCATCACCTATTTTCTCGACCGTCCCGATATCCTGTCGGTCTACACTGTGCGCATCGAAGCGCCGCACAACGAGGCGCCGCTTTTGCTTTCAAACGGCAATCCCGTCGAACGCGGCGCGCTCGCCGACGGACGCCATTATGCGGTCTGGCACGACCCCTTCCCCAAACCCTCCTACCTTTTTGCACTGGTGGCGGGCGCGCTTGGCAAGGTGGCTGGCAGCTTCACCACCATGTCCGGCCGCGAGGTCGAGCTCGGCATCTATGTCGAACCCGGCAAGGAACGGCTTGCCGGCTACGCGATGGACGCGCTGAAACGCTCGATGAAATGGGACGAGGAAGCCTTCGGCCGCGAATACGACCTCGACGTCTTCAATATCGTCGCCGTATCCGACTTCAACATGGGCGCCATGGAGAACAAGGGCCTCAACGTCTTCAACGACAAATATGTGCTGGCCGACGAGGAGACTGCGACTGATGCCGACTTCGCCAATATCGAGGCGATCATCGCGCATGAGTATTTCCACAATTGGACCGGCAACAGAATCACTTGCCGCGACTGGTTCCAGCTCTGCCTGAAGGAAGGGCTGACGGTCTACCGCGACCACGAGTTCTCCGCCGACCAACGCTCGCGGGCGGTGAAGCGCATCGCCGAGGTGCGCACGCTGCGCGCGCACCAGTTCCCGGAAGACCAGGGGCCGCTGGCGCATCCGGTCAGGCCGCGCCGCTACCGCGAGATCAACAACTTCTACACGGCGACCGTCTACGAGAAGGGCTCGGAAGTGGTGCGCATGATCCGCACCATCCTCGGCGCAGAGACCTTCCGTGCCGGCATGGACCTCTATTTCGAGCGGCATGACGGCGAGGCGGCGACCATCGAGGATTTCCTCAAAGTGTTCGAGGACGTCTCCGGCAGAGACCTTGCGCAATTCGCGCTCTGGTACCACCAGGCCGGCACCCCGAACCTGACGGTGAGTTCCACGCACAATGCGGCGGCGAAGGAGTTCACCCTGGAGATCGAGCAGTCGGTGCCGCCGACGCCGTCGGAAAGCCGCAAGCGGCTGATGCATATCCCCTTGGCCTTCGGCCTGGTCGGCGCCAACGGCAAGCCCGTCACCTGGACGGCCGTCGAGGGCGCAACGGTGGACGATGGTGTCATCCATATCCGCAAGCGCCGGCACACGGTGCGCTTCTCGGGTATTTCGCAACGGCCTTCGGTGTCGCTCAACCGCGGCTTCTCGGCGCCGATCACGCTTTCCGTGCAGCAGAAGGCCGACGACCAGTTCTTCCTCGCGGCGTATGACAGTGATGCCTTCGCGCGCTGGCAGGCGTTCAACACGCTGCTGACCGACGCGCTGATCGTCGCCTTCCGCCAGATCCTCGGCGGCAGGGAGCCGGCCTTCGCGGCACGGCTCGCCGAGCTTGCCGGCAGGATCGCTGGCGACGAGGCGCTGGAGCCGGCCTACCGGGCACTGGCGCTGTCGCTGCCCGGCGAAGCCGACATCGCCCGCGACATCGGCAAGGGCATCGATCCAGACGCCATCTTCGCCGCGCGCGAAGCGCTGGCGCGGGCGATCGCCGAGGCAAACCGCGAGACCTTCGCGACGCTCCATGACCGGCTTGCCGACAACGGGCCTTTCAGTCCGGACGCGGCGAGCGCCGGACGCCGGGCCCTGCGCAACACCCTGCTCGACTATCTTTCGCTGCTGCCGGGCGGCGCGGGCCTCGCCGCGCGACACTTCACCGCCGCCACCAATATGACCGACCGCGCCGCGGCGCTCGCCGTGCTGGCGCATCGCCATTCAGGCACGGCCGAGGCCGAAGAAGCGCTGGCCGCTTTCGAGGTCCGCTATCGCGGCGACGCGCTGGTGCTCGACAAATGGTTCCAGATCCAGGCTGGCGTGCCCGGAGCAAGGACCGTCGAGAAAGTGCGCGAGCTCACGCAGCATCCGGCTTTCTCGATCGCCAACCCGAACCGGGTGCGTTCTCTGATCGGCACCTTCTCCAGCGCCAACCAGACCGGCTTCCACCGCCCCGACGGCGAAGGTTACCGTTTCTTCGCCGAGACGGTGCTGGAAGTGGAGAAGCGCAACCCGCAAGTGGCGGCGCGGCTGGCCACGGCGCTACGCTCCTGGCGCTCGCTCGAGCCTGGACGTCAGGCCAAGGCCAGGCAGGCGCTGCTCGACATCGCGAAGGTCGAGAACCTGTCGGCGGATCTGCGCGATATCGTCGAGCGGACGCTGGCGTAGCGCCTTTTGCCTTCTCCCCTTGTTGTGGGGGAAGGTGTCGCCGAACGCGACGGATGAGGGGGGCTCCAGGGAACACCTACGCCTCGCTCCGCTGGAATACCCCTCATCCGTCTCGGCGCTATCGCGCCGATCCACCTTCTCCCGCAGGGGGAGAAGGGAAAAGGACGAATTTCAATCAACTTTTAATCTTTTTCGCCCGCGCCTCTGGACAAGGCGAATCGGCTTTGATTCTTTAATGGCGATTCGGGGCGTGCGGCGTAGCCGGATCATCCAAGTATGCGGCAAATCGGGGAGTGCCATTTATGGCCAAGGCGGACGCGTGGGGCGCGCCCGGAGGGAAGGCTTTTGCGCGTCGCAAGGCAAGGAGCGACGGACTTGCCGGCAATGCGCGCCTGATCGCCGAACCCACCTATCAGCGGCTCCTGGCCGCCGAGCCGCTGCTGCGCCGGTCGATCCCGGCGCTGATCGTCGTTTTCCTCATCGTCATCGCGGCATTGCGCTTCCTGTCGCTGATGAACGAGCATGACGAGATCGAGCGCGACGCCAAGGCAGTGCTGGCGCTCGCCGCCGGCCAGATGGCGCAGGCGATCACCGCGGACCCCAGCGCGGCCGGCGTCAATGCCACAAGCCTGCTGGAGAACATCAGCCGCCAGGGCGCCATGAGCCGCGCCCATGTGCTCGCCGTCACCGACGCCAACTTCAAGGTCGTCGCCGTTTCGCCGTTGTCGACGGGCTGGCAGGGCCGCACGCTGGACAGCTTGGTCCTGGGCGGCCAGCCGCTGTTCATGTTCGGCGACCGCGCCGGCGTGATGGACGTCGGAATCGCAGGACAGGACTGGTTTGCCGCCGTCAGCCTCAGCGGCGACCGCAAACACGCGGCCGCAGTGCTGGTGCCGCAGGAAGCGGTGTTCGACAGCTGGCGCAAGTCTATGTCGCTCAACGTCACGCTGTTCGTGCTGACGGCGGGCGTGCTGATCGTCATCCTCTACGCCTATTTCGGCCAGGCGGCGCGCGCCCAGGCGGCGGACCGCATTTATCTCGAAGCGCATCAGCGCATCGACATGGCGCTGGTGCGCGGCCGCTGTGGGTTGTGGGACTGGGATATGGTGCGCGGCAAGATGTACTGGTCGCGCTCGATGTACGACATGCTGGGCTATGAGCCCTGCGACACGATGCTCTCCTTCGGCGAGGTCGACGAGATCGTCCACCCGGAAGACGGCGACCTGTTCGAGCTCGCCAACCGCATCGTCGAACGCGAGATCGACCATATCGACCAGGTCTTTCGCATGCGCCACGCCGACGGACAATGGGTATGGATGCGAGCCCGCGCCCAGGTGATCGACCCGGAGGCGCCGGAGATCCAGCTGATCGGCATCGCCGTCGACGTCACCGAGCAGCGGCACCTGGCACTGCGTTCGGAAGCGGCCGACATGCGGCTCAGGACAGCGATCGAGAACATCAACGAATCCTTCGTGCTGTGGGATGCCGCCGAACGGCTGATCATGTGCAATTCGAAGTTCCAGAAGGACAACGGGCTGTCTGATCGCGACGTGATGCCAGGCGCGACCCGCGATATGCTGGAGCAGCGCATGCTGGCCTTCGCCTCGGAGCGCAGGTTAGCCAATGCCAACGGGCCGCATGGCGGCATCACACTCGAGCGCCAGCTTGCCGACGGCCGCTGGCTGCAGGTCAACGAGCTCAGGACCCGCGACGGCGGCGTCGTCTCGGTCGGCTCCGACATCACCCAGATAAAGCTGCATCAGGAAAAGCTGGTCGACAGCGAGCGCCGGCTGATGGCGACGATCCACGATCTCAGCCTCGCGCGGCGCGCCGAGGAGGAACGCGCCAGCGAACTGGTCGAGCTCAACCGCAAATACATGAAGGAAACCGAGCGCGCCGAGGCGGCCAGTCGCGCCAAGTCGGAATTCCTCGCCAACATGTCGCATGAATTGCGCACGCCGCTCAACGCCATCATCGGCTTCTCCGAATTGATGCAGCAGGGCCTGTTCGGACCGCTCGGCTCGGAGCGCTATGAGGAATACGCGACCGACATCAACGGCAGCGGCAAATACCTGCTCGGCGTCATCAACGACATCCTCGATATGTCGAAGATCGAAGCGGGCCAGTTCTCGCTCGACCACGAGGAGATCGACCTCTGCCCGCTGATCAAGGAAACGGTGCGGGTGATCTCGCTGCAGGCAGCGGAGAAGTCGATCAATGTCGAGACGCGCATCGCCGATACGATGCGGCTCTATGCCGACCGCCGCGCGATCAAGCAGATCGCCATCAACCTGCTCTCCAACGCGGTGAAGTTCACCGGACAGGGCGGCAAGATCACGGTCAGGGCGCGCAACACGTCGGGCGCCCTGCTGCTCACCATCGAGGACAATGGCTGCGGCATTCCCAAGCAGGCGCTGAGCAAGCTCGGCCGGCCGTTCGAGCAGGTGCAGAACCAGTTTTCCAAGAACCACACCGGCTCAGGCCTCGGGCTCGCCATCTCGCGCTCGCTGGCCGAATTGCAGGGCGGCGCGCTGAAGATCCGTTCGACCGAGGGTGTCGGCACTATCGTGTCCGTACGCATTCCGCTGAAGAAGGCGCCGTCCGCGGTGAAGGCGGCGGCTTAGAGCGTTTCACCGTTTCATGGAAACGGCGAACCGCTCTAGCTCTTTGTTTTTACGAAACCGCACACACTTTTCCTGGAATTGCTCTAGTTCGGAATGCGGAATTTCCAAAGGCTCCGGCGGACAGCGCCCCTCCGTCCTGCTGGACATCTCACTTCCGGCTTACCCCGGGGCCGGTCAGGGCGGCAGTCAGTCAAACCCAACGGACTGTCGGGTCGCTAAACTGGACCGGTAAGGTTTAAATCATTTGCTGCTGCAGATGCCGGACTTGCATCGGCGCCTTTCGACGCCCGTCTATAGATCAAGCTGATGACCAGACCGATATATCCGACCTGCAGAATGATCATGGCCAGGATTGCCCATCCAAGCACCGCCCAGACAGAACCAGTTTCGTTGTAAGCCCAGATCGCCACGACGAATGACGTCGTGAACATGCCTACCAAAAATTTCGGAAGATCCATAATTGCCCAGCGCCCCAATGCATGGCGATTTAGGCGGCTTTCAAATCAGCCGTTAAGAACCCGCCGCTCCATTTGCGAAGCGGCGGGGCCCCCCATCGTCGGGGTGATGGTTGACCCCGGCATTGCTGACAGTGCAATTGCGGTGCCAGACCTATTGACCCATTACGGGACACCTCTGCCACTGGCGCAAGACCGGATCGCCGATTAATATTAACTGTGGCTAATGTGCCACCTGGGGAATCTCATGGCAACGATGCGGTTGATGGCGACGCTCCCGCACGAAGCAGACGGTCGAAATCTCTCCTGACCTTCCGCGACATCTCCTTGAGATGTGCCTCCAGCACAGCGAAATCCGGCAGGTCGGTGACCGCCAGCAACAGATCCGAAAGCCCCGGCGGAACATCGTCGCGCTGGAATTCGCCGGTTAGGCAAAGCCTGATCATCTGGGTCAGCGCCAGATAGAGCCGATAGGCCTCGCCAAGCTCTTCACGCATATCGGCTGCGGCGAAGTCCGGAGAAAGCCGGGCCAGAATGTCGGCAGTCGCCGTGACCCGGCGGCCAGGCTCGATCGCGCCGGTAATGACCGCGACCTGCGCGATGAATTCCAGGTCGATGAGCCCGCCCGGGATCAGCTTGATGTCCCAGAGATCGCGCGGCGCCTTCTCCTTCTCGATCAGCGCACGCATGTCCGAGGCCTCGGCTTTGACCTTGGCCGCATCGCGCGGCTGCGCCAGCACCACCGCCACTTCCGTCTCGAGCTCGGCGCAGAGTTCGGCGTCGCCGCCGATGGCGCGGGCCCGTGCCAGCGCCAAGTGTTCCCAGGTCCAGGCGTCCTGGCGCTGATATTTCTTGAACGCGTCGATATGCGTGGCGACCGGCCCCTTGTTGCCTGATGGACGCAGGCGCAGATCCAGCTCGTAGAGCACGCCTTCAGCCGTCGGCGCCGAGACGGCCGCGATCAGGCGCTGCGTCATGCGGGTATAGTAATGCGAAGGCGCCAGCGGCTTCTCGCCGTCGGAGTCCTCGGCGTCGGTGTCGTGGTCATAGAGCAGGATGAGATCGACATCCGAACCCGCCGTGAGCTCGCGGCTGCCCAGCTTGCCCATGCCGAGCAGCGCCACCTTGCCGCCCGCGATGCTGCCGTGGCGCAGCGCGAATTCGGCGATCACGGCGTCGAGCGCCGCTTCGATGGTGAGATCGGCGAGATCCGAGAAGGCGCGCCCCGCCCGCGCCGGATCGATAGAGCCGGCAAGCAGGCGAACGCCGATCAGGAATTTCTGCTCGGAAGCGAAGATGCGCAGCCGGTCGAGCACATCCTCATAGGCGCGGTCGCCTTCGATAAAGGCGGCAAGCCGGGCCGAGAGATAGGCGCGATCCGGCAGTTCGGTGAGCAATGCCGGATCGAGCAGTCCGTCGAAGACATGCGGACGACGCGTGATGATCGCCGCCAGCCGAGGCGCGGCGCCCATGATGGTCGCCATCAGCTTGAGCAGCGCCGGGTTCGACTGCAGCAGCGAGAAAAGCTGGATACCGGCGGGCAGGCCGGCGAGGAACTCGTCGAAGCGCATCAGCGCCTCGTCGGCGCGCCGCGTCTGGCCGAAGGCTTTGAGCAGCGCCGGCGTCAATTCGGTCAGCCGCTCGCGCGCCTCAGCCGACTGGGTGACGCGGTAGCGGCCGAAATGCCAGCCGCGGATGACACGGCAGATGTCACTCGGCCGCTGGAAGCCCAGGCGATCGAGCGTCTGCAGCGTGTCGGGATCGTCGACATCGCCGGTGAAGACCAGATTGCCGACGCCGGCCGAAAGCTCGGGTGCGGTTTCGAACAACGCCGCATAATGGCGCTCCACCTGCTGCAGCGAGGCGCGGAAGGCCTGGGTGAAATCCGCCTCGCCGGCAAAACCCAGCATCAGCGCGATGCGCTTCAGCTCCTCGTCTTCTTCCGGCAGGATATGCGTCTGCTCGTCCGCCACCATCTGGATGGCATGCTCGACGCGGCGCAGGAACCAGTATTGTCGCGTGAGCGCGTCGCGTGCGTCGGCGGTGATCCAGCCGCGCGCGGCGAGCGCTGCGAGCATCGGCACGGTTTCGCGGCCGCGCAGCTCCGGGAAGCGGCCGCCGGCGATGAGTTGCTGGGTCTGAACGAAGAACTCGATCTCGCGGATGCCGCCGCGGCCGAGCTTGACGTTATGGCCCTTGACCGCGATCTCGCCATGGCCCTTGTGGGCATGGATCTGGCGCTTGATCGAATGGACGTCGGCGATCGCCGCATAGTCCATGTATTTGCGCCAGACATAGGGCTGCAATTCCTTGAGGAAGGCCGCGCCCGCGGCAAGGTCGCCGGCAACCGGCCGCGCCTTGATCATGGCCGCCCGCTCCCAGTTCTGGCCGCGCGCCTCGTAATAGCGAAGTGCGGCCTCGACGGGGATCGCCAGCGGCGTCGAGCCGGGATCAGGGCGGAGCCTCAGATCGGTGCGAAACACATAGCCGTGCTCGGTGCGGTCCTGCAGGATGCGCACGAGCCGGCGGGTGAGGCGTGAGAACAGCTCGGTGGCGCCGAGCGGATCGATGACGGCCGGCGCCTCCGGATCGAAGAAGACGACGAGATCGATGTCGGAGGAAAAATTCAGCTCATGCGCGCCGAGCTTGCCCATGCCGAGCAGGATCCAGCCCGAATCCTTCGCCGGTTCGGCCCGATCCGGCAGCTTGAGCTTGCCTTGCCGTTGCGCGTCGAGCAGCAGGAAATCGACAGCGGCTTTTGTGCAGGCATCTGCGAGATCGCTGAGACGGCGCACCGTCACCGCGGTCTCTGCCTCGCCCGAAAGGTCGGCCAGCGCGATCAGGAAATGCGCTTCGGTCTTCCATTGTCGCAACGCCATCATCAGGCTCGATTCCGAGGCGTCATCCACCCTGGCCGCGCCGCCTATCGCTTCGCCGACGGCGCCGAGCCGCGCTTCGATCGTCCGGTCGAACAGCGTGTCGAGAACGGATGGCCGGCGGCGCGCGACATCGCGCAGGAAGGGCGAGAGGTCGAAGACGGCCGCCAGCAGCTCCTGCAGTGGCCCCTCGCCCGCCAGGAACGCGGCGAGGCGCGAAAGCCCCTCCTCCTCGGCAGCATCGGCGATTTCCGACAATTTACGCCGGGCATGCTCCGCATCAAGGGGGCGGAGCGCCAGCGTCGTGCTAAGCTGGAACTCGGATTCGATTTTCTTCTTCGCCATTTGTCCGCGCTGTCAATGCGTCTCCCGGAACGGGAAACTCATGACCACGGACAATCCGGGATTGGCGGGTAAAAGATCAAGCCTGCCGTTGTGGAAAGTCATGATTGCCTTGGCGAGGCTGAGGCCGAGGCCCGAGCCCGGTTGCGAGCGGCTCTTTTCCAGGCGCACGAAGCGCTCGGTGGCGCGGGCGCGATCGGCGTCGTCTGGAATGCCGTGGCCATTGTCGGTGACGGCAAGCTTGATCTCGTTGCCGGCGCGCTCCAGCACCACCCGTACTTTCGGCGCCTCGGCAGCGTCGGTCGAGTATTTGATGGCGTTGTCGACGATGTTGGACAACGCCTGGCCGATCAGCTCGCGATTGCCGTTGATGGTGAAGGCCTCGGACACGGTCGTTTCCAGGGCAACCCCCGCCTCCTCCGCCACCGGCTCGTAAAGCTCGACGACATCGCTCACCGTGGCAGCGAGATCGACGGGACCGGTCTGTTCCGAGGAGTAGCCGGCCTCCAGGCGCGAGATCATCAGGATGGCGTTGAACGTCTTGATGAGCTGGTCGGACTCCGCGATCGTGCCTTCAAGCGCCTGGCGGTACTCCTCCGTCTTGTGCCTGCCGGCGAGCGTCGCCTCGGCGCGGTTGCGCAGCCTGGTCAGCGGCGTCTTCAGATCATGGGCGATGTTGTCGGAGACCTGCTTCAGCCCCTCGTTCAACATGGCGATCCTGGCCAGCATCGAATTGAGGTTTTCGGACAGGCGGTCGAATTCGTCGCCGGCGCCGGTGACCGGCAGCCGTCCGGACAAATCGCCGCCCATGATGCGGCGGCTGGCGTCCGAGACGCTGTCGATGCGCTTTAGCGCGGCGCGCCCGACGAAGAACCAGATCAGGATGCCGCCCAAACCCATCATGCCAAGCGCCAGGGTCAACGCGCGGCTGATGACGGCGCGGAAGCGCTCGGGCTCGCCGAGGTCGCGGCCGACCAGCATGATCATCTGGTTAGGCAGCCTCAGCACCAGCGCGATGGCGTTGTGACCCTTCTCACCTGTCGATTGTGGAGTGTTGCCCTCGTTGGCCGGAGGCGTGGCCTGGTCCGAACCGCCGCTGCGCAGCCGATCGAGCTCGCCCTCGCCGAAGCGCTGGTAGGAAAACGGGTCCGTCGTCCAGCCCTCGGTCTCGATGACCCCGGGCTCCAGGCTCTGCACATTGCCGGTCAAGATCTGCCCGTTGGCGTCGGCGATCAGATAGAGATTGGCGCCGGGCTGGCGCGAGCGGGCCTCGACGACGCGCACCAGTACCGGCAGGCCGCCGCGCTGATAGGCGCGGGCCAGGCCCAGCACCTCGTCGTTGATGGTCTCCTGCGTCTGCGCGGTCAGCATGCGCGCCGACAGCGACGTCATGTAGAGGACGAGCAGCACCGCGCAGAGCGCGAAAAGCAGAAGATAAAGCGCCGAAAGCCGGGCCGCCGTCGTCTTCATGATGGCCGGCAGGGACAATGCCATAACGGGTTCTAGCCGCCTTTCAGCATGTAGCCGGCGCCGCGGATCGTGTGCAGGATCGGCTTGTCGAAGCCTTTTTCGATCTTGCCGCGTAGGCGCGAGACGTGGACATCGATGACGTTGGTCTGCGGATCGAAATGATAGTCCCAGACATTTTCCAGAAGCATGGTGCGCGTCACCACCTGGCCGGCATGGCGCATCAGATATTCGAGCAGGCGGAACTCGCGCGGCTGCAGCGTGATCTCGCGGCCGGCGCGCTTGACCGAATGCGACAGCCGGTCGAGCTCGAGATCGCCGACGCGGTAGACCGTCTCGGCCTCGCGCGCGCTGGCGCGGCGGTTCAGCACCTCGACGCGGGCGAGCAATTCGGAAAAGGCGTAGGGTTTGGTGAGGTAATCGTCGCCACCGGCGCGTAAACCCGTGACCCGGTCATCGACCTCGCCCAGCGCCGAAAGGATCAGCACCGGCGTGGTGTTGCCGCGCGAGCGAAGCGCGGCGATCACCGACAGGCCGTCACGGCGCGGCATCAGGCGGTCGACCACCATCACGTCATAGTCGCCGGCATCGGCGAGCGCGAAGCCGGTCTCGCCGTCGCCGGCGACATGGGCGGTGTGGCCCGCCTCGGCGAAGGCTTTCTGCAAGTAGTCCGCCGCCTCGCGATCGTCTTCCATGACGAGAATCTTCATGGAGCCGTTATACGCGATTTCATTGGAAGGTTGAGGGGCAGTCATATCGTCTTGCCTTCAAGTTAAAACGGCAGCGGGTGATGGGAAACCCGCTGCCGTCAGGAGCGAAACACGGTGACTGACTTACGTGCACGGCCCCATGTTTCCCCACGGCGGCTCGGGGGTGTTGATACCGCCATGGGGAAGCTGAAAGTCGATGTCAGCCCTTGCCGACCGGCAGCGCCACGAAGCGATTCGAGTCGTCGCGGGTGATCTGCATCAGCACGGCCTTGCGGCCGGCCTTGGCGGCATCCGTCATCGCCTTGGACACGTCGTCGGTGGTGTTCACGTCGTTCGAATTGATCGAGGTGATGACATCGCCGGGCTGGATGCCGCGGTCGGCCGCATCGCTGTCGGGATCGACGTCGGTGACCACGAGGCCCTTGCCTTTTTCCGCCTTGGTGACGGTCAAGCCGAGATCGGCAAGCGTGTCGGCCTTGGCCGCCGGCGCCGACTGCTTGTTGCTGTCGTCGTTCGAGGCCTGCTTGTCGCTTGCCGGCAGCGTGCCGAGATCGACTTTGACCGTCTCGTCCTTGCCGTTGCGCCAGACGGTGACATCGACCGGTTTGCCCGGCGCGAATGCACCGATCATCCGGGCGAGCTCCTTCGGCGAGGCGACATCCTTGCCGTCGACCTTGGTGATCACGTCGCCCGCGACGATACCCGCCTTCTTGCCCGGCCCGCCATCCTGGGCGCTCGAGACCAGCGCGCCCTTGTCCGACTTCAGGCCGAGCGACTCGGCGATATCGGAGGTGACCGGCTGGATCTCGACGCCGAGCCAGCCGCGCTGGACCGAGCCGCTCTTCATCAGGTCCTGGACCACCTGCTTGGCGGTCGAGGCCGGGATGTCAAAGGCAATGCCGACGCTGCCGCCCGACGGCGAGAAGATGGCGGTGTTGATGCCGATCACCTGGCCGTTGAGGTTGAAGGTCGGACCGCCCGAATTGCCGCGGTTGACCGAAGCGTCGATCTGGATGAAGTCGTCATAAGGGCCGGCGCCGATGTCGCGGCCGCGGGCCGAGACGATGCCCGCGGTGACAGTGCCGCCCAGGCCGAACGGATTGCCGACGGCGACCACCCAGTCGCCGATGCGGACCTTGGAATCGTCGGCGAAGTCGACATAAGTGAACTTGTTGCCGCCGCCATCGACCTTGAGCACGGCGAGATCGGTGCGCGGATCGGTGCCGATCAGCTTGGCGTCGAGCTCCTTGCCATCATTGGTGACGACGCTGAAATCCGAGCCTTCCGAGACGACGTGGTTGTTGGTGACGAGATAGCCATCCTCGGAGATGAAGAAGCCCGAGCCCTGAGCGATCGGACGCGGCTGGCCATTGCCATGGTCGCGGTGGTCGAAGCGGCGCATGCCGAACTGGCCACCCTGGTCACCGAAGCCACGGAATTCCTTGAAGAAGCGGCGCAGCTGCGGATTGTCCGGCAGGTTGTCGAAACCGTCCTGGTCGTCGGAACCATCGTCGGCCGTCGGCTGGATCTTGGCCTTGACCTTGACGCTGACGACCGCCGGCGAGACATGCTCAACGACATCGGCGAAGCTCGGCACCTGCGGGGCTTCGACGCGCACGGCATCGGCCAGCACGGGGGCGGTGCCGGTGGCAAGCGCGCCCGCGCCGACCGCACCGATAACGGCCAGGGACGCTGCAGCCGCCATCAGGCGCTTTCGGGTGGAGGCAAATGAATTGGGGGCATTATTCATGGGGTTTCCTATCCTCTGTCGACGTGGATGCGCTCAGGCGAAGCATCCTCGGGCAAGAGGATTAGAGAGCCGCACATTACGGCGCCATTTCCGGTACATGAAAGTTTTGTAATGTTGGGGGATTGGCGACGATGACCACAGGCATGCCGCGCTTGGAAGGCTTGCGGAAGCACCCGAGACTTCGTCATTCCAGGGCGAAGCAGGAGCGAAGCTCCGTCGCGGAGACCCTGGAATCCATGCCGTTACCTCGCGCGAGGGTTGCAGCAGAGCAGAAATTCTGTACGGCCGCGACGCTTCGAAGTCACGGAATGGATCCTCGGGTCTGCGCGCGTCGCTTCGCTCCTTGCTTCGCCCGTGGATGACGACGACACAGGAGTCTCGGCCAATCTCCGAGGTCCGCAATTCATGTTAGTCGCTTAGCATCTTATCCAGCGCCGCCTGTTCCTCGACGTTCAGGGTGCTGTCCGGCACAGTTCGGCGCGAGCGGGCGCTGAGCACGATGAACAGGCCGCCGGCCAGAAGCAGAAACACCGGCGTGCCCCACAAAAGCGCGTTGCGCAGGCTGAAGCGCGGCTTCAAGAGCACGAACTCGCCATAGCGCGAGACGATATAGTCCATCACCTGCTGGTCGGTGTCGCCGGCGACGAGGCGCTGGCGCACGAGGATGCGCAGGTCGCGGGCAAGATCGGCGTCGGATTCGTCGATCGACTGGTTCTGGCAGACCATGCAGCGCAGGCCTTCGGACAGCGCCCGCGCCCTCACCTCCAATGCGGGATCCTGCAGCACCTCGTCAGGCTTCACCGCCTGAGCTGCGCCGGCGAAGAACAGCGCCAGCAGCAGGACCAGCGAGGCGAGCGAAAATCTTGCCTTCATGGCGAGGCCGCTGCCGCTATCGCAGGCTTGCGCCGCTTTGCCGGCGCGCCGATGCGCAGGCGACGGTCGAGCAGCGACATGGCCGCGCCCGCCATCATCACCAGCCCGCCGCCCCAGATCAGCGTGACCAGCGGCTTCCACCAGAGGCGCACGACGACGGAGCCGTCATTGTTCTCGTCGCCGAGCGACAGATAAAGCTGGCTCAAGCCGATCGTCCTGATGCCGGACTCCGTCGTCACCGTCTGGCGCACCGGATAGAAGCGTTTTGCGGAGGTAATCATGCCATCGGCGTTGCCGTCGGCGCCCATCAGCAGGAAGCGGCCGCGATCCTCGGTGAAGTTCGGACCTTTCCGTGGGGAGAGCCCTTCGAAGCGCAGCGTATGGCCGGAGAGTTCCACCGTCTCGCCGGGATGCATGCTGAGGATTTTCTCCGTGCCGAAGCAGAGCGTGCCGATGATGCCGAGCAACGTCAGCCCGAGGCCGAGATGGGCAAGCGCCGTGCCAAAGACGGAGCGCGGCAGGCCGGCGAAGCGCCGCAGCATGATTGCCGGCGGCACGGCGCCGAAACCGGATTTGACGGCAAGATCGGTCAACGCGCCGACGACCAGCCAGACGGCAAGACCGACGCCAAGCACTGCGAAGACCGAGGCGCCGTCGATGAACAGGCCGGTGACCAGCATCGCGGCGATCGCCAAAGCGAAGGCCGCCATCAGCCGCTGCGAGGCGGCGATGACGTCGCCACGCTTCCAGGCGAGCAAGGGGCCGAACGGCACGATCGCCAATAGCGGCAGCATCAGCGGTCCGAAGGTCAGGTCGAAGAACGGCGCGCCGACCGAGATCTTGCCGCCGGTCAACGCCTCCAGCGCCAGCGGGTAAAGCGTGCCGACCAACACCGTTGCCGTGGCGGTGGTGAGAAAGAGATTGTTCAGCACCAGCGCGCCCTCGCGCGAGATCGGATGGAACAGGCCGCCCGCCGTCAGCCGCGTGGCGCGCAGCGCAAACAGCGCCAGCGAGCCGCCGATGAACAAGGTCAGGATGCACAGGATGAAGACGCCGCGCGCCGGGTCGGTGGCAAAGGCGTGCACCGAGGTGAGCACGCCGGAACGCACCAGGAAAGTGCCGAGCAGCGACAGCGAGAAGGTCAGGATGGCCAAGAGCAGTGTCCAGATCTTCAGCGCCGAACGCTTTTCCATGACGATGGCCGAATGGAGCAGAGCGGTGCCGGCGAGCCAGGGCATGAAGGAAGCGTTCTCGACCGGGTCCCAGAACCAGAAGCCGCCCCAGCCGAGCTCGTAATAGGCCCAGTAGGAACCCATGGCGATGCCGCCGGTCAAAAACATCCAGGCGACCAGCGTCCAGGGCCGCACCCAGCGTGCCCAGGAGGCGTCGATGCGCCCCTCGATCAGCGCCGCGACCGAGAAGGAGAAGCAGATCGAGAAGCCGACATAACCGAGGTAAAGCATCGGCGGGTGGATGGCGAGGCCGAGGTCCTGCAGGATCGGATTGAGGTCGCGGCCCTCGATCGGCGCCGGGTTGAGGCGGATGAACGGATTGGACGTCGCCAGGATGAACAGGAAGAACGCGGCGCCGATCATGCCTTGCACGGCCAGCACATTGGCCTTGAGCGTTGACGGCAGATTGTTGCCGAAGACGGCGACGAGCGCGCCGAAGAAGGTCAAGATCAGCACCCAAAGCAGCATCGAGCCTTCATGGTTCCCCCAGGTGCCGGTGATCTTGTAGATCATCGGCTGCAGGGAGTGGGAGTTCTCCCAGACGCTCGCCACCGAGAAGTCCGAGCCGGCATAGGCGCTTGCAAGGGCGGCGAAAGACAGCGCGGTCAGCGCGAAACCGGTGACCGTGACCGGACCGCCGACCGCCATCAGCCGCTGGTTGCCGGTGCGGGCGCCGACCAGCGGCACCAGCATCTGCACCAGCGACAGCGCGAAGGCGAGCACAAGCGCGAAATGTCCGGTCTCGACCATGGTTACCTGTTCTCTCGCAGGTTCTGATCGCAAAACCGCATGGCACTTTTGCGCAACCTGCTCATCAGTTCGTGCTTTCCTGCCAAACACCCTTGGCCTTCAGGCCGTCGGCGACTTCCTTGGGCATGTAGCGCTCGTCGTGCTTGGCCAGCACGCTGTCGGCGACGAAGACGCCGTCCGGGCCGAAAGCGCCCTCGGTGATGACGCCCTGCTCCTCGCGGAACAGATCGGGCAAGATGCCGGTATAGGTGACCTTGACCGATTTCTGCTTGTCGGTGACCGAGAAGGCGACGGTGGCGCCTTGCCCGCGCATGATGGTGCCCTTCTCGACGAGACCGCCGAGCCGGATCCGCTGTCCGGGCGGCACGCTTGCCGTGGCGAGGTCGGCCGGCATGTAGAAATAGGAGGCCTTCTGTCCCAGCGCATAGAAGGTGAGCCCGGCAGCGGCGCCGAGGAAAGCCAGCCCTGCCAGGATCACCGACATCCGCTTCTGCTTGCGCGTCATTGCCTTACTCCGTCGCCGTCACGCCGAGCGAGGCGGCGAAGGCGGTGAATTTCTTGGCCTGTTCACTGTCGGCACCAAAGGCGGCGACAGCGCGGCCGAGCGCGTCGCGCGCCTGGTCGGCCTTGCCAAGCACGACATAGGAACGGATGAGCCGCATCCATCCTTCCTCGTCGCGGGGATTCTGCTTCAATTTGTCGTCGAGACCGGCGACCATGGTCTCGATCATCGCCTGCCGGTCCTGCGGCGACATCTGTTGCGCGGCTTCCGCCTGTTGCGCGTCGGGGCCGTTGGCCGATGCGGCATCGGCGACAGCAGGCTCCCCGGCCTCGGCAAGCGCCTGCCGGACGGCGCTGCGCCAGGGCGAATCCGGCGCGAGCTGGCCGAGCATCTTTTTCCAGGCGGCAACGGCATCGGCCTTCTTGCCTTCCTGTGCCAGGCCCACCGCCAGATAGAAATTCGCCTTGGCGTTGGCCGGATCGAGCTTCAGGGCCGCCTCGAAGGCTTTTTGAGCGTCGGCCGAAACAATGCCGCCGGCAGCGCTGGCGATCGCTTCGCCGAGACCCGACTGGCGCACGGCGCTGTCGCCATCGAGGCGGATGGCGTTGCGATAGGCGGTCACGGCGTCGGGAAAGCGCTGCAGTCGAAGATAGATCGGAGCCAGCACGTCCCAGCCCTTGCCGTCCGACGGATTGGCGGCGAGATGGGCTTCGGCGCGGGCGACCAGCTCGTCGACCGAGGCATCGGCCGGGTTCTTGGCTAGACGTTCGGCCAGCGGCTGCGAAGGTAGATCGGGAGAGCCGAGCATTCCGTAGAGCCCCCAGCTCAGCAGGGGAACCGCAAGCACGGCTATGCTGGCGACCCACTTGGCGCTGCGCGCAGGCTTGAGTATTGCCGCGTCCGGCTGCACGACCGCGCCCAGACGCAGGATGCGGCGGCCGATCTCGGCACGCGCCTCGTCGGCCTCCCCGGGCTGGATCAGGCCGCGCGCCATGTCGCGGTCGAGCTCGGACAGCTGGTCGCGATAGACTTCGAGATCGTGATCGCCGGCCGGCGACGCGCCTTTCATGCCGCCGGTAAGCGGCAACAGCACGGCCAGGCTGGCGCCCAGCGTGAGGATTGCGGCTATGACCCAGAACAGCATGGTCCTTCCAATAAAGGCAGAGCCCTGCCCTGCCAACACGGACGTACTGCGACGCTTTGACGGCAAACGCGCCGTCCGACCTTGATCGAGGTCAATCCGACCGAATAACGGGGCCGGCCGGGTTTCTTTCTAGGTCAGCGGCGTCCAGCTGCCGTCGGCATTGCGGCAGGCGGTGCCGCGTGCGGTGACACCCGCGCCGCTCGTATAGACGGTATGGGTGTACTGGCGGCAATCCTGCGAGCCGACCCTATAAGGCTGGGCGGCGACGACCTCGCCATAATGCGAGGAGTTGTCGCTCTTCCACGTCACCTTCTGGCCGCTGGTGTTGTATTCCAGCGCCTTGTATTCCGCTTCCAGGCCCTTGCGCTTTTCGGCATCGCTGAGGCCCGAACCGATCGACCCGCCGATAAGCCCGCCATTCATGGCCGAAACGATGCCGGTCGACACCTTGCCGCCGGCCGGCGGCGTGGAAACAGGCGTGACGGGAGAGGTCGGACCACCCTTGCCCAGGGTCGTGCAGCCGGAAACGGCGAGCAGGGCGGAAACGAGCGCGACGCGAATCTTCATGCCGACAACCGGTTCTCTTCAGCGGGATGGAACTGGATGGACTGGGGGCGCGCCATCAGGACGTTTTCATCGCCATAGTGTTGATATTTGTCGGAAATTTGGCCGTCGGCCGCTGCTCGCAAATCGATAAAAAACATCATTGAAGGCTCCGCAATCCCACCACCGCCCTCAAGCCGCCCATGCCGGACCGTTCCAGCGCCAGCGAGCCTCCATACTCGTTGACGAGGTCGGCGACAATGGCCAGCCCGAGCCCTGTTCCCGGCTTCGTCTCGTCGAGTCTCTTGCCACGTTTCAAAACTTCCCGCGCGCTGTCCTCGGGAATGCCCGGGCCATCATCCTCTATAACGATTTCGAACATGTTGCTCATTCCCGGTGCAAGCGCGACCGAAACGGCAACAGCGCTCTTTGCCCATTTCATCGCATTGTCGAGCAGGTTGCCGAGCAATTCCTCCAGATCCTCGCGCTCGCCGGCAAAGACGATCTCCGCCGGCGGCAGCGACAGCGTCAGCCTGGTTTGCGGATTGAGTTTCCGCAACACGCGCACCATGCGCTCGACCAGCGGCGAAACCGGCGTGCGGAAAACGACGCTGTCGCGTTGCGCGGCGACACGCGCGCGCTGCAGATAGTGGTCGACCTGCTTCTGCATGGAGGCGGCCTGCTCGGCGATCAACTGGCCCTTGGCGCCGCCGAGCGCGCGGCCCTCATTGATCAGCACGGCTAAAGGCGTCTTCAGCGAATGGGCAAGGTTGCCGACCTGGGTGCGCGAGCGCTCGACGATGCGCCTGTTGTTCTCGATCAGCGCATTGGTCTCGCTGGCCAGCGGCTCGATCTCGGCCGGGAAGCTGCCGTCGAGCCGCTGCGCGGTGCCCTCGCGCACCATGGCGAGCGCATTGCGGACCCGGCGCAAAGGCTGGAGACCCAGCAGGATGGCGATGGCATTGATGGCGATCATGCCGACGCCGAACAGCGAGAGATAGGTGAGCAGGCGACGCTGGAAGCTCGCAATCTCCTGCTCGAGCTCGCTGTGGTTGCCCATGACGCGGAAACGCGCGGCGCGGTTCTTGGCGTCGAGCACGAACTCGCTCTCGAACACTTCGAGCCGCTCGCCCTTGATGCCCTCCATCGAGTAGCTGCGCTGGAAGTTCGCATTGAACGGGACCTCCGCGACGCTCGGCGACAGGAGCGAGGTCGTCATCGAGGAGGAATGGATTTCGCCATGCACGCCTTCGGAGGCAGGCTCCACCGACCAGTACCAGCCGGAATTCGGCTCGGAAAAGCGCAGGTCGCCGAGGTCAGGCGAGCCGGTCAGCGCGCCGTTGTCGGAAATGCCGACGGAGCCGATCAGGTTGAACAAATGCGCCGAAAGCAGGCTGTCGAAGCCGCGCTCGCTGGCCTGGCGGTAAAGCGTGGTGATGAGGGTGAAGATGACAACCAGAGTCAGGATCGCCCAGATGGTGGAAAAGGCGATGACGCGGAAGGTCAGCGAGCGCGGCCAGAGCCGCAGCTTCGAAAGCCGCATTTCCATGGTTGGCTTCAGCGGTTCCGCGTCACGCCTCCGGCTCACGCATGCGATAGCCCATGCCCCGCACGGTTTCGATCATGTCGATGCCCATCTTCTTGCGAAGCCGGCCGACAAACACTTCTATCGTGTTGGAATCGCGATCGAAATCCTGATCGTAGAGATGCTCGACCAGCTCGGTGCGCGACACCACCTCACCCATATGGTGCATCAGATAGGCGAGCAGCCGGAACTCGTGCGAGGTGAGCTTGAGCGGCACGCCGTTGACGTCGGCCTTGGACGCCTTGGTGTCCAGGCGCAACGGCCCGCAGGTGAGTTCAGACGAGGCATGGCCGGCCGCGCGGCGGATCAGCGCCCGCACCCGCGCCAGCACCTCCTCGATGTGGAAGGGTTTGGTCACATAATCGTCGGCGCCGGCGTCGATGCCGGCCACCTTGTCGCTCCAGCGGTCGCGCGCGGTCAGGATCAGCACCGGCATCTTGCGGCCGCCGCGGCGCCAGCGCTCGACGACGCTGATGCCGTCCATCTGCGGCAGGCCAATATCGAGGACGACGGCATCGTAAGGCTCAGTGTCGCCGAGGAAGTGCCCCTCCTCGCCGTCATAAGCGCGGTCGACCACATAGCCGGCATCGACCAGCGCGTCGGCCAGTTGCCGGTTGAGATCCTTGTCATCCTCGACGACGAGCACGCGCATGGGATTGAAGCCTGTTGTTGGGTAGACCTATAGGCCGATTCCGCCAGCCTGGGAAACGACAGGGTCAGCCCATCGGAACGACGATTTCCGAGCGGCGCGGACGCTGGCCTTCCTTGCCGGGAACCAGAACGACAATCACGCAGACCTGCTGGCCGCCCCGCGTCGCCTGCGAGGCCTTGGCCAGCGTGCCGCCATTCTGCGCGGCGACCTGCTGGCCGATGGCGTAGCAATCGCTGGCGGCGAGCACCACCGGCCGATCGACCGACGGCTCGGTGACCGGCAGGGCAATCGCCTGCGACGCAAAGAGGCCGGCTGCGGCAAGCGCCAGCACTGCTTTGCGGAGATGAGGGCCAAACTTTTTCATGATCACGGTTCTAACGCATATGGGCTGAACGTGAAATGAACGGTGAACGATCGAAAATCCATGCCCGCCATGCCCCCTATGGACGCCAACGCTCCCTCAAGCCCGGGTGCAAATTCATAGCCGGAAAATAAGTCGGTCCGCTACGCTTTTCGGCCTGCCGATTCCGCGCCCCGCGCTACCTAGTGTAGAAACGCGGGACGGCCATGGGAGGATGCGATGACGCGTGCGGATATTGCCCATCTCTACCGGGGCTACATCGCCTGCCTTAACGAGCAGGACTGGGGCAATCTCGGCCGGTTCGTCGGCGAGGAGGTTCAGTATAGTGGCGAGACGATCGGGCTGTCGGGGTATCGGCGCATGCTGGAAGACGATTTCGAGGCCATTCCCGACCTGCGCTTCAACATCGAGTTTCTTATCTCGGAGCCGCCGCGCGTGGCGGCGCGCCTGCATTTCGACTGCCATCCCAAAGGCGTGCTGTTCGGCCTGCCGGTCCACGGCAGGCGGGTTTCTTTCGCCGAGAACGTGTTCTACGAATTCCACGACAGCCGCATAAGGGAGGTCTGGTCGGTCATCGACAAGGCCGCGATCCAGGCGCAGCTTTAGGGTGTATCGATGTTCAGGTGAGGCTGGCCTGCAAATGCCGGCTTTCTGCGCTTCCGGTGCTCACGTATTTTAAGTACGCTCCGCACCGGTTCTCGGAAGCCATCCAGTTTGGTCGCTTCGCGCCCGTCTTCGACTCCGACCCGGCCTGATCTGAATCTCAACACACCCTATGCACTTTCCTGGGTCAGCGCGCGGAAGCGCAGCAATCCATGATAGACTGCAAGATCCTCGTCATAGCGCGCCTCGGCGAATTCCAGGGACAGGCGCGTCTGGCCGCGCGGGCCAATGGACAGCGCCGCGCCATCGAGGCTCGCCTTGATGCTGTCCATGATGAGGCGTGTCTCGGCTTCGCCCTGGGCTTTCGACCAGACGTGCAAGGTGACCAGCTGGTCATTGTCGTTGTCGACGCCGGTCTCGAGGTCGAAGGCGCTGGTGCGGCCGTATGTGACGTGCGGAAAGGCGGCCTTGTCGCTCGCCTGCTCGAGCAGGCCCGCGCCGCCAAGCAGCGCCGACAGCGACTCATCGGTCTTCAGCCTCAGGAACAAGGCCTGCATCAAATCGCCAGGCGCCGTCATCTACAGTCCATCGCCAACATGTCTCCGCGCCGCAGCCAATTCCGGCAGCGTAGCCGCGCTCGCGATCCGATGCCAGATCGCAAATCGATTTGAGTATAGCGTGAAGGGCGAAGGTCTAGAATTTATTATGTTTTAGTCAAATCATGAGACCGGAGCCGCGCCGCCTTCTTCGGTGCGCCTGGCAATGAACTCGTCGAGCACTCCCGCGGCGGCGGCAGCGGTGGCCGGCGGCTGGAAGTCGGCGACAATCCGCTTCCAGATGCCGGTCGCGCGCTCCGTGGCTGTCTTGCCGCCAGCTTGCGTCCAATTGCCGAAGTTCGACCAGTCGGCCACCAGCGGCTCGTAGAAGGCGCTGCGGTAGCGCGTCATGGTGTGGGTGGCCGAGAAGAAATGACCTCCGGGCTGCACTTCGGCAATCGCTTCGAAGCCAATTGCATCCTCGTCGCCCGGCGTCGTGGCGCAAAGCTCGGCGACCGTCTGCAGCGCCTCGACGTCGGTGATCAGCTTTTCCAGCGAGACGCTGAGACCGCCTTCCAGCCAGCCGGCGGCGTGGATGCAGACGGTGGCGCCGGCCAGCACCGAGCCCCACAGCGCGAACTGGGTCTCGTGCGCGGCCTGCGCGTCGGAGACATTGGCGGCGCTGCCGCCGCCGGAGCGCCAGGGCAGGCCGATGTGGCGAGCCAGCTGCCCCGCCCCAAGCGTCGCCTTGACGTGCTCCGGCGTGCCGAAGGCCGGAGCGCCGGACTTCATGTCGACATTGGACGAGAAGGAGCCATAGACCACCGGCGCGCCAGGCCGCACGATCTGGGCCAGCGTCAATCCGGCGAGCGCCTCGGCATGCTGCAAGGTCAGCGCGCCGGCGACCGTGATCGGCGCCATAGCGCCCGCCAGGCAGAAAGGCGTGATGACCAGGACCTGACCGGCCTTGGCGAAGTCGATGATGCCTTGCGCCATCGGGATATCCAGCTGGCGCGGCGAGTTGGTGTTGATGACGGTGTAGCAATAGGCACCGGCGCGGAACTCGTCCTGCGAGAGGCCGCGCGCCAGGCGGATCATCTCGAAGCCGTCCTCGACCTGCGGGGTGCCACGCGCGAAGACGAAGGGGAACTTGTCCGACAGCGTCAGCTGCGCCCGGTTGACGGCATAGTGGCGGAAGCGGTTGTCGAGTTCCTGCGGCTCGACGCAAGGCCCGAGCATATGCAGCACGTCGAAATGCTGGACCAGCTTGATGAATTGCTCGAAGGCGGTGAGCGTTCCCGGCCGGCGGCCGCGCTCGAGATCGGTGACATTAGGGGCTCCGGAGCCAGCAAGGAAGGTCATCGAGCCGAGCTCGAGCGTCAGGTCGCGGGAGCGGTCGCCGCCGAGTGCCGGAATCGTGCGCGGCGCCGAGGCGAGCGCGGCTTCGACCATGTCGCGACCGATCCTGACCATCTGGCTGTCTTCGTCGACAAATGCACCGGCCTTGCCGTAGATCGTCCGCGCCTCGGGCAGCAGCACCTTGATGCCTAGCTCCTCCAGCACGCGCAGCGCGGTAGCGTGGATGGCCGCGACCTGATCGTCGGAAAAGATCGGCTGCGGCAGGAACGGGTTCTTCAGTGACCGGTAGTTCGGATGGCGGCTCGACTCGCTGCCGGCCTCCCCGGTGCGTCCCCGGCGGCGCTCGCGCCTGAGATCGCGTGCGGCTTCCTCAATCATGGCGGTTCCTCCTCATTGCCGCATCGCCTTGCCTTCGGCGTCGTAGGGGCGAGGCCGCGATGACGCGCGCCGGCCGTTCGACCCCGACAATGTGTACGGAAAGCTCGGTCCCCTCCCCGGCTAAACCGTCATCGGGCAACGCCAGGGCGACGCTCTTGGCGACCCTGTAGCAATGCACCCTGCCGGCGCTGAGGTTCCTATCTGTTCGTTCAAGCCGACGACCGTTGGACACCCACGTCTCGCGACCTTCCGAAGAATCGGATGCATTTTGGAACAATTAAAGATTGTTTCAGTTCAAGGTCCATCACAAAGCCGCGTCATTTCAAGGCAGCGAGTTGACGGCATCCAATGACGACGGGCCAGGACAAAACCAGCGATCAAACCCTGCAATGCCTCACGACCGAACATTTCGTGTTGCAGACGGCGCGGTCGGCCACCATCCAGGAAGCCAATTCGCGGGCAGACCTTTTCCTGACCGCCGTTTCCAGCACGACCGTCGCGCTGGCATTCGTCGCTCAAGTAACGCGCATGGGGCAGCCATTCGTTTTTTTCAGTCTGATCCTGCTTCCCTGCCTGTATTTCATCGGCATCGTCACCTTCGTTCGGGCGGTCCAAGTCGCAATCGAGGACATGGTCCTCGCACGTGGCATGGCTCGCATCCGGCACTATTTCGTGGAGACGGCTCCAGGCGTGGAGAAATACTTGATCCACTCCCGTCACGACGACGACGAGGCATTGCTCGTCAGCAAAGCCCTTCATTCCTCGCATTGGCAGTCATTCATGAGCACAGCGGGGATGGTGAGCGTCGTCGCGAGTGTCATCGCAGGTGTCTTCGCCGGCGTGCTGGCGAAAGCCGTCGCAATCCTGGGTATCATTCCGGCAACCGGAATTGGCATGTTGGTATTCGCCGTCAGCGTCTTCGCCCTTCGTCGATACCAAGAGGCTAGATGGAATGCTGTCGAACATATGCTGGACGTGCGGTTCCCAAGCACCACAGCTGCCTCCCGTGGCGCCGGCCGTTCAGATGAACGGGTCGAGAGCACCCCGGAGCATAATCGTGCGAGTCTATGAATTTGCGCGGTAAGAATGGGCCAACCTCGCGTGACAGACGCCTCGATGCGGCAAGGCGCGCGTCAGCCATCTCGCCGCCTATCTGCGCTCTTTCATCGGCCAGGAACCGACCGAGGCGGATGCAGTGCATCGTATGCGATTCATCGCAGCGCGGTGATTTCGATCGGCCGTTGACGGCCAGCACACCTCCGATCAACAAAGCTGGTGCTGTGGCTTCGCTGCCCTTGTGAGCGGTGATAAAATGGTCGAATAGTTTGACAGGGTGCCACCCTGAAACTGCCCGCATGCTGTTTTCGGGCGAAAGGGCGTTGGGGCGGAAGTCGGAATGGCAAGTCCTTCGAAACCACGCAAGAGGAGAAGAGGCCGCATCGCTTCGGCGCTGCTCGGCGTCGACGCTTGGTTCGATAGCTCGCTCTACGAGATCGGCTTCAAGGCCCGCGAATTCTGGGAAGCGGCGACCATCTTTTCCCGCCGTTTCCGGGTGCATGGCTGGCGCCGCACGGTCATCGAGGTGCTGAGCGAAGGGTTCACCATGGGCGCCGGCGGCTTCGTGGTGCTGCTCGCGCTCGCCATGCCCGCCTTCGACATCACCACCGGCGACTGGCGCAGCCAGGGCGACTTCGCCGTGACCTTCCTGGATCGCTACGGCAACGAGATCGGCCAGCGCGGTATCATCCAGCGCGATTCCGTGCCGGTCGACGAGATGCCCGACATCGTCATCAAGGCGGTGCTGGCGACCGAGGACCGGCGTTTCTTCGACCATTACGGCATCGATGTCCTCGGCCTGTCGCGCGCGATCTTCGAGAATGTGCGCGCCAACTCCGTGGTCCAGGGCGGCTCCAGCATCACGCAGCAGCTCGCCAAGAACCTGTTTCTCTCCAACGAGCGCACATTGGAGCGCAAGATCAAGGAAGCCTTCCTGTCGCTATGGCTGGAAGCAAACCTGTCCAAGAAAGAGATCCTGCAGCTCTATCTCGACCGCGCCTATATGGGCGGCGGCACGTTCGGCATCGAGGCGGCGGCGGATTTCTATTTCGGCAAGAGCGTCAAGGATCTGAGCCTCGCCGAAGCGGCGATGCTGGCCGGCCTGTTCAAGGCGCCGACCAAATACGCCCCGCACATCAACCTGCCGGCGGCCCGTGCCCGCGCCAATGTGGTGCTGTCAAACCTGGTCGATGCCGGTTTCATGACCGAGGGCCAGGTGCTGCAGGCGCGCCTGCATCCGGCCGACGTCGTCGATCGCGGCGAGCAGAAGAGCCCGGATTATTTCCTCGACTGGGCCTTCGACGAGGTCAAGAAGATCGCCAAGCCCGGCCAGCACTCGCTGGTCGCCCACACCACTTTCGACGCCAACATCCAGAAGGCGGCCGAGGAGTCGGTCGAGTTCCATCTTCGCCAGTTCGGCAAGGAATACAATGTCACCGAAGGCGCGGTGGTGGTGATCGAGACCAACGGCGCGGTGCGCGCCATCGTCGGCGGACGGGATTATGGCACCAGCCAGTTCAACCGCGCCACCAAGGCTCTGCGCCAGACCGGTTCATCCTTCAAACCTTATGTCTACGCCACAGCGATGGAGCACGGGTTCACGCCGGACTCGGTGGTTTCCGGCGGCGCGATCAGCTGGGGCAGCTGGTCGCCGCACAATTACAGCGGCGGATCGGCCGGCAACGTGACGCTGCTCACGGCGATCGCCAAGTCGATCAACACGGTGCCGGTGCGGCTCGCCAAGGATTACCTCGGCATCGGCCCGATCAAGGCGATGGCCGAATCGATGGGCGTGGAATCGCCACTGGAAGCGCACAAGACCATGGTGCTCGGCACATCCGGCATGACGGTGATGGACCAGGCGACGGGCTACAGCGTCTTTGCGCAGAACGGTTTCGTCGGCTCGCGCCACGGCATCACCCAGCTCGTCACCCGCACCGGCGACGTGGTCTATGACTGGGCCAAGGACGCGCCGCCACCGCACCGCGTGCTGTCGGAAAAGGCGCTGAAATACATGAACACCATGCTGGCGGCGGTGCCGGTTATCGGCACCGCGAGACGCGCCCAGCTTCCGAACATCGTCGTTGCCGGCAAAACCGGGACGACGCAATCCTACCGCGACGCCTGGTTCGTCGGCTTCACCGGCAATTACACAGCCGCCGTCTGGCTCGGCAATGACGACTTCACGGCGACCAACAAGATGACAGGCGGCTCGCTGCCGGCGATGGTCTGGCAGCGGCTGATGGTCTACGCGCATCAGAACATCGATCTGAAGCCGATCCCCGGTCTCGACAATCCTTGGGTCGATCCGGAGGTCGCGGCCAAGGCCGAGGAAGCGGCCAAGAAGGAAGCCGACGCAGCGGCGGCGCAAGCCGAGGCCGAGCGCCCGCCGGTGCTTTCCAGCCGCACCAGCCAAACGTTACGGGACATGACCAGGGCGTTCCAGGCCGCGCCGGCGCTCGTTGCGCCCACCATGCCGGAGACGCTTTCGGCGCTTTAGGGCGGCCGTCGCGTGAAGCCGGCTTGCCACGGCACCCCGCGCCGCGATATCCCGGGCAACCTCCTCTGTTTGCGGCTCTCATGCTCAAGAACGCCATCCTGACGCTGCTTTCGCTTGCCATAGCCATCGGGCTTGGCGGCTACAGCGTCTGGTATGCGCTCAACGCGCAGGACGGCGTGGGCGCGATCCGCATCGGCCAATGGACCGCTTTCCCGGAAGTCGGGACACTGGCCGCCGACCCTTATTCCAAGGCGCGCGTGGCACGCGAGGGCGTGCTGGCGCTCGGCCAGGCCGAGGGACTTGCCTTCGTTGCCGAGCGCGACGATGCCGGCGAGCCGCTGAAACGCGAATGCACCTATACGATCGAAGGCGGTTATCCGACCGCCCGCTTCTGGACGCTCTATGCCGCCGACCAGTCGCTTGGCGTGATCGACACAGGCAAGCCGAGGCAGTCGGCGCTGCAATCCTACGAAGTGCTGCGCCAGCCCGACAATTCCGTCGTCATCTCCGTCGGCAGCCGCCCGGCGCCCGGAAACTGGCTGCTGACCGGCGGCTCCGGCAAGATGTATTTCGTGCTGACCTTCTACGACACGCCGATCGCCTCGAGCACCGGCCTCTCGGACGTGACACTGCCGCGCATCCTGAAGGCGGGCTGCAATGCGTAGACTGCTGCATGCCCTGATCCTCGGCCTGCTCGGCGCCGGCATCGTGCACATCGTTGTGCTGTTCCTGGTGCCGGAATTTTCCGAACGCGATGCCTGGTCGCGCCTGGCGATGGCATCCGACTTCTACAAGATGACGCGGCTAGACGCTGAGGCCGGCGGCGCGCCGGTGGTGAAGTCGGTGGATCCATTGTTTTATGCGGCCGCCTGCCGCTTCAACCTTGCCGACGGGCTGGTCAGGATCAGGGCGCCGGGCGACGTGCCGTTCTGGTCGGCCTCGGTCTACGACCGCAACGGCCACAACATCTATTCCTTCAACGACCACAACGCCAATGGCGAGAAGCTCGACGCGGTGGTGTTGACGCCGGCGCAGATGATCGACGTGCGGCGCGACCTTCCGGAGGATCTGCAGGGCGCGATCTTCGTCGAGGCGCCGATCGAGGAAGGCATTTTCGTCGTCCGCGCCTTTGTGCCGGACGGGAGCTGGAAGCCGATCGTGTCACGCTTCCTCGATCAGGGCGCCTGCGAATTGCAGGACTACTGAGAAAGGCGCCCGATCAGTGATGCGGCTTGGCAGGAGGCGGAGAGCCCGGCCTGTCGGAGCTGCTGTCGCCGGGCCGTGCCTCACCGGCCTGCGGATGCAACTCGTAACGGACGCCGGGGAAAATGATGACCGCCGCCGCCGTCGTGGTGTCGTGACTTGCTCGATTTACTGGTGCCGCTCGCGGCACAAAAGACAGGACCATGCCCATGGTTCGCGCATTCCTCTCGGTTTGACCGGAGCACAACGCAACGCCTCCAAAGTTGATTAAGGGGCTTAGAGGGTTAACGGAGCGCTAACGGATCGCGGCTAATTTGACGTTTGTTTTCCTGAAGGTGCGAAACCGGCCCGGCCGGATTGCGCGGTTCGGGATTGTGTCGAGTATCGGGCGTATCCTCCGTGTCATCTTCCGATTTCAGGCAAATCGCTATCCGGACCGAAGCGGGAAAGGCCGAAAGGCTGTTCCGCGCCGCCGTGTCGGCCTTCTGCTCGCTGACGCGTCCCTCGCGCCGAGAGATCGCCCAGCTCGAAGACCTGACGCTGCCGCTGTTCGACGAAGTCTCGGTCGAGTCGCGCCGCTACGTCGCTGCCGCCCTTTCCGAATGCGACTACGCGCCGACCGCGCTGGTCAGGCGGCTGGCTGAAGAGCCGGTCGAGATCGCAGCCCCCCTGCTCACCCGCTCCAACGCGCTGAGCGATATCGACCTCATCGCGCTGATCGGCCGGCACGGCCTACCGCATGCGCGCGCCATTGCGCGCCGCAAGGAGCTCAACCCGACGATCGCCGACCTGATCCGCGTGCTGGAAAGGCCGACGCTGGTCAAGGCACGGCCGCCCGAGACGGTCACCAGGCTTGCGCCGAAACCCGAGCCGGCGGCCAAGGCGGATACCGACCGTCCCGCGCCAGGCGAAGCCGCGGAGCACGCGCGGCGCCGCCTACGGGCGATGATGCGCCCGACCGGCGACGCTGCGGACGTCAACACCTTCCTTGGCCAGCCGGCCTATGTGAAATTGCGCGAGACGGCGCTGACGGGGAACCTGGCATTCTTCCAGACCGCGCTGGCCGATGTGCTGGAGATCGACTTCGCGACGGCCCGCTCGGTGACCGGGCAATCGGGCTATGTCGCGTTGCTTGCGGCGCTGCGTGCCCTCGACCTCAGCGAAGACAGGGCCTTCCTGATCGCCGTCGCGGTCTATCCCGGCGAGTTCCCGCATCCGCAGGCGATCCGCCTGTTCCTCGACAGCTATCGGCTGCTGCACCGCGAGACGGCGCTGGACAAGGTACGTGCCTGGAAGGCCGAGACGCTTTCGCGGGCGATCCGCGGCAGTGCTTCCGATGCGGTTGACATCGAGAGCCGCGCAGCCTCGAACAGCGACGCGGCGAGTGCCAGCGTCAAGGCATCCTGATCGGTTTAAAGCGCCTCGCGCTGAAGGAACCCGGTGGCGACGCGCTTTAAGCGTTTGTTTTTTATCTTAAAATCAACGAGCCGATGTTCGTCGCGAGACCGGGCATTTCCGCGACACGACAAAGTAACAACGCCTCTTGACTTAGAGTGCGCTCTAACTCGTAGCTTTCTGGGCGTCGTGACGAAAGAATGGCATTGATGAAGATTGGCGAGCTGGCGAAGCGTTCGGGACTGTCTGCCTACACAATCCGTTACTATGAGCGGATCGGGCTGCTTCCCCATGCCGACAGGGACCAATCGGGCCAACGTGACTACGACGCATCAATCCTGACCTGGATAGAATTTCTCGACCGGCTCAAAACGACCGGGATGCCTATTCGGGAAATGCTGCGTTACGCGGCCTTGCGGGAGCGCGGCGCCGACACGGAAGCGGAGCGCGGCGCGCTGCTCAAGCAGCACCGTGAGCGTGTCCGTGCGCATGTGGCCAAACTGCAAGCCTGCCTTCTCGTCCTCGACACCAAGATCGCCGGATATGCCGGCGTGAAACAGAGGATGAAGGACTATGACGCATCAATCCCCGAACATCGGCGAAAGCCGGCTGGAACGCGGCAAGCGGGCGCTCGCTGAAATCGACGGCGAAGCCGGCCACAAAGTCATTGCCGCCCTGGCCGACATTGCCCCCGACTTCGCGAACTACGTGTTCGAGTTCTCGTTTGGCGACATCTACAGCCGCCCCGGTCTCGATCTGCGCGCCCGTGAGATCGCGACCATCGCGGCGCTGACAGCGATGGGAACCGCGACCCCGCAACTGAAAGTCCACATCGAGGCGGGGCTCAATGTCGGGCTGACCAAGGACGAAATCGTCGAAACCATCATCCAGATGACGGTTTATGCCGGCTTTCCCGCGGCGCTCAACGGGTTGTTTGCGGCCAAAGAAGTCTTCGCCGCCCGGTTTCCCGTCCAGAACGGGGAAGCGGCGTGATGAACCTTCTGCGCTTCGTTGGCCCGCGGCCGGCGCTCGTGCTCTCATGGTGATTCCCGTAGACGGTAAAACGCCCTAGTTGGCCTTCACCGAAAGAAGCTCTTCGACGGGAACGGTCCCGCCCTCGATCTCGACCACCCAGATGTCGGGATCGAATTTTTTCTCCCGCTCCAGCCGCGCATCGAAGGCCGAGCTGTCGTCGCTCGTGCCGAGCACGGCGAAAAAGCGCTCATCGGGCTTGGCCGAATCGTAGCTGGTCTGCGGCGCCGGCCCGTAGAAGGTCACCTCCCCCAGACGCCCGCGCGACAACACGAAGACGGCGCCGGCCTCGGTCGCGCCGCGCTTGACAACAGCGGCGAAGCCGCCGGCGCCGAACACGCGGCGCATAAGGGCCGAGACCCAGAGATCGGTGGTCACGCGCATGGGAAGGTTCCGGATGTCATGCGCGGTTTCTTACAGCAAGGATCAAAGAACCGAAACGATCGCTGCCGCTCAGTTCGTCAGGCCGATCTCGCGCATTTTAACATAAACGGCCTCGTCCGGCTCGCCGGTCTCGGGCAGCCCGAACAAGGCCTGGAATTCCTTGATCGCGGCCTTGGTGCGGGCACCGACCTTGCCGTCGAGCTGCATGTCGCCATTGCCGAACGCCTTGAGGCCGGCCTGGATCTTGACGATGCGGGCGTCGGGCGGCTGCGTGGCGCCATCGGCCGGAGCGGAGACCTGGATCACCTGCGGTTTGGCAGACGCGGCGACTGCGCCATCGGCCGGCCGCGGCATCGGGTGGGGAATGGCCGCCGTCGTCTGGCGGGCGCCAAGCTGGTCGAGCAGCGCGCCGTCAATCTCGCCCGACCCCGGCAGCCCCACTTTCAGCTGATAGGTCTGGATGGCCTTGCGCGTGGCCGGTCCGCTGAGGCCGTCGACCGTGCCGTCGTAGAAGTTGAGGTCCTTCAGAATGCCCTGCACCTGCTGGACGACCGGATCCGGCTTGGCCGCGGGCTGGGCCGGCGCCTGGCGCACGATGTTGATGGTGGTCTCCGGCTCGTCGGAGACCGTATGCGGGAAGTTCTCGATGCTTCGGGTGGCGAAGAACGCGCCGGTATGCGGAAAGGGCTGATACCAGAGCGCGTTGGCCGAGACGTAGAACAGCGTCACCAGGAAAGCGGTCGAGCCGCCGACCAGAACCGGGTTGCTGGCGATCAGTTGACCGACGGCAACCGCGCCCTCGGCAAGAACGCCGCGCTCGGGTTCGACCACCTTAGGCCGTTTTGCGGAGCGAGCCATTCCTCTCCCCATTTGCGTCCCCCTTCGGCTTGGCCGCCGGCATGGCCAGCACGCCGGATGGCGCACCGGATCGCCGCTTCGGCCCGTTCACCGGCAGGCCGATCGTCACCGTGGTGCCCTCACCCGGCGCGCTCTCGATCGACATCGTACCTTCGTGCAGCGCCACCAGGCCCTTGACCAGCGACAGGCCGAGTCCGGTTCCCTCGAAACGACGCGTGTAGTCGTTCTGGATCTGCATGAACGGCTTGCCAAGATTGGCCATGTCCTCCTCGGCGATGCCGATACCGGTGTCGCTCACCCAGAAATGCAGGTGCGAGCCGACGCGCTTGGCGCCGATCACCACGCTGCCGCCATCGGGCGTGAACTTCACCGCGTTCGAGGCGAGATTAATCAGAATCTGCTGGACCGCCCGGCGGTCGGCATTGATCTCGCCCGCATCCGGGGCAATCTGCGTGGCAAGAACTATGCTCTTGGCATCGGCCAGCGGTCGCATCATCGAGCGGCACATGTCGACGGCCTCGACAAAGCGGAACGGCTCCAGCTCGGTCGCATAGGCGCCCGCCTCGATGCGCGAAACATCGAGGATCGAGGTGACGACGGACAGCAGATGCTGGCCGGACTCCCTGACCAGGCCGACATATTCCTTCTGACGCGGATCCTTGAAGGGCCCGAACATCTCATGCAGGAGCATGTCGGAAAAGCCGAGGATCGCATTGAGCGGCGTGCGCAGCTCGTGGCTGACCACGGCCAGGAAGCGGCCCTTGGCCACTTCGGCAGCCGCAGCGGCTTCCCTCGCCTGCGCAAGCTCCTCGCGAAGTGCTGCGACATCGTCATTTTCGCGCAGAACCAGGGTGAAGATGTCGCGGTCGACTGCGCCGCGCAGCAGCTCGAGGCTGAACGGGCGGAAATTGTCGACCGCGCCAGAACCCTCGCGCGGCAAGCGGATGCGCAGATCAAGCTGGCGCTTCGGCGCGCCCTCGCGCATGTCGGCCAGAGCGGTGAGATAAGCGACGCGGTCGGAAAGATGGATGCGGTCGAACAGGCCGGTGCCGAGCAGAAGCTCGGGCGCCAATTTCAGGATCGAACGCGTCTTGGCGGACGCGTCGACCACTTCGCCCTGGCGCCCGAGGCGGAGCACGACGGCGTCGATGACGTCCTCGAGACGATCGCCGGCAGGCTCCGCCGACCCTAAGCCGGCCGGGCTGGCGAAGGCGGCGGCCCGCGGCAACAGCGTCAGCGCCCAGGCGAGCGGCAGCAGCCAATGCCAGGCGGCGATCTCGCCGAACGGCAGCAACTGCCCGGCAAAGGGCTGCAGCACGATAGCGGCAAGCGCCGCCAGCGCGCCCGTCAGTGCGGCGCGCCGCGACCCTGAGACCCACCAGCTTTCGACCGGCAATGCGACAGCAAGGAGTGCCGCCGGCGAGGCCAATCCGCCCGCCGCAGCGATAGCGCCGGCTAGGGCAAGCCCACCCAACGCGACCGCCATGCGGCCGGCAAGCGCCATATGGCCGGTGGCCGCCACCAGAAGCGCCGCGAACCAGCACAGGCCGAAAGCGGCAAAGATCGCGGCTATCGTGACGGCAGCGCCGAGACTTGAAGTGACCAGCGTGACCGCGGCGCCCGCGGCAAGGAAGGGCGCGGCGAGCATGACGCCGATGAAGCGGCGCTGGCGCAGGCGTTCCGCCTCACCCGTCACGGTCGGGTGAACCATGCGCTCGCAGCCGGCGGAAACCGCGCCAGGCAATTGAACGTATCTGGCTGAAATAGAACTCAACGCACGCGTACCCGGTCGTGAAAAACGCCTGCCTGGCAGGTGACTCATCAATTGGCTTGAAACTCGCATCCAGCGTTTAAGGAATGGATAAGGCTGGCGAAGCCGGCGACCGCGCCAAGGCAAATATTGTGATGCCAGCCCGGCAAAGCATGCCGAGTTGGCGCCATGGTAAACGGCGGGTTAGCCGCAAGGCCTGTGCCAAAACGGGCCGGAACTTGAACCGACTAAGTTCTGCCTGGAGTAAAATCGTTTAATAACAATGTGATACATGGTTATCATAAAGTTAACGAAGTCGATGAGATTCGACACAAGCCCATATCAAAACCGATCCTTTCGAATTTGCCTAAAATTTGAGGAAAATTCGCGGCTTCGATGCAAGCCGTCCTTTGCGTGACCGTGCCACTATCGTGCCCATAAAAGAGGTCATGCCGATGGATGCGTGATCCGTCACGGATGGATGCATCATTCCATCCCCGATGAGAGGCAAGTAAGATGGGCTTTCTGATCAGGATGGCTTTCTGGTTTTCGCTGGTGCTGCTGGCGCTGCCGCTCGGCGTCGGCCCGGGCGAGAACGGCCAGCAGAGCGTCGGACCGATCCAGGCGCTGTTTGCGGCGCGCGAGGCGGTCGGCGACATTGCAGGGCTCTGCGAGCGCAAGCCCGATGTCTGCGAGACCGGCAAATCGGCCATGTACACCATCACCGTTCGCGCCAAGGAAACGGCCAAGATCGCCGCGGCCATGATCGACGACAAGCAGTCCGGGCCGGCAGGCGCGCCCGAAACGAAGGTCGCGGATGGCTCCGTCACGACCACCGGCAGCGTCGCCGAGGACATCGTGTTGCCGACCAAGGTCAACATTCCGGTGATGTTGACGGCCAAGAACTGAATTCTTTCCGGCCGTTCGCTCGGCACTTTAATTTTAGTGCAATTCCTGGCGCAAAACCGCCTACGCACGTTCCCCAGAATTGCTCTAACGCCGCGGGCCCCGTCCGACCTCTCGACGCCCGCGGCGTCTTTCTTTTTCCGTGACGCGGCCGTGTCGGGCCACTATATGCGGGCAATGGCCACCTCGATTCAGACCATCCGCGACGACTTTTCCCTGCTCGACGAGTGGGAGGACCGTTATCGCTATGTAATCGAGCTCGGCGAGAGCCTGCCGCCTTTCCCTGAGGAGGAGCGCACGGCTGCGAACAAGGTGCCTGGCTGTGTGAGCCAGGTGTGGCTCACCACCAAGCAGGGAGCGGGCGCCGATCCGGTGATCGGCTTCCAGGGCGATTCGGACGCCCATATCGTGCGCGGCCTCGTCGCCATCATGCTGGCGCTGTTTTCTGGCCGGCGGGCAAGCGAAATCCAGAACACGGACGCCGAAGCGACCCTGAAGGAGCTCGGCCTTGACGAGCATCTGTCGCCGCAGCGCGCCAACGGCCTGCGTTCGATGGTCAAGCGCATCAAGCGCGATGCGGAAGCGGCGCTGAAGCAGACGGCCTGATCCGGCCGATATCGCTCCCGTCAGGAAAGCAAAACGGCGCCGTAAGGGCGCCGTCGAACTGCTTGACGAGCTGGGACCTATCAACGGCCCTTGCGCTTGCGGCCCAGACCCATCTTCTTGGCGAGCTGCGAGCGGGCGGCAGCGTAATTGGGGGCGACCATCGGATAGTTGGCGTCCAGGCCCCACTTCTCACGATACTCTTCCGGCGTGAGATTGTAGTGGGTCATCAGATGCCGCTTCAGCGACTTGAACTTCTTGCCGTCCTCGAGACAGACGATGTAGTCGTCATGGACCGAGCGCTTCGGATTGACGGCCGGCTTCTGCTTCTCAGCCGACGGCTGCTCCGACGAGCCCCCGACGCGGCCCAACGCGGCATGGACGTCGGCGATAAGGTTCGGCAGTTCCCCAACAGGCACCGGATTGTTGCTGACATAGGCGGCGACGACATCGGCGGTCAGCTCGATCAGCGCGTCACCGTTTTTCGAAGGTGTTTCGACGATTTCCATAGTGCTAAGGCCCCAACGAGAGTTGTTTCTAAAACTGCGCCCTTTTTTGTGGATCGGGCATCGCGCGGATTTCGTTCAGGAAAGGCTCTGAGATTCGCGTCGGTTATCTTAATGACGCCGCATTGAAAGTAAGTCAATTCGCATATTGACTTATATTGGTCGATATTCATCAACTATTGCCGATTCAGCTTCAAAAATTCGTGCGCCGTGTAACTTCGCGAGATTTTTCTGGTCAGACCAGCATGGCATGACGTTGCGTCATCCGCATGTTAGACATCCGATCGCCACTCGACACCACGTTCAATGCTTGACTAATGCTTGGGTGCCCTTTCACCTGCACAACGAATCCTGCGGCACAGCGAAGCGCAAGGATACCGCCTTGGCGGCTGGACCCGACAAGGCGACGCGACGGGATTCATCAGTAAGGCGCGATGTATTTGCCGTAGACCCAGCCGGTGACGAAATGACCATTCTGCGCCGGATCGTGCCAGATCTCGCACCAGCGATAGCGGATCGCCTGGCGCTGCTTCCATTGTGGCTGCCGGCCGATATCGAGCAGGTTTACACCTCCGGTGCAGCGGCCGGTCATCTGCAGCACGGTGCCGTTCGGATAGGCGGCCTGTTTCTGCGATGTATTGGACGGATATTTTCGAGCATTGAGCGTATCACCGAACGGCACGCCCGCCACTTGCCAGGCGGCAAAGACGGTTGCATGAGACTGGCTGGAAAAAGCCAGACCTGCCGCTACGACGGCAACTGACATTGCGGTAGAAACACAGGATTTCATCTTTCCCCCTTCGACTTAGCTTCTGTACCACCTTGAACCGCGCCCGTTGAACCGCCGCTGAGCGGCGTGTTCATTCGTCATTCAAGCAAATTCCGCAGCGAGACGTAATGACCAGAGCTTCCGCCTTGACTTCCGCCTTCCCGGCCGCCAGCCCGCCGACCCCTGAGAAACACCCGGTTTCGGACACGCATCACGGCATCACCCGCAGCGACGACTATGCCTGGATGCGGGCCGACAACTGGCAGGCCGTGTTCCGCGACCCTTCCCTGCTCGACGGCCGCATCCGCGCCCATCTCAATGCCGAGAACGCCTATCAGGCCGCGCTCATGGCCGGCACCGCGGACCTGCGCGCCAGGCTGTTTGCCGAGATGAAGGGGCGCATCAAGGAGGATGACTCGACGGTGCCCATGAAGGACGGCCGCTATGCCTACGGATCGTCGTTCCGGCAGGGCGGCGAGCAGCCGCGCTATTTCCGCACGCCGCGCGACGGCGGCACTGAGGAGATCCTGCTCGACGGCGACGCGGAAGCCGAGGGCAAGCCCTATTTCCGGCTTGGCGGCGTCGACCATTCGGGCGACCACGGAAAGCTGCTGTGGGCCTTCGACGACAAGGGTTCGGAGTTCTTCACGCTGCGCGTGCGCGATCTTGCGAGCGGCAAAGAACTTGCCGACCAGATCCCGGATACGGGCGGCGGCGGGGTCTGGGACGCCGGCGACGGCGGCTTCTTCTATACTCGTCTCGACGACAACCATCGTCCGTCGAAAGTGTTCTTCCACGCGCTGGGCGACAGGTCTGAAAACGACCGGTTGATCTATGAGGAGACCGATCCGGGCTTCTTCATGGATGTCGGCGGCACGCGCGCCAACGACTGGATCATGATCGGCATCAACGATCATGAAACGTCGGAATACCGCCTGCTGCCCGCCAATGATCCAACCGCAGAGCCGAAGCTTGTGGCGGTGCGCGAGACCGGCCTGCAATACGATCTGGAAGAAGGCGGCGACGTCTTCTTCGTCCTCACCAATGCCGACGGCGCCAAGGACTTCAAGATCATGACCGCGCCGGTCGACAATCCCGGGCGCGCCAACTGGCAGGAACTGGTGCCGCACGAGCCCGGCCGGCTGATCCTGTCGGTGCTCGGCTTCAAGCATCACATGGTCCGGCTCGAGCGCAAGGAAGGCCTGCCGCGCATCGTCGTGCGCGAGCGCGCCAGCGGCGAGGAGCATTTCATCTCTTTCGACGAGGAAGCTTTTTCGCTCGGTCTCTCCGGCTCCTACGAATACGAAACCGAAGTGATGCGCTTCACCTATTCGTCGATGACGACGCCGGCGCAGGTGTTCGACTACGACATGCGCAGCCGCGAACGCGTGCTTTTGAAGACGCAGGAAGTGCCCTCCGGCCACGATCCTGCGCACTATGTCACGCGCCGGCTGATGGCGCCCGCCGCCGATGGCGAGCTGGTGCCGATCTCGCTGCTATATCATCGCGACACGCCCCTCGACGGCTCGGCGCCCTGCCTGCTTTACGGCTACGGCTCCTATGGCATCACCGTTCCTTCCGCCTTCAATACCAATTGCCTGTCGCTGGTCGACCGCGGCTTTGTCTATGCCATCGCGCATGTGCGCGGCGGCAAGGACAAGGGCTACGGTTGGTACGAGGACGGCAAGCGGGCAAGGAAGATGAACACCTTCACCGATTTCATCGCCTGCGCCCGCCATCTCGTTGCCGAGCGCTACACTGACCACGACCGCATTGTGGCGCAGGGGGGCTCCGCCGGCGGCATGCTGATGGGGGCGATCGCCAACCTGGCCCCGGAAAGCTTCGGCGGCATCGTCGCCGAGGTGCCGTTCGTCGATGTGCTCACCACCATGCTCGACGCCAGCCTGCCGCTGACGCCGCCGGAATGGCCGGAATGGGGTAATCCGATCGCGTCCGCCGCCGACTACCAGACGATCGCGGCCTATTCGCCCTATGACAATGTGGCGGCGCTCGACTATCCGCCGATCCTGGCGCTGGCGGGCCTGACCGATCCGCGCGTCACCTATTGGGAGCCGGCGAAATGGGTGGCGCGGCTTCGCGAACGCAAGGCAGGCGGCAACCCGGTCCTGTTCAAGATTAACATGGATTCCGGCCATGCCGGCGCTTCGGGTCGCTTCTCGCGGCTAGAGGAGATCGCCTATATTTACGCCTTTGCCTTGAAAGTGACAGGCAAGGCCTGATTTTCTACTCGCAATCGCACGGCTCGCGCGCTAGGCAATGCGCCGTCGTTTTCGGTTGTGGCCATTTCGGGGCCGCGTCCAGATACATTCGCAAGGCTCGCTATGCTGCTCGTCGACGTCTATCTCGACAAATCGCCCATCCAGGGCATCGGCGTCTTCGCCAAACACCGCATTGCGCGGGGCACATTGATCTGGAAGCTCGATCCAAGGTTCGATCGACGCATTCCCGTGGAGACCTATGAGGGCGAATCCGGCCCGGTGAAGTCCTATCTCGACCGCTATTCCTATCCGGACCGGCGCGATCCCAACTTCATCGTCTTCGAGGCGGACGACGCCCGCTATATGAACCACGCGGACGACCCGAACTGCGATATCTCCTCTCCGGAAGAGGCCTATGCGTTGCGCGACATCGCGCCCGGCGAGGAACTGACCTGCGACTACAACCACTTTTTCGAGAACGGCTTCGACTTCCTGGGCGACCGCCACCCGTAGAGCATGATGCCGAAAAGTGTGGAGCGGTTTTCGGACGACGTCATGCTCCATCACTTTGATTTAGAGCGGCACGAGCGTGGATCAGGCGGAGAGCAATTCCGGCTGGCGTCCCAGGATCAATCTGCCACGCAGGTTTCGGATGCCTGCCAAGGCCTTGCCGGAAACGATGCCTAAGGCAATGCCACCGACGATCGCGAGCAGCTGGAAGATCGGGACCGGCAGCTTGCCCGCGGCGGGCGCCATCAATATTTCCGGGACGAAACGGTGGAAAAGGTAGATCGGAAACGCTGCGACGGCGACCTGCGCAACCAGCCGCCCTATCCCGGCCGGCAGGCGAACGCGCGGCAGGTAAAGAAGGACCAAAAGCGCCGCGAAGATCATCAGATATTTGACCGTCGTCCCGAACCAGACCGACTCCCAGAAGGCCAAATAACCCAGCACAGCGGCGGCAAGCGCGGTCAGAGTCAGCTTTCTCGCCGGAGTGTCGGCGAAACAGGCACACCAACCGAATACGGCCAAATGGAAAACCCAATAGATCGTGAATATCTGGCGGTTGCCTAGGTCGACGAGCGATGGGGACGAAAAGCGCGCGACAGCGGCAACCCCCAAAAGGCCGAGCGAGAAAACGAAGGGGTGAGCCCGGGCAAGCTTGCGGACTGCAGGAATGGCAAAGATTAGAGCGAAGAGCAGGAGCGTCTGCGAATAGGCCTCGATGAACCAGTAAAGGTACGGAATCATCTCGTGACGCTCCGGTTCGGCATAGCCGAAATTCCCAGTAAGCGTCATCGAAGCCCAGGGGATCGTCCGCCAGGCTGCAGCGTAAGCGGCGACAATGAGAAAATACGGGATTAGGACGTCGATCGCAGGTTTGAGCGCGTGCCCAATTCGACCGGCAAGGAAATGGGCCGACTGGAAACGAGCAAGGCTGTAGCCGGCCAGCAGCATCATGACGCCGGAGCCGCCGGGGATGGGCCACAGCGTTTCGTGATGCACGACCACCAGCAGGATCCCGATAACCCTCAGCACTAAATCGGTCGGCATCTCGCTTGCGTGCCGGTGTTCGGGAAGTCCCGCCGCCTCGCGGTTTGCCAGCTCGGCAATGCTCAAGCGTTCCCATCCGTCCGGCAGGTTCATGCCGAGACGCTCGAGTTCCAGAGCCAATTGCAGGAATCGAAGGGAGTCCCCGCCAAGAGAGACGAAGCTGTCATTGCGGCCGACGGCCAGGGGATAGAATACGCGGGCGTAGGCACCGAGCAGACCGCCCCGCTCACAGCGGATTTCCGTTCGCCCTTCCAACATCTCCTGCTGGAGGCAGGCATAGTCGATCTTGCCAGAGGCAAGTCTGGGAAAGTCCTCGCGCGTCGCAACCCAAACCAGATTGGCTGGCAGGTGGCTGATCTCGGCAAGAATGCGCCGTGCTCTCCCGGTCGGGTCGGCGCCTATCACGTAGGCCTGCAATCCCCGATCGTCGCCAACCACCGCGGCGGCAATGCCGGCGCGCTCCAGCGCCTGCTCCATCGTATCGAAGCCGATCCTGAGGCCTGCGATCTTGGCGAAGCGGCTTCTGCGCCCGACGATGCGGAAGAAACCATGTTGGTCCCGTACGGCAATGTCGCCAGTGTTCAGGGTCTCGAGCTCTGCGCCGCGCGCGAGGTCGAGGCGCCGCGTGCCGTAACCCATCATTACGTTCGGACCGCGATAGACGAGCTCTCCGGGAATGCCTGGTTGGCTGATCGGCTCGCCTGCAGCGTCGACGATACCGAGGCTGCCGCCCGGAATCGCCACGCCGATCCGATCCTCCTTGTCGGAAAGGCTCTCCGGCGGCACGAAAGCCATGCGTGCCGTCGCCTCGGTCTGGCCATACATGACGAAGAAGCGGCCGCCCCTGGCGACCATGTGGTTCCGATAAAGGCGGATGAGATCCGGGCCAAGCGCTCCGCCCGCCACCGTCATCATGCGCAACGCCTTGAGCTCAGCGTCGCGGAAACGCACCCGTTCCAGAAGCTCGTAAGAATACGGGACACCAGACAGATTCGTGCAGCCGCCGTGGCCTATCGTGCTGACGAAGTCGCTGTCCATGACCGACATGCCGGTGAAGAGGACGCTAGAGCCCGCAACCAGATGCGAATTGAGGACCGACAGCCCATAGGAATAGTGGAGAGGCAGCACGAGAGCGGCCCGGTCGAAGGAAGAGAGCTCGAGATAGGCCGCGATCGAGCGCGCATTGGATTCGAGATTGCCGTAGGAAAGCCTGACCGCCTTGGCAGCGCCCGAGCTGCCGGATGTCATCAGCAGCAGCGCGAGATCGGGATGCAGCGGCTCCGCATCTCCAGATGATCGAGCTTCCTCAACGAGACGCCAGCGGCCGTCAATTGGCCTGTAGGTGAAATCCGGCTGGAAGGCTGCCTGGAAATCGTCCCAAAGCCTATTATCGCACGGCGGCAGCATGGCCGCTGCGTGCCCAGCCTGCAGGGCTCCGATATAGGCGGCGACTGCGTGCTCGGAAGCTTCCGCCGCAATCGCCACGAGCCGCTTTTGTCTTCGTCCCAACTGCGACGCGAAGTCTAGCGCGAGACCGCCGAGTTCCCTGTAGGACAGCATGCGTCCGCCGGCGAGGACAAGCGCCACGCGCTGCTCGTCATGGGTGAATTCGGACACAAGGTCGATGGAGGGCGTGGGCAAGCTTCGGTCCTCGGGGAATTGGCCCGAAGCGCCTATAATACATGAGTATTCAAGTCAACTAATTCGCCACCGATTGGCATGCCAAACCGCTTTACGCCATCATGTATGGTCGCGGGTTTGACGCCGCGTGCGCAGGTTAACTCGCCGGCTTGCGCGCCGGATAGCCGTTGGGGTGCGGCGGGACGGCCTTGAGGTAGGCGGCAATCGCCGCGCGGTCGTCGGCGGTCAGTTGCGCGATGTTGCGCTGCACGTCGACCATGGAGCCGCCGACCGAATCGAAATCGGGTGTGAAGCCGGTTTCGAGGTAATTGGCGATGTCGGCCTCGGACCAGTCCTTGGTGCCGCCCTGCGGGGTGATATTGGGCACAACGCCCGAGCCTTCGGCGGCCACGGCGCCCGCCAGCCACTCGGCCTTCTTGACGCCGCCGGCGAAATCGCGCGGCGTGTGGCATTCGCCGCAATGGCCCGGACCCTCGACCAGGTAGCGGCCGGCGAGAACCTTGTCCGGCGCGCCCTCTGGCAGCGCGATCACCGGTTCGGGGCTGAGATAGACAAGCTTCCAGAGGCCAATGCCGCGACGGATGGTGAAGGGGAAGGAAAGCCTGTGATCCGGCGCCCTGCCGGCAATCGCCGGCAGCGTCTTCATGAAGGCGTAGAGATCGGCGATGTCGGCCGGCTTCATGCGCGCGTAGGAGGCATAGGGAAAGGCCGGATAGAAATGCTCGCCGGAAGGAGAGACGCCTTTCAGCATGGCATTGGCGAAGTCCGCCTCGCTCCAGGCGCCGATGCCGTCCTTCCGGTCCTGCGAGATGTTGGGTGGGACGAAGGTGCCGAACGGCGTCTTGAGTTCCAGACCGCCGACGAGCTCGAGGCGGGCGTCGCCCTGGGCGCCAGGTCTGGCGTGGCAGGAGGTGCAGCCCCCGGCGTAGAAGATTCGCTTTCCCCTGGCGGCGTCGCCAGGGGAAAGGTCAGCGACGGTGCCGGCGTCCAGCCTGACCGGCGCCGACAGAACCCAGCTGGCGCCGGCCGCGGCGGCGCCAAGCACGATGACGGCGCCGACAAGCTTCTTCAGCCAGGCCATCGTCAAGCGATCAGCTCTTCTTGATCCGGTAGGTCTGATGGCAGGTGCCGCAATCGCCGCCCAGCGTGTTGAGCTGCGCCTTCAGCGCGTCGACATCGGCCGGCGGGGAAGCGACCGCGGCCTTGGTATCGGCCAGGAACTTGTCCTCGGCCGCCTTGAAGCCCGCCATGTCTTCCCAGATCTTCGGCGCGGCCGTGGTGTCGCCCTTGTCGGAGCCGGCAGGGAACAGCGCGTCGACATCGAACTTCTCGGCATTGGCTTGCAGTGCCTTCAGCGCGTCCAGCACGGCGGCGGCATCGAAAGGCGTCTCGCCCTTGACCACCTTCGAGATCTGCCCAGCGAGCTTGCCGCGTTCCTTCATCAGGGCCTGGCGACCCTGGATCGGGTCGGCATAGGCCGAGCCGGCAAAGGCAAGCATAGAGATGGCGATGACAAGCTTTCTCATTCAATTGGCTCCGTGGATGAAGAGGGTTCGCTGGCGCAATTCCGGACGGAAAACCGTTCAACACGTTTCCTGGAACTGCTCTGGACGTTAACGAGCGTGATGGTGGGGTTATTCCCCGGCGCCGCGACGATTTTGCCGGGTTTCTCCTGAAAAAGAAAAGCCCCGGCGAACCGGGGCTTCTCATCAAAATCACTCAGGCTTTGGCCTTCTCGTAGAGCTCCAGGACGTAGTCCCAGTTGATCAGGCTGTCGACAAAGGCTTCGAGGTATTTCGGCCGGGCGTTGCGGTAGTCGATGTAATAGGAGTGCTCCCAGACGTCGACGCCGAGGATCGGCGAGCCGCCATGGACCAGCGGGTTCTCGCCGTTCGGGGTCTTGGAGATTTCCAGCTTGCCGTTCTTGACCGAGACCCAGGCCCAGCCGGAGCCGAACTGGGTGGTGCCGGCGGCGATGAAATCCGCCTTGAACTTGTCGTAGCCGCCGAGGTCGCTGTCGAAGGCCTTCTGCAACGCGCCCGGCAGCTTGTTGCCGCCGCCACCCTTCTTCATCCATTTCCAGAAATGGATGTGGTTGTAGTGCTGGGCGGCGTTGTTGAAGAGCCCGGCATTCTTGCCGAAGGACTGCTTCACGGCCTCTTCGACCGACAGGTCGCCCATTCCGGCCTCGGCCGCCAGCTTGTTGCCGTTGTCGACATAGGCCTTGTGGTGCTTGTCGTGGTGATACTCCAGCGTCTCCTTCGACATGTAAGGCTGCAAGGCCTCGTAGTCATAGGGCAAGGCGGGCAACTCAAAAGCCATGGATGGTACTCCCTCGAGGAAAAAAGTCCGGTGATACTACCGGGCTAAGATAGGTCTGGAATGGATCGGGGCAACTCCGGAATGGAGCGCCGAGCGACTTTTTAGAGCAATTCCAGGAAAAGTGCGAAACGGTTTTCCGTGCGGAATTGCGCAAAACAGGAAGATGGAGCGTGTCGCCGTTTCCCTGAAGCGGTGAAACGCTCCAGCGGGTCAGGCGGCGGACGTCGAATGCGCCCATTCCCAATAGAGCTCGCGCGCCTTCCTGGCCACCGGACCGGGCTGCAGATCGCGGTTTTCGATGCGCGTGACGGGTACCACTTTCGAGTGGTTGCCGGTCGAGAATATCTCGTCGGCTTCGAGGAAATCGCGGACCGACAGCGTCTTCTCGGTGGTCCTGAAACCGTAATCGCCGAGCAGGCTGATGGTGCGCGAGCGGGTGATGCCCGACAGAAACGTGCCGTTCGGGGCCGGAGTCATCACATGACCATCCTTGACCAGGAAGATGTTGGAGGTCCCGGTCTCGGCGACATTGCCCAGCATGTCGAGCACCAAAGCGTTGTCGAAGCCGCGGTTCTTGGCCTCCAGAATGGCACGGCCATTGTTGGGATAGAGGCAGCCGGCCTTGGCGTTGGTGGGCATGGTCTCGATTGTTGGGCGCCGGAACGGCGAGACGCCGATCGAAAAGCCCGATGGCGGGATCATCGGCGATTCATAAAGGCAGAGGCAGAAGCGCGTCGAGGCCGGGTCGGCCGGCACGCCCATATAGCCGCCATGCTCGGCCCAATACATCGGCCTGATATAGACCGCCGTCTTGCCGTCGAATTTCTTCAGGCCGTCCCAAGTCAGGCCGACGATCTCTTCCGTCGTCATCGAAGGCTTCAGACCAAGCGCGATCGCGGAAGCGTTGACGCGAGCGGAGTGCAGCTCGAGATCGGGCGCGACGCCCTCGAACCAGCGGCCGCCGTCGAAGACGCTGGTGCCGAGCCACATGGCGTGGCTGCGCGGCCCGAGAATGGCGACATTGCCCTCGTACCAGTCGCCGTCCACATAGGTCCAAGTCGCGGTTTGCGCCGCCGCCGCCAGTGTCATGGTCGCCGTCCAATTGAGTGATTTCAGTCCGCCATAGGACGATGCTTTGACGGTTGGCGTCAATTGACATCGGGAAAAATCGTTGGGGCCAGAGGCACTTGGCCGCAATCAATGCTTGCGCGGCAAGCCTGCGCGCCGCAAAACTTGAGACATGCATCATGCTGCCTATGTCTTCGACGCCTATGGCACGTTGTTCGACGTGCATGCCGCCGTGCGCCGTCATGCCGGCGAGATCGGCCCGGACGGCCAGCTTCTCTCCGAAATCTGGCGCGCCAAGCAGCTCGAATATTCCTGGGTGCGGACGCTGATGGGATCATACGCCGACTTCTGGCAACTCACCGAGCAGGCGCTGGATTTCGCTTTGCGCAAGGTGCCCTCGGCCGATCCGGCGCTGCGGACGAAGCTGCTCGAAGCCTATTGGCGGCTCGACTGCTATCCGGAAGTGCCGGCAGTGCTGAAAGCGCTCAAGGCGTCGGGCGCGAAGCTCGCTATTTTATCCAACGGCTCGCCTGAAATGCTCGACGCGGCGGTCAAATCCGCGGCGCTCGACCAGATCCTCGACGACGTGTTTTCGGTCGACGAGGTCAAACGCTTCAAGACCGACCCCTCGGTCTACGACATGGTGGTCACCGGCTGGCGGCTTTACCCCGGCGCGGTTTCGTTCCAGTCGTCGAACCGTTGGGACATCGCCGGCGCGGCGAGATTCGGTTTTCGCACGGTCTGGATCAACCGGACCAACCAGCCGGACGAGTATCGCGACCTCCCGCCGGGGCTGATCTTGCCTTCGCTCGAAGGTCTCCTGGCAGAGATCTGACGCCGCTGTTGCTGCAGGGCAACAGCTGTGGCGCGGTCACAGCTTCGCCTTTTTCTGTCCACCCTCAGGCCAGAATTGGAACCGCCTATCGCCGCCGACTGTTATGAATGCCGCCGCGACGTGCCCGCGGGTTCATGCTTTCTTGCGAATTAAGACCTAGAAAAGGCAACCATGTCAGACGCTTCCTTCCGCATCAGCCGCCGTGGCTTCCTCAATTTCACAGCCCTCGGCGCTGCCTCGGCCGCCGTGTCCGCCTGCACCACCACCGGTCCGGCCCCTGCTCCCATCCAGCCGCCGCCGGCCGCCTATGTCGAGCCGCCGCTCGGCGACTACGAGACGATGTATGGCGCGATGTCGGACAATGGCTTCGACCTGCCGGCCATCCCGGTCAACAAGATCGATCACAGATTCTTGCGCCAGATCGTCCCCGATCCGACCGGACAGCGTCCGGGCACCATCGTCGTCGATACCACCGGCCACTTCCTCTATCTGGTGCGCGAGGGCGGCCAGGCGATCCGCTACGGCGTCGGCCTCGGCCGCGCCGGCTTCGAATGGTCGGGCGACGCGGTCGTGCAGTGGAAGCAGAAATGGCCGAAATGGACGCCGCCGGACGAGATGGTGGCCCGCCAGCCGGAACTGACGCAATTCAGCGCCAAGAATGGCGGCATGCCAGGCGGCCTGAAGAACCCGCTCGGGGCGCGCGCGCTCTATCTCTTCCAGGGCAATCAGGACACGCTCTACCGCTTGCACGGCTCGCCCGAATGGTGGTCGATCGGCAAGTCGGTGTCGTCGGGCTGCGTGCGTCTGATCAACCAGGACATCATCGACCTCTACGACCGCGTGCCGACCAAGACGCCGGTCATCGTGACGGCCAATATCGGCGCGCCTGAAGAGGACATGCCGGAGCGCAAGGCGATCCCGATCGACAATGGCGTGCCGACGGGCTCGATCCTGCTCGGCCCGGTGAAGCGGCTCACCAACGAGATTTTCTAAGACCCCAATCGGTCAGCGGTGCTCGGCCAAAATGGCGGCCAGCACCGCGACGCCGCGTCGCAATGCCTCCGCCTCGAGCCCGGCGTAGCCCAGGATGAAGCCGGCCGTTTCCGGCCTGGGTTCGCTCGGATCATAAAGGGGCGACACGGGATAGAGGCCGATGCCGGCAGCGCGCGCCGCGGCGATGATCGCCGGTTCGCGTCCGGCATCGATGCCGTTCATCCAGGCGACGACATGCAGGCCGGTGTCCGCTCCGGCGACAGTGACCCGCGGCCCCAGATGGTCAGTCAAAGCCTTCAGCAGGACCTGTCTGCGCTCAGCGTTCTTCCTGCGGATGCTGCGCACGTGGCGCTCATAGGCTCCGCTCGCCAGCAGCTCGGCCAACACGTCCTGTTCCAGCATCGGAGCATGCCGGTCGGTCAGACGCTTGGCCTCGCCGAACGCCCGGCGCAGGCTGACGGGGACGACGAGATAGCCGAGCCTCAAGGTCGGCGAGAGCGTCTTGGACAACGTGCCGACATAGATGACCGTGTCCGCGTCCAGCGCCTGCAGCGGCGGAATGGGGCTGATGTCGTGACGGTATTCGCCGTCATAATCGTCTTCCACAATATAGGCCCTCGTGCCGGCGGCCCAGGCCAGCAGCGAACGCCGCCGCGTCGCCGAAAGCACGCCGCCGAGCGGAAACTGATGCGAGGGCGTCACACAGGCGAGACGGGCCGGCGGCAGCTTTTCCGTCCGTAGCCCATCGGCATCGACAGGAACGGGCACGGCAATGCCTCCCGCCGCCACGAAGGCGTGGCGTGCCAGCAGATAGCCCGGGTTCTCGATCACAAAGGGGTCACCGGGGTCGAGCAGCAGTCGCGCGCAGAGGTCGAGCCCCTGCTGCGAGCCGTTGACGATGACGATCTGGTCCGGCGTGCAATTGATGCCGCGAGCCCGCCAGAGATAAGCCTGAAGCGCATTACGCAGACCGGAAGAGCCCTGCGGGTCGCCATAGCGCAGCCGCGCGGCGCGGTTGACGATTGCCTTGTTCGACGCCCGCCGCCAGGCCAGCACGGGAAAGTCCGCTCCGGACAGGTCGCCATAGCGGAAATCCGCAATCTTGGCCGGCTGCGCCAACGCCGTCAGAGGCAGGGTCAGCAACCGTCGCGCGAATGCCGACAGGTGCCGTGGCGAAGCGGCCGCGACGGGCGCTTCTCCCGACGCCTTCTCCAGCCCCGGAGCAACGATAGCGCGCGCCCCTTGCCGGATGATCAGATAGCCCTCGGCATCGAGCTGGCTGTAGGCGGCGGTCACCGTGGTCCGCGACGCGCCCCATTCGGCGGCAAAGGCCCGCGTCGACGGCAAGCGATCACCGGGCCTGTAGGCGCCGCTGTGGATCCGCGTCTTGATGGCCGCGATGATGCGGCGCGCGACGCCGTCCTGCTCCAACTGGACCACCAAAAACCTTCAAAACTGGATGTTCCAAGCAAGCCAGCTTTCCGGCATCTTGCTGTGCAACGCAAGGAATTTCATCATGTACACACCACCTGCCTTCCGCGACGACGATCAAGAGAGCCTGATGGCCACGACCCGCGCGGCGCGGCTGGCAATTCTGGTGACCGCCACGGCCGATGGGCCGCTGGCGACGCATCTGCCGCTTTTGCTCGACGAGAACGAGGGTGAGCACGGCGTGATCTACGGCCACGTCGCAAAGGCAAACCCGCAGTGGCGCGTGCCGCCGCTGGGCAACGGCCTGGCGATATTCATGGGCCCGGATGCCTATGTGACGCCGGCCTGGTACCAGACCAAGCAGGAGACCGGGAAGGTCGTCCCGACCTGGAACTATGTCGCCGTCCACGCCCATGGGCCGATCGAATTCTTCGAGGATGCCGACAGGCTGCTCGAGGTCGTGACCCGCCTGACCAACCTGCATGAAGGCGAGCGCGCCGCGCCCTGGGCGGTGTCGGACGCGCCGGCGGATTTCATCCAATCGCAGCTGAAGGGCATTGTCGGCCTGCGCATGCCGATTACAAAGGTCGAAGGCAAGCGCAAGATGAGCCAGAACCGCAACGCCGCCGATCGCGCCGGTATCGTGTCCGGCCTCTCATCCAGCGACCGGCCTTCAGACCGCGAGGTCGCGCCGCTCATTCCAGTGTGAACGGCGCGATATCGGCCAACCGCCGCGGCTGCTTGAGTTCCGCAGCAAGTCAGGTGCAGACCCACTCGCGGATCTTGCACTCCTTGCTCTCGCCTCCGCACTGGGCTGTCGCCTTCTCCTCGGCTTCGCGGCGGGTCGCGGCTGATGCTGCACTCCAGAACGGCGTCGCCTCGCCACGGCTCTTGCCTACCGAAAGCGCCGCGCAGTGCTCATAGGGAAAGCCGGTGCCGTCATCATCGTCCCAATGGCGATGGTTGCGGAACACTTCGACCACCCGGCAGCCCTTGCCATCTGCATTCTCGCAATGCTTGAGCGCAATGTCTTCCGCTTCCTGCCGCTTGTCGGCGCCCCAGAAAAAGCCGTGACGGCCGTCGCCCGGCGAGTAGGCGATCGCGCCCCAGATGCCCTTTTCCTCGCCGGTCTGCGCCGGCGGTGACGGGGCGATCAGGTCAGCCGCGTTGCTCGCAATCGTAAGCCCGGCGAGCGCCGCAAGCAGCGGGATCGAAAGGCGGGGATTGATCAGCATCTTCGTGCTCCAGTTGCAGCTATTCAGCAATCGACTGTCATGCCCGGCTCTAGCCGCCCATGCGCGCGACCGAGACGACGATGCAAGTGTTGCCGGTTGGGACCAGCAGCGCCTGGCCGGCATTGTCGGCCAGGTTGAAAAGCATCGTGTTCGAAAGATTGTCCGCCAGCAGGCTGCCCTTCGGGAGCGTTCCGGCGACTTCCTGGCAAGAGCGCGGGAATGGCGCCACGCGCATGAAGCCACCCTCGCAGCTCTGGCCTACAGGCGAGGCAAAAACGACGCCCGCGGCCTGCGTCTTGTAGTCCGGCAGGTTGTAGCTCATCCCGGCGACGGCCTGCACGGCATGGGTGTCGGGTGAGGTTTTGTCCCATTGCGTCTGGATCGCATAGGTCGACCCGGCAGTCAGAGCCTGCCCCATCGCGGCAAAGAGATTGGCGCAGGTGCGGACACCTGCCTGCGCGACATGCGCCTGAAATGGATTCTTGTTTGCCGAGGCGTCGACCGGCGCGGGCACGGCTTCGGCCGGCTTGCCCTGCATGGGCGCCTGCGCCTGCGCGGAGGCCGTGCCGGCGACGAATGTCCCAAGCGCGGGATAGAGACGGAACGACAGGACCACCGCCGCCGCGACCAAGACCGCGAACGCGCCGAGCAGCGCCGTGTTTCGCGCCAGGCGCCAGCCTGGCGAACGCTGTGGCGGTGGACTTGCCGGCGGCTCCGGCAGCGCGACCGGCTGGGAGTGCGTCAGGATTCTGTCCTCGATGGATTGGCGTGTCATCTCGAAGTCTTTCTAGTTGATGGCCGACAGCGCGGTCTTGAGTCCCTTGAACGGGGCATCAAGGTTGACGGTCGCCCCCGACGGCAGGGAATAGGAAACCTGGACCGTGGTCTCTTTGCCGATCTGCTCGCGAAGCACCGGGCCGACGGGCACATAGCCGACGCAAACCGACGCATCGCAACCCTGCAGTTGAACGTCGACCGGCTGTTTGCGGCCGGCAAGTCTCAGCGAAAGCTTGCTGGCCTTACCTGCCGCGCTTGGAGTCCGCAATATCATGAAGGGTTTGCCTTTCTCGTCGGCCGCGAGCGACCAGCTGAAGACCAACGCCTGGCTTTGATCGATGAAAGACTGGCCGATGTTGCAGACCTTCTTCCTGGCCTGCAGGTTCTCGTCGCAAATCAGCGTCCAGTTCTCGAACGGACGAGTGGTGCGCTGATAGTCGCCAAGCTTCACGCCCGCGGGCACCGCGACGTCGGAAGGCTTTATCCGATAGGCGGGCTGGGCCGCCTCCTGCCCGGCCGCGCGCGGGCCGGACAGGAGCAGGCAAACCATGCAAAGTGCCACGGCAGAGACGGCTCGCCCGACCGTGGACGGGCTGCTTGCCTGAGCATGATCATTCGCAGAACCGCTACGCACTTTTCGTGATCACGCTCTAGTTCAGGGTAAAGCTGACACCCGCGCCGACACCCCAGTGCCCGCCCGCCGTCGTGCCCGAAACGTTCGCTCTCGCCCGGCCGTCCTCGCTGGTGTAACCGGCGCCGAAAGCCACGGCGCCTTCGCCGCGCCAGTAGCCGCCGCCGGCCGCCACGCTCAACTTGCCCGGACGGTCGTCGTAGCGCAGCGAGGCGGCCGCAAGGCCGATCGCGGCGGCCTGCCGCGCCTCGCCCCGAGCCTCGCCCATATCCATGTTGAGTTGGCTGAGCTTGGAGTCGGTGTAGGCATTGGCCTGCTGCAGCGTGGTTGCCGCCACCTGGTTGGTATAGGCCTTGGAGTTGTCGAACGTTGTCGCCAGCCCGTTGTTGAACTGCAGCACGTTGACTGCATCGGTATCGGCGGTGCCAGCGCCGACATTGTGGATGACGACAGGCGCATTCACGTCGCCGCCGACGAGCGTCAGCGAATTGGACTTGGTGCCGTCCGGGTTCTTGTCATACTGGACGGCGAACTCATTCAGATTGCCGACACTTCCCTGCACTGCTTCGACAGCCTGGTTGGTCGCGTAGAGCTGGCTGCCGTTGATGGCGTCGGTGGAGGAGGCACTGATCCGCCCCGCCGCCACGTTGGTGACGGTGCGCTCGTTGCCGACGCTGCCGACGCTAACCGTGCTCGTCGGAGCGGTTCCGGCGAAGGTGTAATTGACGCCGTTGATTGTCGTGCCGGTGGTGGCGACGGCCGCGGCGGTCGTCGAGCCGGCGCCGAGCGCGACGCTGCCCGGCTCATTGGCCGTGGCGCCGGCGCCGAGCGCCATGGACTGGGCGCCGTTCGCGGTCGAGTTGGTGCCGAAGGCGATGCTGTCGGCCTGATTGGAGGTCGCGTTCTGGCCGATCGCGATGCCGCCCGGTGCCGTCTGCTGGACGATGGCGCCGTTGCCCATGCCAATGCCGTTGTCCCCGTTGACGGTGGTGCGCGGGCCGATCGCGACCGACTCGGCGCCGACAGCCAGCGAGTCCGGGGCGCTCGAATTGGCGTGGAAGTACATGGTCCCCGTCACAGCGAAGGAGCTCAGCGCGCCCTTCAGCTGGCGAAGCGTGACCGCGTCCTGGTCCTGCGTGCCGTCGGCCACGTTGATGATCTGGCGATAAGCGGTGGATGTACCCACCGAGACGGCGCCGAGCAGGCTCATATCCGCGGTGTTGTAGGGAATGAGGCCGGTGCCGGAGAGGATCGATCCCGACGCGGGCGCGACCGCGCGATCCGAAACCGAGCCGGAGCCCAGCGCCACGCCGTCGGCGATGGTGACCGCGGTGCCGCGGCCGAGGGCCAGGGAATTGGCGGCGGATGCGGTCGCCTGATAGCCGAGCGCCGAGGAGCCAACCCCTTGCGCGAAGGCGTCGGTGACCGGCAGCGTGGTGTCATTGGTGCGCACATAGCGGATGCCGTCGCCATTGGCGTCCGTGTATGCAGTCGAGGTGTCGCCGGCAAAATTGTTGATCGTGTTGCCGAGCGTGGTGATGTCGGCGGTGTTGGCGGCGATATCGGTGGTGTTCTGCGTCACCTGCTGGTTGGTCGCGAAGAGCTGCGAGCCGTTGACCGCATCGGTCGAGGAGTTGCTTAACCGCCCTGCCGCGACGTTCTGGATTTGGCGCTCCGCGCCCACCGAACCGACCGAGAACGCGCCCGCCGGGGTTCCGCCGGCGAAGGTGTAGTTGACGCCGCCGATCGTCGTGCCGCCGACATTGGTCGTGGCGCCGGTAACGGAATTCAGGCCGATCGACACGTCGCCGGTGTTGGTGGCGACGGCATTCGGGCCAATCGCGACCGAATCCGTCCCCAGAGCCTGGGAATCGGCAAGCGTCGAATTGGCGTGGAAGTACTTGATGCCGCCGCCGGTGTTGATGTTGTTGATCGTGTTGCCGAGAGTGGTGATGTCGGCGGTGTTGGCGGCGATGTCAGTGGTGTTCTGCGTCACCTGCTGATTGGTCGCGAACAGCTGCGAGCCATTGACCGCGTCGGTCGAGGAGTTGCTCAACCGCCCGGCCGCGACGTTCTGGATCTGGCGCTCCGCGCCCACGGAGCCGACCGAGAATGCGCCCGCTGGAGTTCCGCCGGCGAAGGCGTAGTTCACACCGCCTATCGTTGTGCCGCCGACCACCGTCGTGGCGCCGGATACGGAGTTCAGGCCGATTGCCACATCGCCGGCGTTGTTGGCCACGGCATTGGGGCCGATCGCGACCGAATCCGTCCCCAGAGCCTGGGAGTCGGGCAGCGTCGAATTGGCATGGAAATACTTGATGCCGGCACCGGTGTTGATGTTGGTGATCGTATTCCCGATGTTGGCGATATCGGTCGTGTTCTGCGTCACCTGCTGATTGGTGGCGAAAAGCTGCGAACCGTTGATGGCGTCGGTCGAGGCGTTGCTGAGCCGGCCCGCGGCGAGATTGGTGAGGGTCCGCTCCGCGCCTGGAGCGCCGATGCTGACGGTCGAGGTCGGCGTCGTGCCGGCGAAGGCGTAGGTCGTGGTGCCGATCGTCGTGCCGCTGGTGCCGACTGCAGCGACGGTCACCGAGCCGGAGCCCAGGGCGACGTCGCCGGAACTCGCCGCCGCAGTCGCGCCATTGCCCAGCGCGACATTGCCGGCGAGACCGGCGGCGCCAGCGGTGGAGCCATTGCCCAGCGCCACGGAGCCTTGCCCGATCGCCTTATTGTTGTTGCCGATCGCCACCGCGCCGGCGGCCTGATTTGCGGCGGTGGCGCTGGCCGTGCCGTCGCTGTTGGCGATGTTGTTGGCGCCGCCGGTGAAGGCGCCGGTACCGCTGGCATAGCTTGGATCGCCGATGGCGACCGCACCGTCACCATAGGCTTCGTTGCCGTAACCGATGGCGACCGCCTTGCCGCCGTCGGCCACCGCGCCCGTGCCGATCGCGACAGAATCGGCGGTGATCGCGCTGGCGGCGGTGCCCATGGCGACCGCGTTTACGTCCTGTGCCACGGCGCCCGCTCCAACTGCCGTAGAGCCTGCCGCTGTCGAGACGGCCGACGTGCCGATGGCGATGGAATCGTCACCGCCGGCAGTGGACGAACGGCCACCCGCGAACGCGCGGGCACCGGTGGCTTTGGAGGCGGCACCAATCGAAGCGGATTCCGCTCCCGTCGCATTGGCTCCGACGCCGAGTGCGGTGCTGCCGATCCCACCAGCGCTGGCGCTGACGCCGGCAGCGAGAGAATTGTCTCCTGCCGCGCTCGATCCAGACCCGAATGAGGAGGCGTTTGCGCCGCTGGCAACGGCGGTGTTGCCTACGGCAGTGCTGGCGGAGCCGCTCGCAATTGAAGTAGTGCCCATCGCAACGGCGAAAGCGCCGGAGGAGCGCGAATTGGTGCCGATCGCGATGCTGTTGGGCAAAGCCGTGTTGGCCTGAAGGCCTGCCTGTGCCCCCAAGCCGAGCGCAATAGACTGGTTGCCCCAGGCGCTGGCCGTGTTACCCATCGCCGTGGCGCTCGTTCCCGTTGCCTTGGTCAGTATGCCTATGGCAACGGTGTTTTGCTGAGACGCCGTCACATCGGTGCCAAGAGCGATGGCGCCCTGCGCAGTAGCGCCCGCTCCCGCAAGAGTGCGCCCGCCGATATTGATGGAGTTGATCTGTGTAGCGACCGACTGGAAGCCGATTGCGATGGCATTCTGGTTGCTTGCGGTGGCGGAAGTACCTTGAGCAAAGGCATCTATTCCCGACGCAACAGATGAATTGCCAATCGCGGTACTGCGCAGCCCGGTGGCTTGGGTCCCCCAGCCGCCGGCAAAGGAGGTGGCGCCGCTGGCCAAGGAACTGACGCCGACGGCTGTGGCGTTGCCACCCGAAGCAACGGAGAAGGTTCCCAGGGCGCTGGCACCCGCGGCGGTTGCACTGGAGCTGACGCCGATCGCTACCGTATTGACGTTGTTCGAGATTGTGCCGGAGCCCAGCGCCACCGCGCCGCCAGGGCCGGTGGCCGACGCGGTTCGGCCGATAGCGACAGAGTATTGCGCTGTTGATTGAGCCTGGAAGCCGAGCGCTATGGCCCAGTTGAGGCTGGCGGTTGAGCCATTTCCGATCGCTATGGTCTCGGGAGCGGTCGCGGACCCGCCGCCAGCGGCATATTGCGCTTGCGCCGGCGCCGCGAACAGGAACAAAGCGGCGGCCGATGCAATATACCCAAGGCTTGCGCCGACGCCGAGTTTGCCGAGCCCACATCCCTTGCGTCGCATGCCGAGCACGCGATGCGCGTTGCGCAGCGTCGCCATCAGGCGGCGGCGCAGCGAACGGCTCTCGGGAGCGCCGGAGACCCAGTTTCCAGCAAATCGGGCCGGCCCGCGCTGACTGATACGTTCTTGCCTGAAGTTCATTGCGAGAATGCCTCCTTTGGTGGGTCGCGCTCGATAACGGCAGGTTCCGCCGACCCTGCCGCCAAAGCGTGTCTGCTCGAAAATGGGACGATCACATCGGCGCCGCGCGCGAGCAGCGCGTGGCCCTGTTTTTCCCCGATCGCCTCGACGCGATCGAGCGTGTTTTCAAGCCAGGCGTCACCCGCCTCGGGCACAGCCTGAAGCGCCGCGGCAACCCGCTCCGGCGGGATCAGCCGCTCGAGATAGGACCGCACCGCCGCCAGATGGACGGCAGGCGCGTCATGCGCGTGAACGACGGTCGTGAGGCCGTAGAGATAATGGGCCAGCAGCATGTCCTGCTTGGCCAGGGGCACGCCATCTCCATAGCGCTTCTCAAGCGTCCTCGATGCCGACTCCAGCCAGTAACCGATCTCCTCGGAAAGGCTCCGGCGAACCGCCGTGTCGTCGCTCATGTCCCCTCGGCCAGCTTAGAATCCGAATACCGGATTTGCTGCAGAAAGACAGGTTTTCCGGGGCTCGTATTCCAACAAATTGCTGTTTATCTGAAAATATACCGTAGGTCTTCCATGGGTTAACGCAAAATTACTTTAGTAATACCTTTTATAAGCCGATCCATAGATAACTGCGCGGGAATTAGCCCTGCCTGCCGGCCCCCGATTGAACCAGCCTCTCTCGCACCTGCATTGGCGTCACGTCGCGGTATTTCTTCATCGTGGTGGTGAGATGGCTCTGGCTCGAGAAGCCGCTCAGATAGGCGATGTCCGTGATCGACATGCGCCTGTCGGCCAGCAGCTTCTCGGCAAAGTCAAGGCGAAGGGCAAGAACATATTGATGCGGCGTCACGCCGAACGTCTTGGAGAAAGCACGGGCGAAATGGTAAGGCGACAGCCCGCACACAGCGGCCATCTCGGCGAGCGAAAGCTTGCGCGAAAAGTTTTCGCTCAGGAATTGCGCCACGAGGCGAGCGTGGCCGAGCGACAGCCCACCTTTCGCGTTCAGCAGCGGCCGCCTTTCAGGAGGAATTTCCGAATACCAAGCTTGCAGATCGTCATCGCGCCGCAACTTGGACTCCTGGTGCTCAGCCCTCCGCAGTCTTGGCCCAACCTTAGCGGGCGCTTTCGGTTCCCTGGCCACAATGATTCGTGATCGCACGTGCTGTCGGCGCCATCCAGTTTGCCCCCCGGCAACAGCACGTCAAAGGCCATGATTTGGCGCGTCCGGTATTTCATGAAATTGCGGTTCCGTTGGGAAAAGTTCCCTTGCGAAAAGTTTTAGCTGCCACGGATGGGGCTCATCCGTCGACGAGTAAGATTTGATCGTCGCTAGGTAACGAGGACGGCTCTCAGGGGGGCGCATTTCCGTGACGGATTCGCGCGACGGCAAGCGGATCTCACCCGGTATCAAAGGTTGCGATGCATGATTCGCGTCGCGCCGAGCGCGGTACCGCCTCTCCGCTTCAGCGGCCTCTCGCCAGGCTGCCCAAAATCCCGCGCACGATGGCGCGGCCGACGGACGAGCCGACCGAGCGCACCACCGACTTGATGGCGGCTTCGGCAACGGTCTGGCGGTTTGAGGACCGCCGGTTGCCTGTCCCAAGGACATCATCGAAGCCCGGAATGGTCCAGCGCGAACCGCCGCGGTTCTGCTGCTGTGCCTGGGCCTCGGCGTCCTGCGCCTCCTTGGCCTTTTTCTGCAGCATTTCGAAGGCCGATTCGCGATCGACGGTCTCGTCATACTGGCCGGCGACCGGGCTCTCGGCGATGATCTTGCGGCGCTCTTCGGGCGTGATCGGGCCGAGCCGCGATGACGGCGGCCGGATCAGCGTGCGCTGGACCATGGCCGGCACGCCCTTGTCCTCCAGCATCGAGACCAGCGCCTCGCCGGTGGCAAGCTGGGTGATGGCGGTGGCGCAGTCGAAATCGGGATTGGGCCGGAAAGTCTCGGCAGCGGTGCGCACCGCCTGCTGCTCGCGCGGCGTATAGGCGCGCAGCGCATGCTGGACGCGGTTGCCGAGCTGGGCCAGCACCTTTTCCGGAATGTCCAGCGGGTTCTGGGTGACGAAATAGACGCCGACGCCCTTGGAGCGGATCAGCCGCACCACCTGCTCGACGCGGTCGATCAGCACCTTCGGCGCATCCTCGAACAAAAGATGCGCCTCGTCGAAGAAGAACACCAGCTTCGGCCGGTCGAGATCGCCGACCTCTGGCAACTCCTCGAACAGCTCCGACATCAACCAGAGCAGGAAGGTGGCGTAGAGCCTGGGATTCATCATTAGCTTGTCGGCGGCCAGAACGCTGATCGCGCCGCGGCCGTCGCGCGTGGTGCGCATGATGTCGGCAATGCGCAGCGCCGGCTCGCCGAAGAAGTTCGCTGCGCCTTGGCTCTCCAGCACGAGCAGCGTGCGCTGGATGGCGCCGACCGAAGGCTTGGTGACATTGCCGTAGCGCGCGCTGAGTTCGTCGGCGCGCTCGGCGATGTTGGCGAGCAGCGCCTGCAGGTCCTTCAAATCGAGCAGGAGAAGACCCTCTTCGTCGGCGATGCGGAAGGCGATGTTCATGACGCCCTCCTGCGCTTCCGTGAGGTTCATCAGCCGCGACAAAAGCAGCGGCCCCATCTCCGAAATGGTAGCGCGGATCGGATGGCCCTGCTCGCCGAACAGGTCCCAGAAGATGACAGGGAATTCCTGGAATTGATAAGGATCGAGCTTCACCTGCTCGGCGCGCTTGACCAGGAAATCCTTGGCCTCGCCCATCATGGATATGCCGGAAAGGTCGCCCTTGATATCGGCGCAGAAGACAGGCACGCCGGCGTTGGAAAAGCCCTCGGCCAGGACCTGCAGGCTGACGGTCTTGCCAGTGCCCGTGGCCCCGGTGACGAGGCCGTGGCGGTTGCCGTAGCGCAGCAGCAGCTCTTCGGCGCGCTGATAGGAATCGTCGGGCTTGCGGCTGGCGCCGATGAAGATGCTGGTCTCGTCAACCATATCCGGTCTCCGCAATCTGTTTCGCTCAAAGCCTCACCCGACGTATAGTAACGCCAATCGCATGCGGCAATGCCCGGTATCGTTTTGGGGTGCATCGAATTTGGCCTTTGGCGCTTGCGGATTTTGCGCATGTTTGGCAATCGATTGCCTGGCCGCGAGAACCGGCCGGATGGCGCATTGTGATATCCGGTTCCTGACCTTAGATTGGTTGGACCGGCTGATGCGGCCAAGAAGCGAGGAGAGCGATGGGCGCCGGCGCCTTGACCAGGGATGTCGACCTTCTGAACCCGGACGCCAAGCGTTGGCTGGCGCTGGCGGAAAAGGCCCTTGCCGGCGGTTCCTTCGAGGAAAAGCTCGTCTCCCACACCGATGACGGCATCCGCATCGAGCCGCTCAGCCAACGCTCGACGACCGCCGAGCCGTTGCCGCGCACAAATCCGACCGCGCCTTGGATCGTCAGTCAGCGCGTCGACGACCCGGATGTCGCCCGGGCCAGCGCGCAAGCCCTGGAAGACATCGCCCAAGGCGCCACCGGCCTGTCGCTTGTCTTCGAGGGTGCGCCGAATGCCTTCGGCTACGGCTTGCCGCGCACCGCGGAGGCGCTGGAAAGGGTGCTCGACGGCGTGCCGCTCAACCGCGTTCAGGTGCGCATCGACGCGCACCCCTGGAGTCGCGCCGTGGCCGACTGGCTGCTGGCTTTCCTGAGCCGCCGCCGCTCCGATCCGGCCAAGCTCAACCTTTCCTTCGGCATCGACCCGGCAGCGATCTTCGCCGGAACCGGGCGGCTGCGCACCTCGATCGAGGCGCTGCAGGAATCGATGCCGCAGTCGCTGGCGCATTTCTTCTCGATGGGCGTGCCGGGCGTGCTGCTCGAGGCCGACGGCCGCGTCTTCCACAATGCCGGCGCCACCGAGGCGCAGGAGCTCGGCACGATGATGGCATCGGTCGTGTCCTATCTCAGAATGTTCGAGAAGGCGCGCCAGCCGCTGGTCTATGCGGCGCCCTATATCGGCTTCGCGCTCAGCGTGGACCAGGACCAGTTCCTGTCGATGGCCAAGGTGCGGGCATTGCGCAAGCTCTGGGCGCGCGTCCAGGAAGCCTGCTCTATCCCGGCCTCGACCGCCAGCATACATGCCGAGACCTCGTATCGCATGATGACGATGGCCGACCCGGAGACCAACATCTTGCGCACGGCGATCGCGGCCTTTGCGGCGGCAACCGGCGGCGCAGATTCGATCTCGATCCTGCCGCACACCATCACGCATGGGCTGCCGGCCGGCTTTGCCCGCCGCGTCGCCCGCAACGCGCAGCTCATCATGTCCGAGGAGAGCCATATCGGCCGTGTCGCCGATCCGGCCTGCGGCTCCGGTTCGGTCGAGGCGCTGACCAACGATCTCTGCGCCGCGGCCTGGGAAGAATTCCAGCGCATCGAGGCCGAGGGCGGCGTGCTCGCCAGCCTGCAGCAGGGCTATATCCAGAACAGAGTGCAGACGGCCGCCGCCAAGCGCAACGGCGCCTACCGATCGGGCGAGCGCGGCATTGTCGGCACGACGCTTTACCGCGCGCCGGCGGAGCGTCCGGTCGAGACGCTGCCGCGGGAACGGCGTCCAGCCCTGACCGAAGGCGTGGCGACCTGCGAGCCGCTGTTTCCGGTGCGCATCGATCAGTCGATCGGAGCCGGATCATGATCCCGGATTTCAGCCAGATCGGCTGGTCGGAGCCGCGTCGCGCGCCGGTCGAGATCAAGGGCCAGCGGATGACGCCGGAAGGCATCGCCGTAAAACATCTCTACACGGAAGGCGACCTCAAGGGGCTTGCCAATCTCGACACCTATCCAGGCCTGCCGCCCTTCGTGCGCGGCCCCTACCCCACCATGTATGTCCAGCAGCCCTGGACGATCCGTCAATATGCCGGCTTCTCGACGGCCGAGGAATCCAACGCCTTCTACCGGCGCAACCTTGCGGCCGGCCAGAAAGGCTTGTCGGTCGCCTTCGATCTCGCCACGCATCGCGGCTATGACAGCGACCATCCGCGCGTCGCCGGCGATGTCGGCATGGCGGGCGTGGCGATCGATTCCATCCTCGACATGCGGCAGCTGTTCGACGGCATTCCGCTCAACGAGATGACGGTGTCGATGACGATGAATGGCGCTGTGCTGCCGATCATGGCGCTGTACATCGTGGCGGCGGAGGAACAGGGCGTCGCCCAGAACGATCTCGCCGGGACCATTCAGAACGACATTCTGAAGGAGTTCATGGTCCGCAACACCTACATCTATCCGCCGAAACCTTCGATGCGGATCGTGTCGGACATCTTCGCCTACACCTCCAGGCATATGCCGAAGTTCAACTCGATCTCGATCTCCGGCTACCATATGCAGGAAGCCGGCGCGACGGCCGATCTGGAGCTTGCCTACACCATCGCCGACGGCATCGAATATGCCCGCGCCGGCGTCGCCGCCGGCCTCGACATCGACCGTTTCGCGCCGCGCCTGTCCTTCTTCTGGGCGATCGGCATGAACTTCTTCATGGAGGTCGCCAAGCTCAGGGCCGCAAGGCTGCTGTGGTCGAACCTGATGAAGAAGAATTTTGCGCCGAAGGACGAGCGCTCGCTGTCGCTGCGCACCCATTGCCAGACCTCGGGCTGGTCGCTGACGGCGCAGGACCCCTACAACAACATCACCCGCACGATGATCGAGGCGATGGCGGCGACGCAGGGGCATACGCAATCGCTGCACACCAATTCCTTCGACGAGGCGATGGCGCTGCCGACCGACCACTCGGCGCGGATCGCCCGCAACACGCAGCTCATCCTGCAGAAGGAATCCGGCACCACGCGCATGATCGATCCTTGGGGCGGCTCGGCCTATGTCGAGCGGCTGACGCATGATCTGGCGGAGCGCGCGCTCGCCCATATCGAGGAGGTGGAAAGCCTCGGCGGCATGGCGGCGGCGATCGAAAAGGGCATTCCGAAGCTGCGCATCGAAGAAGCCGCGGCGCGAACACAGGCGCGAATCGATTCCGGCGAGCAAATTCTGGTCGGTGTCAACGCGCACCGGCCTGACGCGGATATCGAGGTCGATGTGCTGAAGATCGATAATGCCGAGGTGAAGGCCAGGCAATTGGCGAAGCTGCAGCGGCTGAAAGGCACACGCGACGTCGCGGCGCTGGAGGATGCGCTGGCGGCGCTGACCCGTGCCGCCGAGGGCGACGAGAACCTGCTCGAATTCGCGATCCGCGCGGCGCGCGCCAACGCTACCGTCGGCGAGATTTCGCTGGCGCTGGAAAAGGTATTCGGCCGCCACACGGCGGCGGTGCAGACGATCTCCGGCGTCTATCGCGAGGCGCTCGGCGACAACCCGGGGCTTGAGCGGCTGCAGGAGAAGATCGAAGCGTTCGAAAAGAAATCCGGCGGCAAGCCGCGCATCCTGGTCGCCAAGATGGGCCAAGACGGGCACGACCGCGGCCAGAAGGTGATCGCCAGCGCGTTCGCCGATCTGGGCTTCGACGTGACCGTCGGGCCGATGTTTCAGACGCCGGACGAGATCGCGAAGCTCGCGGTGCAGCACGACGTCGACATCATCGGCGCCTCCTCCTTAGCCGCCGGGCACCTGACGCTGATCCCCGAGCTCAAGGACGCGCTGAAAAAGCTCGGCCATGGCGACATGCTGATCGTCGCCGGCGGCGTCATCCCGCCGCAAGACTACGACGCGGTGCTGGCGGCGGGCGCGGCGGAGATCTTCCCGCCGGGAACCGTCATCCCGGAAGCGGCCAACCGGCTGATGGATCGGTTGCTGGTCGACTAGCGAGGGCTGCTGATTTGGCCAAAAGGCTGTTCTATGGAAATAGATGCAACCATGGCGCGATGATGTTCTGACAGTCGTCCAGAGGCTTGAGGACGGATCGGGGGCCTTGCTACTGCCACGCGAAATGCTTGACAGCTTGAGCCTCCAAGGTCGGCGATGAGCTCCAGATCGCCGAAACCGACGACGGCGTCATTCTAAGGCCAATCCGCCACGACAACTACAAACGGGAAATGAACGCTGCTCGCGATGTCGTGGACAAATACGAAGCTGGGTTGTTACAGCAGCTGGCAATTAGGCTTGGCTGCTAGTTCTCGACCTTGTCCGAGAGCTTGACGATTTCCCATTCCTTGCCGTTGACGGTCACGACCTCGCCGATCTTCTTGCCGAATAGAGCCACGGCCATCGGCGAGACATGGGAAATGCTGCCCTTCGACGGATTGGCCTCGTCCTCGCCGACGATGCGCCAATGCACCTTCCTGCCGTCATCGCCTTCCAGGGTGACGCCCATGCCGAAGCGCACCACATCGCTGCCCGGCTCCGGCACCGAAAGCTCCGCGCTTTCGCGTCGCGCGGTCCAGTAGCGCAGGTCGCGCGATACGACAGCGAGGCGCTCGCGGTCGCCACGCCTTTCAGCCTTGGCCATCAGGTCGCGCAGCTCGGCGAGATTGTCCTCGATCATCGCCAGGCCGCGCTCCGTCACCAGGTTGCGGTGCGTGCTGACCGGACGTTCGCCGACGCCGGCAATGGCGTTTTCGCTGTCTTCTTCGCGCGTGAAAGCTCTGCTCATGCGGTGAACTTAGGCTTGGCGAGGCGACTGCACAAGCGGTTTGCCGATGAGCCCGCCTTGGCACGATTCCTGCGACAGACAGGGCGAAACGCCAGGACCTGTGCCGATGTTGAACAGACGAACGCTGCTTGCCCGGACCGCCGGCTTCGCCGTTGCCGGCGTCTTTGCCGGCAAGGCATCGGCCAAGTCGCTGCCGGGCATCGAGATGGCCGCGATGCGCGGCTCGATCAACGCCACGGAGATCGGCGTGCAGCCGGGCGCGGTCGACGACCAGAGCAAGGTTTTTGCCAGGATGCTGGCCGAGGCCAGCGACCGCGACCAGCCGGTATTCCTGCCGCCGGGCAGCTATCTCGTCTCAAACCTGAAGCTGCCCGCGCGCGTGCGCCTGTCGGGTGTGCCAGGCGCGACTCGCATCGTCTATGGCGGCAACGGCCATCTGATGATGGCCGAACAAGCCCAGCATATCGAGCTCAGCGGGCTGGTGCTCGACGGCGCCAACCGCTGGCTAGCCGACTACACGCAGGGGCTGCTCGACCTGCGCCGTGTCGCCCATCTCGTCATCGACAATTGCCAGGTGACCGGCAGCGGCAAGAACGGGCTGGCGCTCGAGCATGCCGTCGGTCGCGTCGGTCGCTCGGATATTTCGGGTGCTGCAGATGCCGGCATCTATTCAGTCGAGGCCGGCGGGCTGGAGATTTCGGGCAATAACATTTCGGACTGCGCTAATGGCGGCATACTGGTGCATCGCTGGCAGGCTGCGGAAGACGGCACCATCGTCAGCTGCAACCGCGTGCAGAGGATCGGCGCGCGCAGCGGCGGCACCGGGCAGAACGGCAACGGCATCAATGCCTTCCGCGCCGACAACGTCATCATCTCCGGCAACGTCGTCTCCGACTGTGCTTTCACCGCGGTCCGCGCCAACAGCTCAAGCAATTTGCAGATCACCGGCAACACCTGCTCGCGCTCGGGCGAAACCGGGATCTATTCGGAATTCTCCTTCGAAGGCGCAATCATCAGCAACAATCTGGTCGACGGCGCCGCCAACGGCATCTCGATCGTCAATTTCAACGAAGGCGGGCGGATGGCCGTCTGCTCGAACAATATCGTGCGCAACCTCTCGACCATCGGCCCCTACACCGCTGACCCGCCCGGCTTCGGCGTCGGCATCAGCGCCGAGGCCGACACGACGGTGTCCGGCAACGTCGTCGAGAACGCGCCGCTCTATGGCATGCAGCTCGGCTGGGGTCCTTATCTGCGCAATGTCGTGGCGACAGGCAACATCGTCCGCAAGGCGGGCACCGGCATCGTCGTTTCGGTGGTCGAAGGTTCCGGCAGCGCCGTTATCTCGGACAATGTCATCGACGGCGCGAAAAACGGCGCCATTGTCGGCCAGCGCTGGGCCGATCCAATGACCGGGGACCTCACGCAGTCAACCGATACGGGCTACGCGCATCTCACCGTGGAGCGCAACAAGGTGAGTTAGGCCACGGCCACGATGATATGCGCCTGGATCTTGGCGGCAATTTCGCCGCTACCATGTCTGTCGGCTATTGCGGCTTCGGCGTAGTCAGTTGCCGACTCCAATCTTCCGGCCTCCCTGGCCTCGATCTCATTGCGAAGCACGGTGCCCTGACAGTAGGCGATGGCGGGAACGCGTGGCGAGGATGCGCGGCTCTGCTCGGCCCTGGTGTCGATCGTCACATCAGAGAATCCCGCGGCTTCGAGGTCGCTGCGGATCAGGTCCTTGTCGTGATAGCCATGCGGCGTGCGCGCCAGGAAGCGCGGCGGATCATGCGGAAATATCCTGGCGAGAGCATTCGTCACGTCATCGGCGAATATATTCTCCTCGATGCGATCCCAGACGCTGAAGAGGAAATGTCCGCCGGGCTTCAGCACCCGCTTTGCCTCGCGATAGGCAGCGGAACGGTCGGGAAAGAACATGGCGCCGAACTGACAACAGACGAGGTCGAAGGCCGCATCCTCGAAAGGCAGCTTCAGGGCATCCGCCTGGCGCCAGGTAATGCGGCTGTCAGGCCCCTGGCGCGAAGCCGCATAATCGAGCATCGGCTGGTTGAGGTCGGTTACGGTGTAGCTGGCACCAGGAGAGAGTTTCGGCGCCAAGGCACGGGTGACGGCTCCGGTGCCCGCGGCGGTTTCCAAAATGGCCAAGGGTGAGAAGGATGCCGCCCGTTGCGCGGCCTCCGCGGCATAGCCCTCGAAAATCAACGGCACCATATGACGATCGTAATTTTCCGGGATCGACCCGGCAAATACCTTGTCCGCTTCCAGCATAGCCAGCGCCCAGCATCCGATTGGTGGTGAGGGAGACTAGCAGAAACATGAACTCGCTGCTGTTCGGTTTTGCGTAGAACCGGCGCCGTCCAGGTCGCCAGCGAGGAAAATTGGCAATTTCAGAATTAGATACACATTGTGTATGCAAAAATGCTAAACCGGTAACGAAAGGATTTGCCATGGCTACCAAAAATCAAGATACCCACGCCAAGCCCGTCAATCTGCGCATCCGCGAGGATGTCCGCATCCTGATCGACCGCGCCGCGAAGATCCGCGGGAAGACCCGATCCGACTTCATGATCGACGCTGCCTACCGCGCAGCCGAAGACACGCTGCTCGACCAGACGCTCGTCAAGGTCGATGCCGAGAGCTATCGGCACTATCTCGATATCCTCGACCAGCCGCCGAGCGGCGAGGGATTCGCCCGCCTGATGAATGCGCCCAAACCTTGGCGGGACTGATGCTTTCGGCTCCAGCCCTTTTAGCCGATACGCATGAACTCGACCTTTTTCAAAGCGGGACCGACAGCCTGGATCAATGGCTTCGACGGCGTGCGCGCGCCAATCAAGTCGGCGGTGCGTCCAGAACCTATGTGATTGCGGAAGGTACGCGCGTCGTCGGTTACTACTGCCTTTCATCGGGCGGACTTGACCTGGCGGATGCGCCCGGTTCGATCCGGCGCAATATGCCCGATCCCGTACCCATGGCTGTGCTTGGCCGTTTGGCTGTCGATGCGAACTGGCAAGGCAAGGGTCTGGGTGTTGCTCTGCTGCAGGACGCGGTGCTGCGGACGGGCCAAGCGGCAGCGATTCTCGGCATTCGCGGTCTCCTGGTTCATGCCATATCGGATGAAGCCAAGACGTTTTATGAGCGCTATGGCTTCCAGGCTTCCCCAAAAAATCCGATGACTTTGGTGCTGTCGCTGAAGACGGCTAGTTGAGCGCCGTCGTCGGCCGCAGCAAGCCGACCTTCGCACCTTTGCGGCTTTCGATTGCGGGATGGGCGAGTTCGGTAAGCCTTGCCGCAACCGCCTCATCGTCGCGGAGCAACTTCGCCAGTACTGCGGCGATCATCACTTCGGCCCCCCTGCCCGCGCCGTCATCGCATTTCAAGGCAATGCCGAGGCCAAGTTCGGGCAATGTCGCGCAATAGACGCCTTCGGCGCCGGTCTTGACGAAGATGCGACCGGGTGCTGCCTGCATCAGCGCGACGTCGGCCCTGCCGGTGCCCGCGACCAGGAACGGCTCGGCCATGCAGGCCGAAAGCAGCCGCTTCGCCGCCTTGGCGCGCGCGGGCGCAAGGCCCCTGCCCGTCGCCATACGGGCAAAGCCCTGAGCAAAATTCTTCAACGGCACGGCGTAGGTCGGGATCGAGCAGCCGTCGATACCGCAATGGTCGACGTCATGCGCCGCGCCGGTCACGGACTGCATGGCGTCGCGCACCATCTCCTGCAGCGCATGGCCGGCTTTGACATAGCCGGCGTGGGAAATGCCGGCATGCACGCAGGTGCAGAGGAAACCGGAATGCTTGCCGGAGCAGTTGTTGTGCAAGGCGTTCGGCACGTTGCCGGCGCGAGCGAGCGCGATGGTGGCGTCGTGGCTCGAGGGCCAGTGCGCACCGCATTCCAGCGCCGTCCTGTCGAGGCCTGCCCTGGCGAGCATCGCGTTGGCCAATTCGACATGGGCCGGCTCGCCCGAATGCGAGGCGCAGGCCAGCGCCAGCTCGCGGTTGCCGAAGCCGTAGGCATCGGCGGCACCCGATTCGACCAGCGGCAATGCCTGGATTGCTTTCACCGCCGAGCGCGGGAACACCGGGCGGTCCGTATCGCCGATCTCCCAGACGGCCTTGCCGTCGGCGTCGAAGACGGAGACCGCGCCGCGGTGGGCGCTTTCGACCACCTCGCCGCGCGTGACTTCGACCAGAACCGGATTTGTCATGTTGCCTCCCGCACGCGCCGCCCTAAGGAGGGCGCGCTTTGATGCGGGCCGCTTCTACCTGATCCGGTCGAGGATGGAAACGTAGTTGGCGACCGCCGCGCCACCCATGTTGAAGATGCCGCCGAGTTTCGCGCCCGGCACCTGGATGCCGCCGGCTTCGCCGGTGAGCTGCATGGCTGTCAGCACATGCATCGAGACACCGGTAGCGCCGATCGGGTGGCCCTTGGCCTTCAGGCCGCCGGACGGGTTGACCGGCAGCCGACCGTCCTTTGCGGTCGTGCCATCCAGCGCCAGCCTGGCGCCCTCGCCTGGCTTGGCGAGCCCCATCGCTTCGTATTCGATCAGCTCGGCGATGGTGAAGCAGTCATGCGTCTCGACGAAGGAGAGGTCGGTGAGCGTGACGCCGGCCTTTTTCAGTGCCTGCTCCCAGGCGCGCTCGCAACCCTCGAAGGAGAGGATGTCGCGCTTCGACATCGGCAGGAAATCCTGGACATGTTCGTTGGCGCGGAAAGTTACGGCGCGGCGCATCCTCAGCGCCGTCGCCGTGTCGGTGAGAACGAGCGCCGCGGCGCCGTCGGAGACCAGCGAGCAATCGGTGCGCTTCAGCGGACCGGCGACGAACGGGTTCTTCTCGCTTTCCTGGCGGCAGAACTCGTAGCCGAAATCCTTGCGCATCTGGGCGTAGGGATTGTCGACGCCATTCTTGTGGTTCTTGGCGGCGATCATGGCAAGCGCGTCCGATTGGTCGCCATAGCGCTGGAAATAGGCCTGCGCGATCTTGCCGAAGACGCCGGCAAAGCCTGCCGGCGTGTCGCCATCTTCCGGCAGATAGGAGGCCTTGAGCAGGTTCTTGCCGATATCGGGTCCGGGCGTGGTCGTCATCTGCTCGGCGCCGACCACCAGCACGACACGGGCGGCGTTGGCGTCGATGGCGCGGATGCCTTGCCGGACGGCCGCGGAGCCAGTGGCGCAGGCGTTCTCGACGCGCGTCGCCGGCTTGAAGCGCAGCCGGTCATCGGCCTGGAGCACGAGGCTCGCGGTGAAATCCTGCGGCGAGAAGCCGGCGTTGAAATGGCCAAGCACGATCTCGTCGACATCGTCCGGGCCGATGCCGGCGTGGTCGAGCGCTTCGATGGCGACCTTGGTGATCAGGCCCTCCAGCGTCTCGCCTTCGAGCTTGCCGAAGCGCGAATGCGCCCAGCCGACGATGCATGCGGTCATGGCAGCCTCCATTTGCGCCGCAGCCTAGCACGATCGCGCGCGGCACGTGATTCAATATTGTTCAATAATGAACCGTTTTCCAGCCCAGGCATGGGCCAGATCGAAATGAAAGGTTGATCCCACGTCGATTTTTTATTGATTGATCCGTCAATAAAAAATAATCTAACCGTAGAACCGGATCCCAAAATGCCGAAAATCGGAATGGAGCCAGTGCGCCGCAAGGCGCTGATCGACGCGACGATCTCGGCGATCGGCGAGCGCGGATCGCTGGACGTGACAATGTCGGAGATCGCCGGCCGCGCCGGGGTATCGTCGGCGCTGGCGCATCACTATTTCGGCGCCAAGGACGAACTGCTCTTCGCGACGATGCGGCACATCCTCGCCGAGCTCAACACCGACACAAGGCGCGCGTTCGGCATTGCCGTGACGCCGCGCCAGCGCGTCTCGGCCGTCGTCGCCGTCAGCTTTTCCGACGACCAGTTCCAGCCTCAGATCATCGCTGCCTGGCTCGCCTTCTATGTCGAGGCACAGAAATCGATGGAGCTGCGGCGGCTGCTGCGCATCTATGCGCGGCGGCTCAATTCGAACCTGATGAGCGGGCTGACCGGCATCCTGCCTCGGACCGAGGCCGACCGCGTGGCGGAAGCGACCGCGGCACTGATCGACGGGCTCTACATCCGCCGCGCGCTGAAGGACGGCGTGCCCGACGCGCAGACCGCGATCGCGCTCGTGGAAGACTATCTCGAAACCAAGCTCAACGGACGGAGCCTGCCTTGACCACCCGGCGACCCAATTTCCTGATCGTCATGGTCGATCAGCTCAACGGCACGTTCTTTCCGGACGGCCCGGCGGACTTCCTGCATGCCCCCCACCTGAAGGCGCTTGCCGCGCGCTCGGCGCGCTTTGCCAACAATTACACTGCCTCGCCGCTCTGCGCGCCTGGCCGCGCGTCATTCATGAGCGGGCAATTGCCGTCGCGCACCGGGGTCTATGACAACGCCGCCGAGTTCACGTCTTCCATTCCGACCTTCGCCCACCATCTGCGCGCCGCCGGCTATTATACCTGCCTGTCCGGCAAGATGCACTTCGTCGGGCCCGACCAGTTGCACGGTTTCGAGGAGCGGCTGACCACCGACATCTATCCCGCCGATTTCGGTTGGACGCCGGACTACCGCAAGCCCGGCGAGCGGATCGACTGGTGGTATCACAATCTGGGTTCGGTCACCGGCGCCGGCGTCGCCGAGATCACCAACCAGATGGAGTATGACGACGAGGTCGTGTTCCTGGCCACGCAAAAACTCTACCAGCTGTCGCGCGAGCAGGACGATGCGGGTCACCGCCCCTGGTGCCTTACCGTTTCGCTGTCACATCCGCACGACCCCTATGTGGCGCGCAAGCAATATTGGGATCTCTACGAGAACTGCCAGGCGCTCGATCCTGAAACGCCGTTCATACCGCATGACGAGCAGGACACGCATTCGCAACGGCTCTACCGGGCCAGCGACTATCAGGCCTTCGAGATCACGCCGGAACAGGTGCGCCGCTCGCGGCGCGGCTACTTCGCCAACATCTCCTATGTCGACGACAAGCTCGGCGAGATTCTGGACGTCCTCAAGCGTACCCGCATGCTCGACGACACCACCGTCCTGTTCTGCTCGGACCACGGCGACATGCTGGGCGAGCGCGGCCTGTGGTTCAAGATGAGCTTTTTCGAGGGATCTGCCCGCGTGCCGCTGATGATCTCCGGCAAGGGCGTTCCGGCCGGGCTGATCAAGGCACCGGTTTCCAATCTCGACGTGACGCCGACGCTCTGCGACCTCGCCGGCATTGACACCGCCGCAATCGCACCGTGGACCGACGGTCAGTCGCTGCTGCCGCTGCTCGACGGCAAAGCGCGAAGCGGGCCGGTGCTGATGGAGTATGCGGCCGAAGGCTCCTACGCGCCGCTGGTCGCGTTGCGCGACGGCAAATACAAATTCGTCCATTGCGAGCTCGACGCGCCGCAACTGTTCGATCTCGATACCGATCCACTCGAGCGTGACAACCTCGCCGACGATCCGGCGAACGCAGCCCTGGTGGCGATGTTCATGGACAAGGTCAGGGCCCGCTGGGACATGGCTGCCTTCGACGCCGCCGTGCGCGAAAGCCAGGCGCGCCGCTGGGTCGTCTATCCGGCGCTGCGCAACGGCGCCTACTACCCGTGGGATTTCCAGCCGCTGCAGAAGGCGTCGGAACGCTACATGCGCAACCACATGAACCTCGACAATCTCGAAGAGAGCAAACGCTATCCGAGAGACGAATAATGGCTGACGTTCTCGTTCCCACCCTCGACCATCTGAAACAGGCCTATGCCATCACCTCGACGGCCACGCAGGTGACGCCGCTTCTGGAGTCGGCGGCGCTCGCAAAAGAGACAGGTGCAGCGCGGATCTTCGTCAAGCCGGAGTCGCTGCAATGGGCCGGCTCCTTCAAGGTGCGCGGCGCCTATTGGCGGTTGAACCGGCTTTCGCCGGATGAAGCGAAAAAGGGGGTCATCGCCTATTCCTCCGGCAATTTCGCGCAAGGGCTGGCGGCGGCCGGCCAGGCGCTGGGCATTCCCGTCACCATTGTCATGCCGATCGACGCGCCCGCCGCCAAGCGCGACGCGACCGCCGGCTATGGCGCGCGCGTGGTGCTGACCGACCATGGCGAGCGCGCCCGCGAGGAAGTTGCGGCTGCAAAGGCGCGCGAGATCGCCGAGAGCGAGCACCTCACCTTGCTGCATCCCTTCGACGATCCTGAGATCGTGGCCGGCCAGGCCGGCGCGGGGCTTGAAGCGCTCGATCAGCTGGCAATGAAGAAGGCGCAGGCCGACCTGGTGTTCTGCTCGGTCGGCGGCGGCGGACTGATCGGCGGTGTTTCCCTGGCCTTCCACTATCTGTCGCCCAAGACCGAGATCATCGCCGTCGAGCCGGAAGGTTTCAACGGCATGGGCTCGTCGCTGGCGCATGGCGCGATCGAGACCATGCCGATCGGGCCGAAATCGATCTGCGACGGGCTGATGGCGCGCAAGCCCGGCGACGCGCCCTTCGCGGCGGTGAGCGCTGCCGGGGTGCGCGGTGTCACCGTCGACGACGCCTCGGTGCGGCGGGCGATGAAGATCGCGTTCGAGCGGATGAAGCTGGTGCTCGAACCTTCGGGCGCGGCATCGCTCGCAGCGCTGCTCGGCGGCAAGGTGGATGTGAAGGACAAGACCGTCCTTGTGGTTGCAACCGGCGGCAATGTCTCGCTCGCCGACTTTATGGCGCACATGAACAATGCTTGAAGCGGATTTCGTCATCATCGGCTCCGGCTCCGCCGGCTCGGCCATGGCCTATCGGCTGTCGGAAGACGGCAAGCACTCGGTGATCGTCATCGAGTTCGGCGGCACCGATATGGGGCCGCTGATCCAGATGCCGTCCGCGCTGTCGATCCCGCTCAATATGAGCCTTTACGACTGGGGTTTCGCCAGCGAGCCGGAGCCGCATCTCGGCGGGCGCGTGCTTGCCACCCCACGCGGCAAGGTGATCGGCGGCTCGTCCTCGATCAACGGCATGGTCTATGTGCGCGGACATGCGCATGACTTCGACCACTGGGCCGAACAGGGCGCCGCAGGCTGGGCGTTCGCCGACGTGCTTCCCTATTTCAAGCGCATGGAGGACTGCGACGGCGGCGAGGACGGCTGGCGGGGCAAAGGCGGACCACTGCATGTGCAGCGCGGCACGCGGAAAAATCCGCTCTACGGCGCCTTTGTCGAGGCAGGCCGCCAGGCCGGGTTCGAGCTGACCGACGACTATAACGGCTCGAAGCAAGAAGGTTTCGGGCCGATGGAACAGACCATTCTGGGCGGCCGCCGCTGGTCGGCGGCGAACGCCTATCTCAAGCCGGCTCTCAGACGCGGAAATGTCAGGCTGCTCAAGGGTTTCGCCCGGCGCGTGGTGATCGAGAATCAACGCGCGATCGGCGTCGAGATCGAAGCTGATAAAAGGATTCAGGTCGTTAAGGCGCGGCGTGAGGTGATCGTCGCGGCGTCGTCGATCAATTCGCCGAAGATCCTGATGCTGTCAGGCATCGGCCCGGGTGCGCATCTCCAGGAAAACGGCATCCAGGTGGTTGCCGACCGGCCGGGCGTCGGCGCCAATCTGCAGGACCACCTGGAGCTTTATATCCAGCAGGAATCGACCAAGCCGATCACGCTGAACTCGGTGCTCAATCCCTTCTCCAAGGCGCTGATCGGCGCACAATGGCTGTTCTTCAAGACCGGCCTCGGCGCCACCAATCATTTCGAGGCGGCAGCCTTCGTGCGTTCGCAGGCCGGCGTCGACTACCCCGATATCCAGTACCACTTCATCCCGGCGGCCGTGCGCTACGACGGGAAGTCGGCGGCGAAGTCGCACGGCTTCCAGGCGCATGTCGGCCCGATGCGCTCGAAGTCCCGCGGCTCGGTGAGCTTACGCTCGCCCGATCCGAAGGCCAAGCCGGTGATCCGCTTCAACTATATGTCGCATCCGGACGACTGGAGCGAGTTCCGCCACTGCATCCGGCTTACGCGCGAGATTTTCGGCCAGAAAGCCTTCGATGGCTTTCGCGGCAAAGAGATTTCACCGGGCAGCCATGTGCAGTCGGACGACGAGCTCGACGCCTTCATCCGCGACCATGCCGAGAGCGCCTACCATCCTTGCGGCACCTGCAGGATGGGCCGCGCCGACGACCTGACCAGTGTCGTCGATCCGGAATGCCGGGTGATCGGCGTCGAGGGGCTGCGCGTCGCCGACTCCTCGATCTTCCCGCGGGTGACCAACGGCAACCTCAACGCGCCCTCGATCATGACCGGCGAGAAGGCGTCCGACCACATCCTTGGCCGAACGCCGCTGGCGCCATCCAACCAGGAACCGTGGATCAATCCGCGCTGGCAGGTGGCGGACCGATAGGGCATTGTCGGGCAGACCGCCCGATCGGCCAACAGTTCTGGAGAAAGCCATGCGCGCCCAACCGACGGCATCGCACTACGTCAACGGCCGCTACATCGAGGACGAAGGCGGTGCGCCGCTGCCGGTGATCTATCCGGCGACGGGCGAGACCATCGCAACGCTGCATTCAGCGACGCCGAACGTTCTGGAGCTCGCCATCGAAGCCGCCCGGGCCGCGCAGCCGGCCTGGGCACGGTTGAAGCCTGTCGAACGCGGCCGCATCCTGCGCCGCGCAGCCGACATCCTGCGCGCACGCAATGCCGATCTGGCCCGCATCGAGACGCTGGACACCGGCAAGGCTATCCAAGAGACGCTGGTGGCCGACGCCCCTTCGGCAGCCGACTGCCTGGAATATTTCGCCGGAGCGGTCGCCGCCTTCAATGGCGAGATGATCGATCTCGGCGGACCCTTCGCCTACACGCGACGCGAGCCGCTCGGCGTTTGCGTCGGCATCGGCGCCTGGAACTATCCCATCCAGATTGCCGGCTGGAAGTCGGCGCCGGCTTTGGCCATGGGCAATGCCATGGTGTTCAAGCCGTCGGAGAACACGCCGCTTTCGGCTCTGGCGCTGGCCGAAATATACAGCGAAGCGGGGCTGCCCGACGGATTGTTCAACGTCGTGCAGGGTTACGGCGATGTCGGCGCAGGTCTCGTCGGCCATGATGTCGTGGCAAAAGTTTCGGTGACCGGCTCGGTGCCGACCGGTCGCAAGGTGCTGTCGCTTGCCGGCTCGAAAATGAAGCACGCGACGATGGAGCTCGGCGGCAAGTCGCCGCTGATCATCTTCGACGACGCCGATCTCGAGAACGCCATCGGCGGCGCCATGCTCGGCAACTTTTATTCCACCGGCCAGATCTGCTCGAACGGCACGCGCGTCTTCGTGCAGAAGGGCCTGCACGACCGCTTCGTCGAGCGGCTTGTCGAGCGCACCAAGAAAATCCGCATCGGCGACCCGCTCGATCCGGAAACGCAGATGGGTCCGCTGGTTAGCAAGGCGCAGCAGGACAAGGTCGTGTCCTATATCGAAGCCGGCAAGCAGGATGGCGCCAGCCTAGCCTGTGGCGGCAATTTGCCGTCACTGCAGGGTTTCGAAGGCGGTTTTTTCGTCGAACCTACGGTGTTCACCGATGTCGCCGACACCATGCGGATCGCGCGCGAGGAGATTTTCGGACCGGTGATGAGCGTGCTCAAATTCGGCAGCGAGGACGAGGTGATCGAGCGCGCCAACAATACCGAATTCGGGCTGGCGGCGGGCGTGTTCACGCGCGACCTGCCGCGCGCGCATCGCGTCATCGCCGAGCTGCAGGCCGGCACCTGCTGGATCAACGCCTACAATCTCACGCCGGTGGAAATGCCTTTCGGCGGAGTCAAGCAGTCCGGGATCGGCCGCGAGAATTCGCTGGCCGCGCTGGCGCATTATTCGCAGCTGAAGGCGGTTTATGTCGAGACGGGGGACGTGGCAGCGCCCTACTGAGACTTCTCCGTCGTTCCGTCCAGATACTGCGTCAGCGCACAGACTAGGTGGTAGAAGATGCTGGCCGGCACGTCGGTCGCCAGCGAACGGCCGCGTTCGTCGATGCGGTCGATCCACAGGCCGAGCGGCGCCGGATCTATGTGCCAGCGGAACAGGCGGCCGACGCGCGCCTCGATCTCGGGCTTGAGGTCCGGCCCGCCCGAGCTGTCGAGCGCGATTGCCGCTTTGATCGCCTCGGCCTGCGGCCAGCTTCGCGAGACCGTGTCGAGCGGCAGTCCCTGGCGCGAGACGGCGCCATAGGCGAGGCCGGTGGCGCGGTTGAGGCCGTTGGCAACGGCCGAGGCATAGAGCTTGCGCGCGAAAGCGGTGAGTTCGCCCTGGCCGCTGCGAGCGGCGAAATCGACCAGCAGCGAGGCCCATTCGAAGTGATGGCCAGGCTCGGTCCAGCTCCGCTTCTCGCCCGCCGCCGGCTTCCAGCCGTCGTCGAAATATTCACCCAGTGTCCAGCTTTCGGCATCGAAGAAATGGCTGCGGAAAAGATCGATGATGCGTGCCGCGCGGCGCAGATAGGCGCGCTCGCCCGTCGCCTTGTGCCAGGCGAGAAAGGCCTCGAGCAGATGCATGTGCGGATTGGAGCGCCGTTCCTCCGCGCCGTCGGAGGTTTCCAGAAAGCCGGTCAGGCGGGCATCCTCCAGATGCGCGTCGAGGAAGGCGAATGTCTCCTCTGCGAGCCGCAACGCGTCGGGATGGCCCGACATATGGGCATGCGCCAGCGCCAGAAGCACGCAGGAATGGTCGTAGGCATCCTCGACCGGATCGGCGACCGAGCCGTCGATGTTGAGCGTGCGCACCCAGCCGCCGCGATCGGTGCGGCCCTGCCCCGCCATGAAGTCGATGCCGTGCGCAATCAGCCGGTCGGCCGGGCCGTCCCAGCCGCGCTCCTTGGCGACCGCGAAAGCATAGACCTGACGCGCCTGGGTGCGCATGCGCTTGGGTTTCATCAGCGGCGCGGCGTCGAAGCCCAGCGCCTCGTGGAAGCCGCCATGGCGTTCGTCGACGCCGAGCGTCGACCATAGCGGCAGCGTCTCCTCGAACAGCCAGTGGCGCACGCGGCGCCGCCAGGCGCCGCTCTCGATGACGCGGTCATGCGCCGGCGTGAACCTTGTTTCGAGCCGGCCGGATTTCTCCAGTTGCTCGACGATCTTCTTGACGTGCTGGCTGTGGCTGACCGGCGCGACGAATGTGGCATCGGCCGTGGAGACGATCGCCACGTCCTTCATGCCGATGGCCGACAGCAGCCGACCCTCGCTGCGGATATAGGAGTTCTCGCAATCGATGGCGACAACGTCTCCAACGATGACGTTGCCGCCCTTGTCGGACGGGCCGACATCGAGCAGCGACTGCCAGGAGCCGAGATCGTTCCACCGGAAGCCGGCGGGCACCATGGCGATGTCTTTCGCGCGTTCCATGATGGCGTAATCGATCGAGGTCGACGGGATGGCGGAATAGAGTTCCAGCGGCATGTAGAGGCCGGACAGATCGCTGGTCGCAGCCTCGTAGGCGGCTTCCGTCGTCCGCCAGATTTTCGGCTCATAGGCCGCGAAGGCGTCGCGCATGGCGCCGGCGCGAAACAGGAAGATGCCGGTGTTCCAGTAGAAGCTGCCGGCGTCGACATAGGTCTGCGCGGTGGCAAGATCGGGCTTCTCGACGAAGCGCGAGACGTCGAAGACACCGTCCTGGCCTGCCCCGACCTCGATATAGCCATAGCCGGTCTCGGGCTGTGTCGGTTTCAGGCCGAACACCACGAGCCGGCCGGCATTTGCCGCGGCAGCGCCCGCCTCGATGCTTTGCCAGAACTGGCCAGGCGTCGATATCTCGTGATCCGACGGCACCACCAGCACCAGCTCGTCGCCATAGTCGGAGAGCGTGCGCAGGCTGGCCAGCGCCACGGCGGCGGCCGTGTTGCGGCCTGTCGGCTCGAACAGCGGTCCGCCGCCGGCCAGATCGATGCCGGCAAGGTCGGCATGGACGCGGTCGGCGTGACGCTCCGAGGCGATCAGGAAAATCGGCGTCTCGCCTTGCGTGCGCGCCGCTAGCCGGCGCACGGTCTTGGCCAGCATCGAGCCATCGCCGGAGAAGTCGTGGAACTGCTTGGGGTTGTCCTCGCGCGATAGCGGCCACAGCCGCGACCCGACGCCGCCGCTCATGACGAAACTGACGATGCGCTGGCTCATGAACGACCCTGTCAAAAGTCCGGCTCCCATGGGTCGGACTTACGACAAAAGCCTTTAAGCCCACCTTTACCCGATAGCCAAATCCTATGCCACTCGGGCAAGCTCCGCGAAAGAAAGGAAATGCGACAGAAGGACTGCCATTGCCGCTTGCAGGATCGGAACGTGGCAGCTATAAGCCCGCGGTCTGGTCACGGAGTGTAGCGCAGTCTGGTAGCGCACCTCGTTCGGGACGAGGGGGTCGCAGGTTCAAATCCTGCCACTCCGACCAGAAAAAACAAGCACTTGGCCTTTCCCGAAATCACCATCCGTCTGAAATCCGGACTGCCGTCAATCGTCGCCGTAGCTCTCCGGCAGATGGCGCCGGAGTTCCATCGCGTCGTGGAGAACGCGGCCAATTCCGACGACCTCAAGCGTCATCCGGTAGAGCAGGAAATGGCGTGGTCGCAGAACAATGCCGTGTTCGGTCCGTGCTCGATCCCGACTATAGCGCAAGTGATAGCTGCGGTTTCCCAGGTCCGCGCGGGCGATGCTGCCCACCCGTTCGGGATCGGCAGCAATGTCGCGCAGCGCCGCAATCAGCAACCCTTCGTAACGGACACGCGCGATCTCGCCGAAATTGACTTCCGTGTAGGCGAGTATTTGAACGATGTCTTCCTTCGGCTGCTGAAAGCCGGTACAGGACCATGGCGTTACAAGCCTGGTTTTTTCGCGCGTAAGCTTGCCTGCCGCCCCAGGCCATTCATAAATTTTTCGAGACTGTCTCCAGCAATATCCTCGAAACGGCCTTGCTCGATGTCGTGGAAACCGATGCTGGCTGCCTCCCTGAGCGCAGCCAGCTTTGCCGACTCCCTCGCCTCGCGCTGCTCGATCAGCCGCAAGCCGTCACGCAATACCTCGCTGGCGTTCTGATAACGCCCGGTTTTCACCAGCCGATCGATCACCCCTTCGAGGTGTTCCGTCAGGACAACATTGCGGGTCGGCATCGCGGTATCAGCTCTAATTCAACAGGCATGATATAGGGGGATAGCATATTATGCCAATACCGTCGCTCGAACGACGTCTGATCTTCGAAAACAGAATCGTGCGACAACGCTCGACAACGGTTTCTCACTTTGGCCTAATGGCAACCCGCCATGCTCCTGGATGCGCGGGACCGCAGGACGGCGAACCAGGGTTGAGAGTATGAAGTTCACGCCGACGGCCATTCTACCGACAATTGCGGTCCTCTTGTTCGCGGCGGGCTGCTCATCGACCACCGCGTCGATCAGCCCGGCGAACTACGACAAAATGAACTGCCCCGAGCTCAACAATGCGGTCGGCGACACCGCGACCGATATTTCACGCACCGCAATCGCTCGCGGCAAGGTCGCCAACACCAGCGTGCCGACATGGTTGCTGGGCGGCGAGCGCGTGAAGACTGCGATAGCCAATCGCGAAACCGCCCGGATCGAACGGCTGCAGCAACAGCAGCAGGTGATCGTCGCGACGCGGAACCGGAGGTGCCCGTCCTCGCCGTAAGCCGAGCGAGGTTAAGCTTGCCCCGGCTTCAAGCACTCATCCTGAACCGTGCCGTATCGATCGCGGCGTTCATCAGCGTCTGGGTGTAGGCTTCGCGCGGATTGTCGAAGATTTCTTGCGTCGGCCCTTCCTCGACAATCTTTCCCTGCTTCATGACGATGATGTAGTCGGCCATCGCGCGGACCACCGCGAGGTCGTGGCTGATGAAGAGGTAGGACAGCTCATGGTCGGCCTGAAGCTTGCGCAACAGCTCGACGATCTGCTTCTGCACGGAACGGTCGAGGGCCGAGGTCGGCTCGTCGAGCACCACCACTTTCGGCTTCAGGATCATGGCGCGGGCAATGGCGATGCGCTGGCGCTGACCGCCGGAGAATTCATGCGGGTAGCGGTTGCGCGCATTGGGGTCGAGGCCGACCTCGCGCAGCGCCTCGACGGCGCGCTGGTCGCGCTGCTTGCCGGTCAGCGAGGGCTCGTGCACCAAAAGGCCCTCGGTGATCACCTGGCCGACGGTCATGCGCGGCGAAAGCGAGCCGAACGGATCCTGGAAGACCAACTGCAATTCGCGCCTGAGCGGCCGCATCGCCTGGCGGTCCGCGTCCGAAATGTCGCGGTCGCCAAAGCGGATCACGCCGTCGCTGGGCAAGAGCCTGAGCAACGCGCGGCCCAGCGTCGACTTGCCTGAACCGGACTCGCCGACGATGCCGATCGTTTGGTTGCGCTTCAGCCGGATCGAGATCCTGTCCACCGCGCGCAGCATCAATGGCTCGCCGCCAAGGAAGCCGCCGCCGATCTTGAAGACGACTTCGACATTGCGGCCTTCGAGCAACACCGGCGCACTGGCGGGCGGCGCCACCTTGGTGCCCGTCGGCTCGGCCGCGAGCAGCATCTTGGTGTAGGCATGCTGCGGATTGGCGAAGAGTGCTTCCGCATCGCCCTCCTCCACCACCTCGCCCAGGCGCATGACATAGACGCGGTCGGCGAAACGGCGCACGATGCCGAGGTCGTGGGTGATGAAGACGATGGCCATGCCGAGCTTGCGCTGCAGTTCGGCCAGCAGCATCAGAATCTGCGCCTGGATGGTGACGTCGAGCGCCGTCGTCGGTTCGTCGGCGATGAGGATGTCCGGATCGTTGGCCAAGGCCATGGCGATCATGACGCGCTGGCGCTGGCCGCCCGACATCTCGTGCGGATAGGATTTCATCCGCCGTTCGGGATCGGGAATGTGCACCAGCCTGAGCAATTTCAGCGCCTCTTCCCGCGCCGCGGCCGCGTTCAGCCCGCGGTGTCGGCTGATCGGTTCCATCAGCTGGTTGCCGATGGTGTAGAGCGGATCGAGAGAGGTCATCGGCTCCTGGAAGATCATGCTGATCTTGCGGCCGCGCACCTGGTTCAGCTCGCTCTTTGACATCGTCAGGAGATTGCGACCGCGGTAGTCGACCTGGCCGGTCGCCTCGCCATTGGAAGAAAGCAGGCTCATCGCCGCCATCATCGTCTGGCTTTTGCCGGATCCGGATTCCCCGACGACGGCGACCGTCTCGCCGGCGTTGACCTTGATGTTGATGCCCTTCACGGCCTCGACCGTGCCGTCGAGGGTCTGGAAGCGGACGCGCAGGTCCTTGACGCTGAGGATCGTTTCGGAACCAGTCATCTCAGCGGTCCTTGGGATCGAGCGCGTCGCGCAGGCCGTCGCCGACGAAATTCAGGGCAAACAGCGTCGAGACGAGGAAGAAGGCCGGGAACAAAAGCAGCCAGTTGGCGTAGCCGATGTTCTTGGCGCCGACCGAGATCAGCACGCCCCAACTGGTCATCGGTTCCTGCACGCCTAGACCGAGGAAGGACAGGAAGCTCTCCAGGATGATGACCTGCGGCACCAAGAGCGTCATGTAGATGACCACCGGGCCAAGCAGGTTGGGGATGACATGGCGCAACAGGATGCCGCGCTGGCCGACGCCCATGGCCTCCGCCGCCTGGACATATTCCTGCCTGCGGATCGACAGCGCCTGGCCGCGCACGATGCGCGCCATGTCGAGCCACAACACAGCGCCGACGGCCAGGAACATCAGCACGAAGTTGCGGCCGAAAAACACCACCAGCATAATGACGAAGAAGATGAACGGCAGCGAATAGAGCACGTCGACAATGCGCATCATCACCTCGTCGACCTTGCCGCCGGAGAAGCCCGCGGTCGCGCCGTAGATGACCCCGATTACGCCGGCGACGACGCCGGCGAGCAGGCCGATGGCCAAAGAGATGCGTCCGGCCATCAGCGTGCGCGAAAGCAGGTCGCGGCCGGTGTTGTCGGTGCCGAAGAAGAAATATTGCTGCTTCACGGCCGAGCTCATCGTCACCTCGAGGCCGTCGGGCGACTTGTTCTCGATCCTGGTGTCGTCGAAGGCGTCGGAGCGGTCGAGATAGCGGATGTTGCGGTCGTCGATCGGCTTGGTCGAGGTGACGGTGACGATGACGCGATTGCCGTCCTGATGCCATTCCTTGATGTCGGCGCGCATGCGCTTGATGGCGTCGCCCAGCGCACCCTGGATCATGTCGGGTTTCGGATAGGCCGAAAAGCTCGGCGGCATGCGCACATAGTCGCCATAGATGGTGGTGTATGCATGCGGCACGACCCACGGACCGCAAATGCTGATGACGGCGATGAAGGCCAGGTAATAGAGGCTGAGCATCGCGGCGCGGTTGCGTTTGAGCCGCGCCCAAGCATTGCCCCAGAGCGAGCGGCCGACAATCGGCTCGGGCACGGTGACGGCGAGGTCAGTCATAGCGCACCCTCGGATCGACGACCGCATAGAGCAGGTCGACGATCAGGTTGAAGACGATGGTGAAGAGCGCGATCACCACCACGGTTCCCATGACAAGCGTGTAGTCCCGGTTGAGGGCGGCATCGACGAAGTAGCGGCCGACCCCGGGTATGGAGAAAATCGTCTCGACGATGATCGAGCCGGTCAACAGCGCCGCCGCCGCCGGGCCGGTGAAAGAGACGATCGGCAGCACGGCGCCGCGCAGCGCGTGCTTGACCACCACCGACCAGTCGGACAGGCCGAGCGCGCGGGCGGTGCGGATATGGTGCGAACGCAGGCTCTCGATCATGGAGCCGCGCATCAGGCGGGCGACGATGGCGATCTGCGGAAGAGCCAGCGTCAGCACCGGACCGACCTTGTTGATCAAGGCGCCGTCGCCCCAGCCGCCGATCGGCAGCAGCTTCCAGGACAACCCGAAGACGAGCTGGATCACCGGCGCGGTGACGAAGGTGGGGATGGTGCTGCCGGCAGTGGCTAAGGCGATTACCGAATAATCGCCTATTTTGTTCTGGTTGAGCGCGGCGATGGTGCCGAGAATCGAGCCCAACAGCAGCGCCAGCACCAGCGCCGAGGTGCCGATCTGCACCGAGATCGGCAGGCCCTTGGCGAAGAGTTCGGTGACGGTGAAATCCGGCAAATTGTAGCTCGGGCCGAAACTGCCGCGCAAAAGATTGCCGAGATAGTGGACATATTGCAGCCAGAGCGGATCGTTGAGGCCGAACTGGGCTTCGAGATTGGCCCTGATCTCGGGGCTCAGGCCCCGCTCCTGGTTGAACGGGCCGCCTGGCGCGACGCGGATCAGGAAAAACGCCACCGTCACGATGACGAACAGCGTCGGGATGGCGGTCAACAGCCGCCGGAAGACATAACGCAGCATCGGCGCCCCGCTTCAGCCAGGGCGACAGGCTCTCCAGTCGAAGATCCGTGGCGCGCCGGCATCTCTGATCTTCGCACCGGGCAGCCCGAAAATCCAATCCGACTTTCGGCCCGGCACGACGACAGACCGCGACCGCCGCTCCCAAAAAGAGAGCGGCGGCACGGCCAAGGTTTCTTGTCAGTCCTTGGAGATGAAGCGGGACGGATGGATGTCCATCACATTGTCGTCGAAGCCATGCAGCTTCGAGGAAACGATGTCGTGGTAGCTGTAGTAGAGAAGCGGGATCTCGCCGACGTCGTCGACGAGGATACGCTCGGCTGCGGCGAGGTCCTTCATGCGCTCCTCGGGCTTGCCGCCTGCGGCAGCCGCCTTGTCCATGGCGGCTTCATAGGCAGGACTGTTGTAGTTCGAGTAGTTGTTGCCGCTCGCCTTGCGCGAGATGCCGAGGAAGGTCTCGGGATCCTTGTAGTCGGCGATCCAGGCGGCTCGGGCGACGTCGTAGTTGCCCTTCTGCTCGAGGAAGCTGTAATGGGTCTTGGTGTCGGTGTTGAGCAGCGTCACCTCGACGCCGAGCGGCTTCAGCTGTTCCTGGATGGCGACCGCCGTGTTCTTATGGTTTTCCGAGGTGTTGTAGCGGATCTCCATCTTCAACGGATGCTCCGGTGTATAGCCTAGCTTTTCCAGGATTTTCTTGGCCGCATCCTCGCGGTCGATCTGCGGCATGTCGGCGTATTTGGCCAGTGCCGGCGTGTAGCCCTCGATGCCCGGGGGCACCATCGAATATCCAGGCAGCATCGAGTTCTGCCAGACCTTCTCGGCGAGGAAGTCGCGGTCGATCGCCATCGAGATGGCGTTGCGCAACTCGACATTGTCCCAAGGCGCCTTGTCGGTCTTGACCGCGTAATAATAAGTGCCGAGATACGGCCCGACACGGACCTGGTCGCCGAATTTGGTTTTGAGATCGGCGAGCTGCTCGGTCGGCAGGTCGCCATAGCTGTCGAGCTCGCCCGCCTCGAAACGCTTCATCGCCGACGAGCGATCCTCGGTCGGGATGTAGTTGACCACGTCGAGCTTGACGCTCGCGGCGTCCCAGAATTTCGGGTTCTTGACCAATTTCATATGGTCGTTGGGAACCCACTCCGCCAGCGTATAGGCGCCATTGGAGACCAGCTTGCCCGGCTTGATCCAGTCGGCGCCGAGCTTGTCCATGGAAGCCTTGTTGACCGGATAGGTCGCTTGGTGGGTCAGCATCTCCAGGAAGTAGGGCGTCGGAGCCTTGAGCGTGACTTCAAGCGTGTTGGCGTCGATCGCCTTCACGCCCATATCCTCGGCCTTGCCTTTCTTGGTGTTGAAGTCCTCGGCGCCCTTCACCGGATAGAGCATCGAGGCGTATTCTGCAGCGGTGGCCGGATCTTCCAGTCGATGGAACGAATAGACGAAGTCGTCCGCCGTCACCGGGGTGCCGTCCGACCAGAGCCCGTCCTTGCGCAGCTTGAAGGTGTAGACGGTGCCGTCATCCGATACCGTCCAGCTTTCGGCGGCGCCCGGAATGAGATTGGTCTTCTGATCATGCATGACGAGGCCCTGGAACAGGTCGCGTATGATATCGGCTTCGTAGACAGTCGACGTCTTGTGCGGATCGACCGTCTCCGCCTCGGCGGCGGCGCCGCGGTTGTAGACGGTTTCGGCGAAGGCAGGCGTGTAGAATGTGCCGCTGGCCAAGGCCAATGTGGTGGCGAACACCGTCGCCTTCAGCATGTCTTTCAGCATGAAGTTTCTCCCTGTCGGCGCAGCCCCTCAGCCGCGCCTTCTTAAGTTTTGACACCTCGGAACCGTTGAAACGGCCCCGTTTCAGGCGTGCCGCCGGTTCCTTCCGGCGGCTGGTGGCAGGAGACTAGACAGAGCGAAATCTTATTTCAACCATTGCCTGCTTGACGCAAAGTGAGCGCGATAACGCTAAAACAGCGAAACCTAAAGCTTAGAGCTTGCTTTCAACTTGGCACACCTGCCGGTTGTTCCAGCTGTTTTCTGTTTTTGCAGGCGGCCTTTGGCATTCTCCGCGCCATGCTGAAGAACCGAAAATTGCTTGTTCCGTGGTGTCGTTTCCGGGCTGACGCCACGGGCACGTCGGCAATCGAATTTGCCATGCTGGCGCCGGTCTTCATCCTGCTTCTGCTCGGCATGGTTGCATATGGGATTTATTTCGGCGCCAGCCATTCGGTGCAGCAGATCGCCGCCGACGCGGCGCGCACCGCGATTGCCGGCCTCAACCAGACCGAGCGGCAGGCGCTGGTTACCGATTTCATCACTCACGATGTCTCGGGCTATCCGTTCGTCGACGCCAACAAGCTGACCGTCAACGCGCAGGACAGCGCCGTCGACGGCAGCCAGTTCGTCGTCTCGGTCACCTACGATGCGCGCAACCTGCCGATCTGGAACCTGTTCCGGACGCTGCCGCTGCCGGGCACGACGATCCAACGTCAATCGACGATCCGCGTCGGAGGTATATGATGCCCATCAAGGGGGGGCTGGAGCGGCTTATCGTTTCCCGAAATGGCCAGACCGCTCCATCTGTTTTCAGTGACGCAATTCCGGACGGAAGGCTACGGCGAGGTCGCCGAACTCAACCGCCTCGCACTTTTCCTGGAATTGCTTTCATGGCGGCGACGCGACGGCTGCTCGCCGACCGGAGCGCGAATTTCGCCGTCATGACCGCGCTGTGCACGCCGGTGGCGCTGGCGCTGACCGCCTTCGCGATCGACGAAGGTTCCCTTTACAACGAGCGCCGCGCCGCGCAGTCGATCGTCGACCTTGCCGCAATCACCGCGGCCTCGAACATCACCAACGCCCAGCAGGCGGTGCTGACCGCGCTCAGCGACAACGGCATCACCTCGGTCGCCGTGCAGCAACAGGGCGCGACCGTGGCGCCGACTGCCAGCAAGGCGGTCGTCCAGGTCGTGCCAGGGCGCTACACGGGCGTCAGCACCATTGCCGCCGGCAGCCGGTTCGAGGCGGGCAAGCTGCCCTACAATGCGGTCCAGGTGACGCTCAAGAAGCAGGGTACGCTTTATTTCGCCGGCTCAATCATGGCGCCGCCCACTCTCGGCACGACCGCTATCGCCAGCGCGCAGCCGCAAGCGGCTTTTTCGGTCGGCTCGCGGCTCGCCAGCCTCAATGGCGGCATTCTCAACGCGCTTCTCGGCGGCCTTCTCGGCGGCAACATCTCGCTCAGCGTGATGGACTACAATTCACTGGTGTCGGCCGATGTCGACGTTCTTTCGTTCACCGATGCGCTGGCGACGCAATTGCATCTGACCGGCGTCTCCTACAGCGACGTGCTCGCTTCCAAAGCAACGATCGGCCAGATCGCCACGGCAATGGCCAATGTGCCGGGGCTCGACCGCACAGCCAAACTCGCTCTGCAGACTATGGCCTCCAGCGCCACCAATACGGTCAGGATTCCGCTCAGCACCCTCATCGATCTCGGCTCGGTCGGCGATCTCGGCATCGGGCAAAAGCCGGCCGGCCTTAACGTGACAGCCAGCGCGCTCAGCATGTTCACCGCGGCTGCCGCTCTGGCCAATGGCACGAATCAGGTCGCGGTCAATCTCGGCGCCACCATACCGGGGCTGGCATCGACGACGCTTGCGATCGCCATCGGCGAGCCGATGCAGAACTCGGCCTGGCTGGCGGTGGGCGAGGCGGGCACCGTGGTGCGCACGGCGCAGACCCGCATCAAGCTCAATGCCAGCGTCACGCTTGGCAATTCCAATCTCGGCGGCGGCGTCAATCTGCTCGCGGTCAACCTGCCGCTCAATGTCGAAGTCGCCTATGCGGAAGCCAAGCTGACCGACATCACTTGCCCGACCGGTCCCTCCAGCATCAAGGTTTCGATCGCCGCACAGCCGGGTGTCGTCGAGGCTCATCTGGCCAAGAGCAGCGCCAGCGGCTTCGCGGATTTCACCAAGCCGCAGTCCTTCTCCGACGCCGATATCGCGGACCTGAAGCTGTTGCTCGTCCCGCTGCTGCAGGTGACAGGCTCGTCGGCCTTCTCGGTCACCAACATGACGCCGACCAACCTGATCTACAACGCGACCGACATCGCAAACAAGGCGATCAAGACGGTGTCGACCAAGAACCTGACGCAATCGCTGACGACATCGCTGATCAATAACCTGTCGCTCTCGGTCAACGCGCTGGGGCTCGGCCTCGACGTGACAGCCCTGCTCGGCACGGTGAAGCCGGCGGTGACGACGCTGCTCAACGGCGTGACCGCGCCGGTCGACGACCTCCTCTACAATGTCCTTGGAGCTCTGGGCGTCCATGTCGGCGAGGCCGACGTGCGCGTGACCGGCGCGACCTGCGGACGCTCGGTGCTGGTTCAGTAAGAAACCGTCAGCCAATCCTGCCGACGAAACTGCCCAGAGGCGGCAGCGCCAGCACGCTGTCCTCGACAACACCTGTAAGAACGCCGGCGGCGTCAACGTCAAATGCCGCTATCTCGGCCTCGCCGATCTCGGTGGGCAGCGCCCAGCCTGTTGCCTCGGTCGAGAAATTGAAAACGCAAAGCAGCCTTTCGCCGTCGCGCTCACGGAGGAAAGCAAGCACATCGCCCTCGGCCTCGAGAAAGCGGATCGAGCCTTGGATCAGTGCCGGATGGCTCTTGCGCAAGGCAAGGATCGAGCGATAGGCGGCAAGCACCGACCGTTCCTCGCCATTCTGGACGTCGACTGCCCGGGCGCGATGCGCTTGTGGCACCGGCAGCCAGGGCTTGGCCGTGGAGAAGCCGGCATTGTCCGCCTCCGCCTGCCAGACCATCGGGGTGCGGCAACCGTCCCTGCCCTTCACGCCGGGCCAGAAGCGGATGCCGACGGGATCGCGCAGATCCTCATAGGCTAGCTCCGCCTCCTGCAGCCCCAGTTCCTCGCCCTGATAGAGGCAGATCGAACCGCGCAGGCAGGCAAGCAGCGCGATCGAGAACTTCGCCACCGCGTCCGGGCTCTCGCCTTGCCGCGTCCAGCGGCTGACATGGCGCACGACATCATGGTTGGAAAAGGCCCAGCAGACCCAGCCGTCCGGGGCGGTCGTCTCGAACGCCTCCACGCAGCCGCGCACATGGGCGGCGGAAAATTGCGGGCTGAGCAAGTCGAATGTGTAGCACATCTGCAATTTGTCGCCGCCCGATACGTAGGCGGCGAGCGTCTGCAAGGAGCGCTCCTCGTCACCCACCTCGCCGACCGCGGCGCGGTCTGGATATTCGTCGAGCAGCGCGCGGAAACGTTTCAAGAAGTCGAGGTTTTCGGGCCGCGTCTTGTCGAAAAGATGCTCCTGGAAGGCGTAGGTGCTGGTGGCGCCATTGGTGCCGGCGACGCTCGCGGCCAAGGGCGGGTTGTCGCGCAGCCAGCGGTCGTGGACATAGTAGTTGACGGTGTCCAGCCGGAAGCCGTCGACGCCGCGCTCCAGCCAGAAGCGCAGGGTGTCCAAAAGCGCGTCCTGAACGTCCGGATTGTGGAAGTTCAGATCCGGCTGAGCGGCGAGGAAATTGTGCATGTAGTATTGCCGGCGGGTGGCGTCCCATTCCCAGGCCGGCCCGCCGAACAGCGATTGCCAGTTGTTGGGCACGCTGCCATCCGGCCTGGCGTCAGCCCAGACATACCAGTTCGCCTTGGCATTGTCGCGGCTGGCGCGGCTCTCGATGAACCATTCATGCTTGTCGGAAGAATGCGAGATCACCTGGTCGATGATGAGTTTCAGGCCGAGCCGGTGAGCCTCGGCGACCAGCGCGTCGAAATCTTCCAATGTGCCGAACATCGGATCGACGTCGCGATAGTCGGATACATCGTAGCCCATGTCGGCCATCGGCGACTTGAAGAAGGGCGAGAGCCAGACGGCATCGACGCCGAGCGACGCGACATGGGCGAGCCGCGCGGTGATGCCCTTGAGGTCGCCGCTGCCGTCGCCGGTCGTGTCCTGGAAGGAGCGCGGATAGACCTGATAGATGACGCAGCCCCGCCACCATTCGCTCCCTTGCCCGAAATTTTCGGCAGCCATCACAAGCCCTTCCCGTTGCGCGATTGAGCGGCACGCCGCTCGATCATGAAATTGACGCTGCGGCTGGGCAGCGGCCGCGCAAGATCGACCGGCTGCGCCTCGATCGCCGGGCCCCACTCGTAGCCGTCCCGGACCGGCAACGTGAAGACGCATTGGCGGCGGTCGCCATTGACCATGACGGCAAGGCGACTGCCTCCGCTATCGCCGAGCATCATGACAAGGCGATGTCGATCGCGATCGTTCCACTCCGTCTCGCTGAGTGGCGCGCCCGTCTCCATCAGCCACTCGACATCCGGAATGGCCGAAGCATCAGCCGGCTTTCCGGTCAGGAAATGCGTATCCGTTAGCGCAGGAAAGGCCCGGCGCAGCGTGGCGAGCGATGAGGCATATCGCTCCAACGCCTGATCGCGGCCGGCCCAGTCGAGCCAGGTGATGGCGTTGTCCTGTGCATAGGCGTTGTTGTTGCCTTTTTGCGTGCGGCCGAACTCGTCGCCGGCGGTCAGCATGATGGTGCCGCGCGAGGCGAAAAGTGTCGCCAGCAGCGCGCGCTGGTCGTCGAAGCGCGCCTTGACAATCGCCGCGTCGTCCGTCTCGCCCTCGGCGCCGTTGTTCCATGACAAATTTTCGTTGTAGCCGTCGTGATTGTGCTCGCCGTTGGCGTCGTTGTGCTTGCGCTCATAGGCGACGATGTCGGCCAGCGTCATGCCGTCATGTGCAGCGATGAAATTGACCGCACGGCTCGCCGGTTGGCCTTCCCTGCTGAAGACGTCGGAGGAACCTGCAAGCCTTGTGGCCAAGACGCCTACCGCGTCGGCATCGCCGCGCCAGAAGCGCCTGACATCATCGCGATAACGATCGTTCCATTCCAGATATGGCGGCCGGAAATTTCCGAGCTGGTAGCCGCTCGGACCGATATCCCAAGGCTCGGCGATCAGCACGCGGTCGCAGAGCACGGGATCGCCGGCAATGGCCCGAAGCAGCGGCGCTTCCGGATCGAAGGCGCCGTCGACGCGGCCGAGCACCGGCGCCAGATCGAAGCGGAAGCCGTCGACACCGGCGAAGCGGACGAAGTGGCGCAGCGTGTCGAGCACCATCTCGCGCACAACCGGATGGTCGCAGGCGACGGTGTTGCCGGTGCCGGTGTCGTTGACCAGCCTGCCGTCCGCCTGATGCCGGTAGTAAGCCAGCGCGTCGAGGCCGCGCAGCGACAGCGTCGGCCCAAGCCGGTCGCTCTCGCCGGTGTGGTTGAAGACGAGGTCGAGGATGGTGCCGATGCCGGCCTTGCGCAGCGTGGCGATGGTGTTGCGCAACTCCTTGAGACCGCCGGGCGCGAGGCGCGGATCGAGCGCCATGAAGGTGACGGGATTGTAGCCCCAGGCGTTGCTCAGCCCCAATGGCGGCAGATGCCGCTCGTCGATCGACGCGGTGACCGGCATCAATTCGACGGCCGACACACCGAGACGCTTCAGGTGCTCGACGATGGCCGGATGGGCGAGTGCCGCGATGGTGCCGCGCTGCGCTTCCGGCACGTCCGGATGCAGCTTGGTGAAGGAGCGGACATTGAGCTCGTAGATCAGCCCGCCAGGCCGGAACAGCGGCGGCTGGGGCGGCACCGGTTTGGGCAGCGAACGCGCGATCGCCTTCGGCATCAGCGGAGCGGTGTCGGCGCCTTCGTTGCGTTTGGCGGCAAGCCGCCAATGATATTGGTATGGACGATCGACCTCGACGGCATAGGGGTCGGCGAGAAGCTTGTTCGGATCGAACCACAGGCCGCGCTCCGGAGCATAGTCGCCGTCGGCGCGGAAGCCGTAACGCGCGCCGTCGCCAAGGCCGGAGACAAGGAGCGCGTGCCCGCCCCCGCCTTCGGGGTTGAGCTCCAGCCGGTCGGTTTCAAGCGCGCCGGTGTCGTCGAAGATCGAGACCCAAAGACGTCTCGCGGATGAGGACCAGGCGGCGAAGCGGATGCCTTCGGGGGTGATGGTGGCGCCGAGGGTCATGCGAGCGCCTCCCCTTCTCCCCTTGTGGGAGAAGGTGGATCGGCGCGCAGCGCCGAGACGGATGAGGGGTGTTGGAAGAAATGAGGCGCCGGCGATGCGAGCGCCGGTTTGCGCCAAGCTGGAGCACCCCTCATCCGTCGCCTTCGGCGACACCTTCTCCCACAAGGGGAGAAGGGGGAGTCGCGCCACGCCACCCTCAAGTAATCACGCTCGGCTTGTTGCGGCCGGTGTGGCTCTTGATGCCGGCGATTTCGTCGGCGGCGGCGATCAAATCGGCGAGCGCTTCTTGCGTGTCGAGGTCGTGCCTTGCCTTGTCCGGCTCGTAGCGCTCGATATAGACGCGCAGCGTCGCACCCGAGGTGCCGGTGCCGGAGAGGCGCAGCACGACGCGCGAGCCGCCCTCGAACAGGATGCGGATGCCCTGGTGCTCGCTCACCGAGCCGTCGACCGGATCGCGATAGGCAAAATCGTCGGCCTTGGCGATCTTGAGGCCGCGCACGGTCGTGCCGGGCAGCGAGCCGAGCTTGGCGCGTAGCTCGTCGACCAGCGCGTTGGCGCGATCGCTCTCGACCTCCTCATAGTCGTGGCGCGAATAATAGTTGCGCCCATAGGTCTCCCAGTGTCCGGTCACGATGTCCTTGCAGCTCTCGCCGCGCGCAGCGAGGATGTTGAGCCACAGAAGCACGGCCCACAGCCCATCCTTCTCGCGCACATGGCTGGAGCCTGTGCCGGCGCTTTCCTCGCCGCAGATGGTCGCCATGCCGGCATCGAGCAGGTTGCCGAAGAACTTCCAGCCGGTCGGCGTCTCGTAAATGCCGATGCCGAGCTTTTCGGCGACGCGGTCGGCGGCGCCGCTGGTCGGCATCGAGCGGGCGATGCCCTTAAGGCCGTCCTTGTAGCCCGGAGCCAGCTTGGCATTGGCGGCAAGCATCGCCACCGAGTCCGACGGCGTGACGAAGATGCCTCTGCCGATGATCAGGTTGCGGTCGCCGTCGCCATCGGAAGCCGCGCCGAAATCCGGCGCGTCGGGCCCCATCATCTCGTCATAGAGGTGCTTTGCGTGCACCAGGTTCGGGTCCGGGTGGTGGCCGCCGAAATCGGGCAGCGGCTTGAAGTTGCGGCAGGTGCCGTCCGGCGCGCCGAGCCGGCGTTCGAGGATCTCCTTGGCATAGGGGCCGGTTACCGCATGCATGGCGTCGAAGCGCATGCGGAAGCCCGACTTGAAGAGCTTCCTCAGCGCGTTGAAGTCGAACAGGCTTTCCATCAGTTCGGCATAGTCCTTGACCGGGTCGCAGATCTCGACCGTCATGTCGCCGGCCTTGACGGTGCCGATGGTGTCGATGTCGATGGCGCCGATATCGGCGATCTTGAAGCTCTTGATCTCCTTCGACTTGGCAAAGATCGCGTCGGTGATCTTTTCCGGCGCCGGGCCGCCATTGCCGGCATTGTACTTGATGCCGAAATCCTCGTGCGGGCCGCCCGGATTGTGGCTGGCCGACAGGATGATGCCGCCGAAGGTCTTGTATTTGCGGATGATGTTGGAGGCTGCCGGCGTCGACAGAATCCCGCCCTGCCCGACCATCACCTTGCCGAAGCCGTTGCCGGCGGCGATGGCGATGGCCTTCTGGATGACCTCGCGATTGTAGAAGCGGCCGTCGCCGCCGATCACCAGCGTCTTGCCCTGAAAACCGTCCAGCGCATCGAAGATCGACTGGATGAAGTTCTCGGCGTAGTGCTCCTGCTGGAACACCGGCACCTTTTTCCGCAGGCCGGAGGTGCCTGGCTTCTGGTCGGTATAGGGTTTGGTGGGGACGGTTTTGATCATGCCTCAGGCAGCCCTTTTTGAAAGCAGCAAGCGATAGAGTTCGACGTATTTTTCGGCGCTCTTGTCCCAGGAGACATCGGCCTTCATGCCCTGGCGCTGGATCGAGGCCCAGGTCGCGGGCCGCGCATGCTGCTCGACCAGCCGCTGGATGGCATGGAGCATCGCGGCACCATTGTTGGGCGCGAACTGGAAGCCGGTGGCGACGCCGGCCGACAAGGCGGCCTCGTTGGCGTCGATGATGGTGTCGGCCAGACCGCCTGTCCTGGCGACGACCGGCACGCAGCCATAGCGCAGGCCATAGAGCTGGGTCAGCCCGCAGGGCTCGAAGCGCGAGGGGATGATGATGGCGTCGCAGCCGCCTTGCATGACGTGCGAAAGGTCTTCGTCGTAACCGACGACGACGCCGACGCGGCCGCGATGGCGGGCGGCGGCGGCAAGCAGCGTGCCTTCGAGGCCGGCGTCGCCGGAGCCGAGGATCGCCAGCCGCGCGCCGGCGGCGACGATGCCGTCGACGACCGCGGCCAGGATGTCCATGCCCTTCTGCCAGGTCAGCCGGCTGATGACGCAGACGATCGGGCTGCCATCCGCTTCCAGGCCGAAGCGCTCTTCGACCGCCTTGCGGTTCTTGCCGCGCGCCGCAAGCGTCTCGGCCGAATAATTGGCGACCAGATGCTTGTCGGTCTGCGGGTTCCAGATGTCGACGTCGATGCCGTTGACGATGCCGTAGAGATCGGTGGAGCGCATGTTGATCAGCCCGTCGAGACCCATGCCGAATTCGGGCAAGCGGATTTCCTGCGCATAGGTCGGGCTGACCGTAGTGATGGCCCAGGCGGCTTGCAGGCCGGCCTTGAGAAAGCCGACGCCGCCATAATATTCGACGCCGTCGAGCTGCATCGCCACGCTCGGCAGGCCGAGCTCGCCGAAGATGCCGGCGCCGAACTGACCCTGGAAGGCGAGGTTGTGCACGGTGATCAGCGACGGCACGCCGACCGCCTTGCCGTAGCGCATATAGGCAAGCGTCATCGCCGACTGCCAGTCATGGGCATGCACGATGTCGGGCTGGTAACCGGAGATCGCGCCACCGGCAATGTCGCCGCCGGCCTGGCTGAGCGCGGCGAAGCGGCGCCAGTTGTCCGGCCAGTCGGCGCCGGAGGCGGTGCCGTAAGGGCCGCCCTGGCGATCGAAGAGATGCGGCGCGTCCAAAACGAAGAGATCGAGATCGCCGATCTTGGCGGCATGGATCGAAGCCTTGGCGCCCTGCAGCAGCGGATATTGGTAGACCGCCTTCTTCTTGGCAAAGGCCGCCATCACCACTGGATAGCCGGGAACCAGCGTGCGCATCGCCACGCCCTTGCGGGCAAGCGCGATCGGCAAGGCGCCGGCGACGTCGGCAAGCCCGCCGGTCTTGATCAGCGGGAAGATTTCGGGCGTGACCGACAGAACCTGCATACGCTCCACATTCCGATCTCAAGATGACAGGTCAAAGTGACAACCTGTTGATCCAGTCGTCAGCTTGCTGATCGTCCCTGTCAGCTCGCTGATCGTCCCTGTCAGCTCGCTGATAGACCCGACAGTCTGCTGATCGACCTTGTCGGGCCGACAACTTGTTGACCGACCCTACGGGGTCGACAGCTTGTTGATCATGTCCTGCGTGATCAGGCAGATGCCCTTCTCCGATACGCGAAAACGCTTGGCGTCGAGTGCCGGGTCCTCGCCGACAACCAGTCCTTCCGGGATGTGGACGCCGTGATCGATGACGACGCGCTTGAGGCTCGCGTTGCGGCCGACCTGGACGTCGGGCAGCATCACCACTTCCTCGAGCTTGGAATAGGAATTGATGCGCGCGCCGGTGAAGATCAGGCTGCGGCGCAGCGAGGCGCCGGAGACGATGCAGTCGCCGGAGACCAGCGAGGAGATCGCCTCGCCGCGGCGGCCGTCCTCGTCATGCACGAACTTTGCCGGCGGCTTCAACTCGGCATAGGTCCAGATCGGCCAATCGCGGTCGTAGAGGTCGAGCTCGGGCGTGATGTCGGTGAGGTCGATATTGGCTTCCCAATAGGCGTCCACCGTTCCGACGTCGCGCCAATAGGGTTCGGCCTCGTGCGAGGAACGTACGCAGGACTTTGCGAAGCGGTGGGCGATCGCCTTGCCGTGCTGGACGATGTAAGGGATGATGTCCTTGCCGAAGTCCCGGCTGGAGCCGGGCTCGGCGGCGTCGCGGCGCAGTTGTTCCATCAGGAACTTGGTCTTGAAGACATAGATGCCCATCGACGCCAGGGCGAATTCCGGCTTGTCCGGGATGCCGGGCGGATCGGCCGGCTTTTCGACGAAAGCGATGATATTGTCCTTCTTGTCGACATGCATGACGCCGAAGCCGGTCGCCTCCATGCGCGGCACTTCCAGGCAGCCCACGGTGACGTCGGCGCCGGCGTCGACATGCTGGCGCAGCATCAGCTCGTAATCCATCTTGTAGATGTGGTCGCCGGCGAGGATGACCATGTATTCGGGGCCGTAGGCCTCGATGATGTCGATGTTCTGGTAGACGGCGTCGGCCGTGCCTTCATACCACTGCGTTTCCGAGACGCGCTGCGATGCAGGCAGGATGTCGAAGCTTTCGTTTCGCTCGGGCCGCAGGAAGTTCCAGCCGCGCTGCAGGTGGCGGATCAGCGAGTGCGCCTTGTACTGGGTGGCGACGCCGAGGCGGCGGATGCCGGAGTTGAGCGCATTGGAGAGGGCGAAATCGATGATGCGCGTCTTGCCGCCGAAATAGACCGCCGGCTTGGCGCGCCGGTCGGTCAGCTCCCTGAGGCGGCTGCCGCGGCCGCCGGCCAGCACATAGGCCATGGCATCGCGTGCCAGCGGCTGGGTTCTTCTGATCTCTGCCATTCTGTTACCCTCCCAAACAAGCTGCCCGGACTGTTGCAAGAGCAGGATGAGACATCATCTGCTTCAATCCGTGACGAATTCCAGCATGATCGTCGACAGCGGCGGCAAAAGCATCGTCGCCGATACGCCGCCTCCTTCCCCGCTTGCCTCGACCATGCCGCTATTGCCCATGCCGGAGCCGCCATAGACCTCGGCGTCGGTATTGATGATCTCGCGCCATTTTCCTGCCTTTGGCAGCGGCACGCGATAGTTCTCGCGCGGCACCGGCGTGAAATTGGAGATGACGGCTATCGAATTGCCGTCCGGCGCGCTGCGCAGCCAGGCGAAGACCGAATTGTCGCGGTCGTCGACGATCAGCCAGGAGAAGCCCTCCGGCTCGCAATCGCGCGCATGCAGCGCCGGGCGCGAACGGTAGAGATAGTTCAGGTCGCGCACCGTCTGCCAGACGCCGCGATGCGGCGCGAATTCCAGCAGATCCCAGTCGAGCGCGCGTTCCTCGCTCCACTCGCGGCGCTGGGCGAATTCCTGGCCCATGAACAGGAGCTTCTTGCCGGGATAGCCCCACATGAAGGCGTAATAGGCGCGCAGCGTGGCGAACTTCTGCCAGTCGTCGCCTGCCATCTTGTGGAGCAGCGTGCCTTTGCCGTGCACGACCTCGTCATGCGACAGCGGCAGCACGAAATTTTCCGAGAAGGCGTAGACCAGGCCGAAGGTGATGTCGTTGTGATGGTGCTTGCGGAAGATCGGCTCCTTGGAGAGATACTCCAGCGTGTCGTGCATGAAGCCCATGTTCCACTTGAAGCCGAAGCCGAGGCCGCCTTCATGCACGGGATGCGACACTTTCGGCCATGAGGTCGATTCCTCGGCGATCGTCATCACGCCGGGGTGGTGGCCGTAGACCTCCTTGTTCATCTTCTGCAGGAAGCTGACGGCCTGCAGGTTCTCGCGCCCGCCCTTCTCGTTGGGGATCCACTCGCCGGCCTTGCGGGAATAATCGAGGTAGAGCATCGAGGCGACCGCGTCGACGCGCAAGCCGTCGACATGGTATTTCTCGGCCCAGAACAGCGCGTTGTTGACCAGGAACGACACCACCTCGCGGCGGCCGAAATTGTAGATGGCCGTGTTCCAGTCCGGGTGGAAACCCTGGCGCGGGTCGGCATGCTCGTAGAGCGCGGTGCCGTCGAATTTCACCAGCCCGTGCTCGTCGACCGGGAAATGCGCCGGCACCCAGTCGAGGATGACGCCGACGCCGGCGCGATGCGCGCCATCGACGAAACGGGCGAAGCCGTCGGGGTCGCCGAAGCGGGCTGTCGGCGCATAAAGCCCGGTGGTCTGGTAGCCCCAGGACGGGTCGTAGGGGTGCTCCGAGATCGGCAGGAACTCGATATGGGTGAAGCCGGTGTCGACCACGTAGGGGATCAGCCGCGCGGCGAGTTCGTCCCAGGAGAGAAACGTACCGTCGTCGCGGCGCTGCCAGGAGCCGGCATGGACCTCGTAGATCGAGATCGCCTCGCGCCGGGGATCGGCCTTGCGCCAATAGCCGCGATGCGCCTCGTCGCCCCATTGATGCGCCATGGGCGGCGCCGTCACCGAGGCGGTCGCCGGCCGCAATTCCGATTCGAAGGCGAACGGGTCGGCTTTCAGCGGCAGGCGCACGCCGTCGGGCCCGATGATCTCGAATTTGTAGGGCTTGCCAGCGCCGATATCGGGAATGAATAGCTCCCAGATGCCCGTGTCCTTGCGGTCGCGCATGGTATGTCGGCGGCCGTCCCATTCGTTGAAGGCGCCGACCACGGAGACGCGCCGCGCATTGGGCGCCCAGACGGCGAAATGGACGCCGGTGGCGCCCTCATGATCGATGATGTGGGCGCCGAGCTTGTCGAACAGCCGTAAGTGCGAACCCTCGGCCATGTAATAGTCGTCCATCGGACCGAGCACAGGGCCGAAGGAATAGGGATCGGTCAGCCACCAATCGCCGCCGGTATTCCTGGCGTGATAGCGCAGTGGCTGGCGCTTGCGGATCGAGACCTTGCCCTCGAAGAAGCCGGCATCGTCGCTGCAGGAAAGCTCGCCGACCTCCTTGCCGGTCAGCGTGTAGGCGGTGACGAATTCGGCATTGGGCACGAAGCAGCGGGCAATGAAGCCCTTGCCGGCTTCATGCACGCCCAGGACCGCGAAAGGATCGCCATGCGTTCCGGCGACAATCGCCGCGACATCGCCGGCTGGCGCCAGTCCGTCCGGCCCGCTTGTCGCAGCGGTCGCGCGCGGCTTCCTCATCAAACGGTCGCCCTCCCCGGGCACCTTGTTCTGGCGCATGCCTCGCTCCGGCATGCGCTGTTCTTTGTCTTGGTGCATGTCGTGGTCCCAAAACCGCTACGCACTTTTGGGCGACATGCATCTGGCCACATTCTTTGTGGCTCATGCAATCATATCAGACGGGCACGTTCCAGATGTCTTTCGCATATTGGCGGATTGTGCGATCGGACGAGAACCAGCCGACGCGGGCGACGTTGCGGATGGCGCGCGCGTACCAGTCGGGGCTGTTGCGCCACACGGCGTCGACCTCGCGCTGGCAGGCGGCGTAGGAATCGAAGTCGGCCGCCACCATGAACCAGTCGCTTTGGTAGAGCCCGTTCATCAGGTCGCGATAGCGGTCGGGATCGTCGGGTGAGAAGACGCCGGAGGAAATGGCCGATACCGCCTGCGACAGCTCGGACGAGGTCTCGATCACGCCGCGCGGATTGTAGCCATTGTTGCGCCGCTCGGCGACCTCCGCGGTGGTGAGGCCGAAGATGAATATGTTGTCGTCGCCGACATGTTCCTTGATCTCGACATTGGCGCCGTCGAGTGTGCCGATGGTCAAGGCGCCGTTCAGCGCGAACTTCATGTTGCCGGTGCCCGAAGCTTCCATGCCGGCGGTCGAAATCTGCTCGGAGAGATCGGCGGCCGGCATCAGCACCTCGGCCAGGCTGACATTGTAGTTCGGCACGAACACCACCTTCAGCAGGCCGCGCACCGACGGGTCGCCATTGATGACCTTCGCGACGTCGTTGGCCAGCTTGATGATCAGCTTGGCGTTGTGATAGCTGGGCGCCGCCTTGCCGCCGAAGATCTTGACGCGCGGCATCCAGTCCCGTTCCGGATGCGAGCGGATCTGATCGTACAGCGCGATCGCTTCCAGTATGTTGAGCAGCTGGCGCTTGTATTCGTGGATGCGCTTGACCTGGATGTCGAACAGCGCCGACGGATCGATCCTGATGCCGAGCCGGTCGGCGACGAGATTGGCGAGCCGCGCCTTGTTCTGCCGCTTCACACCGGCGAATTTCTCACGGAAAGCCGCATCATCGGCGAGCGGATCGAGATCCTTGATCGCCTCGATGTCGTCCATGAAGCGGTCGCCGATCGCCTCGCGGGCAAGCGAGGTCAGGCCGGGATTGCACTGGATCAGCCAGCGCCTGGGCGTGATGCCGTTGGTCTTGTTGTTGATGCGATCGGGATAGAGCTTGTGGAGATCGGCGAACACCGTCTCCTTCATCAGCTCGGTGTGCAGCGCCGAGACGCCGTTGATCGAATGCGAGCCGACAAAGGCCAGATTGCCCATGCGCACGCGGCGGTCGCCATTTTCCTGGATCAGCGAGATGCGGGCGATCTGATCGCCCGAGAACTGGTTGGTGGCGCGGGCCTCGAGCAGCACCTGCGCATTAATGGCGTAGACGATCTGCATGTGGCGAGGCAGCAGACGCTCGAACAGCGGCACCGGCCAGCTTTCAAGCGCCTCGGGCAGCAACGTGTGGTTGGTGTAGCCGAACGTGCGCTTGGTGATGTCCCAGGCCTGGTCGAAGTCCATGCCGTGGACGTCCATCAGGAGCCGCATCAGCTCCGGCACGGCGACCGCGGGATGGGTGTCGTTCAAGTGGATCGCCGCCTTGTCGGGCAGCGATTTCAGGTCGCCATACTGGCTCAAATGCCGCTGCACGATGTCCTGCAGCGAGGCGGTGGAGAAGAAATATTCCTGCCGCAGCCTGAGCTCCTGGCCGGCCATATGGGAATCGGCAGGATAAAGCACGCGCGACAGCGCGTCGGCCTTGTTGCTCTCGGCCAGCGCGCCGATGTGGTCGCCCGCATTGAACTTGTCGAGCAGGATCGGGTCGATCGGCATGCCGGACCAGAGTCTCAGCGTGTTGACGCGCCTGGCGCGCCAGCCGGCCACCGGCGTGTCATAGGCGACGGCCAACACATGCTCGGTCGGCTTCCAGACATGGCGTTCGAGCCGGCCATCCTTCGAGGTGATCGATTCCACCGAGCCGCCGAAGCCGACCTCGAAGGAACGCTCGCGCCGTTCGAACTCCCAGGGATTGCCGTGATCGAGCCAGGTCTCCGGCAGCTCGACCTGCCAGCCGCCATGGATTTCCTGGCGGAACATGCCGTTGGCGTAGCGGATGCCGTAGCCATGGGCGGGGATGTCGACGGTCGCCATGCTTTCCATGAAGCAGGCGGCGAGACGGCCGAGGCCGCCATTGCCGAGTGCAGCGTCCGGCTCGAGCCCCGCGATCAGGTCGAGGTCGACGCCGAGCGAGGACAGCGCTTCGCGCATGTTCTCCATCAGGCCGAGATTGGAGAAGGCGTCGCGCATCAGGCGCCCGATCAGGAATTCGAGCGAAAGGTAATAGACGCGCTTTTCCTGCTGGTCGTAAGCCTCCTTGGTCGCCTGCATCCATTGATCGACGATGCGGTCGCGCACCACCTTGATCGAAGCGGTCAGCCAGTCATAGGGCGTGGCGACGGTTGTGTCCTTGCCGACCCGGTATTTGAGCGACATCAAGACTTCTTCGGCGAGCGTCTTGGGGTCGGGATTGTCGAGAACAGGGACTTCGATCGTCATGGCGGATGTCATGCTGCCTCTCGTTCAACTGGCCTGATCATAGCGGCTTTCACCGTTCCTCCCAGCCCATCTTAGTGCGTTGCAGCATAGGTTCAATCGATTTACCCAACCGACCCATCAGCCCGCCTGCGGCAACAGGGACATGTCGTGGGGATCAAGCCGCCAGCGCGTCCTCCGGCGGCTTCTTGGCGCCGGTCATCAGCGCCACCGCATCCGACATGGAAATCTGCTTAGGATCGACGACGCAGAGACGCCTTCCAAGCCGGTGGATGTGGATTCGGTCCGCCACCTCGAAGACATGCGGCATGTTGTGCGAGATCAAAACGATCGGCAGGCCGCGCTTCTTGACGTCCAGGATCAGCTCAAGCACGCGGCGGCTTTCCTTCACGCCAAGGGCGGCCGTCGGCTCGTCCATGATCACCACTTTCGAGCCGAAAGCGGCAGCACGCGCCACCGCCACGCCCTGGCGCTGGCCGCCCGAAAGCGTTTCCACCGCCTGGCTGATGTTCTGGATGGTCATCAGGCCGAGCTCCGTGAGCTTGTCGCGAGCACGCTTCTCCATCGCCGGACGGTCGAGCATACGCAGCCAGCTGCCAAGCGGACCTGGCTTGCGGATCTCGCGACCGAGAAACATGTTGTCGGCGATCGACAGCGCCGGCGACAGGGCGAGGTTCTGGTAGACGGTTTCGATGCCGGCTTCCCGGGCCTCCATCGGCGACTTGAAGGCAACTGGCTTGCCCTCAAGCCGGATTTCGCCTTCGTCGGGCACGGCCGCGCCGGAGATCGCCTTGATCAGCGATGATTTGCCCGCGCCGTTGTCACCGATGACGGCGAGGATTTCGCCCGGATAGAGGTCGAAATCGGCATTGTCGAGGGCGGTAACGCGGCCATAGCGCTTGATCAGGCCGCGCGCTGTGAGAATGGGCTCCTGGGTCATGACTATGCCGAAACCTTTCTGATCCATTGATCGATCGCCACGGCGCCGATGATCAGCACGCCGGTGAGCAGCACCTTCCATTGCGGATCGGCGCCCAGCATGTTGAGGCCCATCGAGACGACGCCGACGATCATGGCGCCGAACAGCGTGCCGAGGATCGAGCCGCGCCCGCCGAACAGCGAGATGCCGCCGATCACCGTCGCGGTGATGGCCTGCAGATTGTAGTCGGTGACAGCGGCCGACGGCGAGACCGAGCCGTTGCGGCCGATCGAGACCCAAGCCGCGAAAGCGGCGATCAGCCCGGCAAGGGCATAGACCATCATCAGCACTTTCTTGGTCTGAATGCCCGACAGTTTCGCAGCTTCCTGATCGTCGCCGACGGCGTAGACATGGCGGCCCCATGCGGTGTGGTTGAGGACATACCACAGCAGGATCACCAGCAGGACCATGGCAATGACGCCAAGCGTCAGCACGGCAGAGCCGACCCTGAAGCTCACCGCGAACAGATGCAGCAGCGGCGCCTGGACGTCGACGTCGGTGTCGCGGATCGTCTCATTGGCCGAATAGATGAAATTCGTGGCCATGACGATGTTCCAGGTGCCGAGCGTGACGATGAAGGGCGGCAGCTTCATGTAGGCGACCAGGAGGCCATTGAGCAGTCCGCAGGCGCCGCCGGCGGCAAGCCCAATCGCCACGGCGAGTATGGCCGGCATGCCATAGGTCACCGCGCAATTGCCCATGATCACCGCCGAAATCACCATGATGACGCCGATCGAGAGATCGATGCCAGCGGTCAGGATGACCAATGTCTGCGCGGCACCGAGAATGCCGACGATGGCGATCTGCTGCAGGATCAGCGTCAGCGTGTAGGACGAAAAGAAACGTCCGCCGATGGCGATGCCGAAGATGATGACCGACAGAACCAGCACGATTAGCGGCACCGCCGCCGGCGTGGAGTGCAGGAAGTGCTGGGCGCGCTTGACGGCCGATTTGTGCTCGTCGAAGGCGGCGACGCTGGTGTCGCTTCCCGTAAGTACTTTCTCGAATTCCTGTATCTGAGACATATGTCCTCCCGTCTGCATACGGCCTCTCATTGCCGCACACGCCGTCAACGCCTATTCCGGTCTTGTCGCCAGGATTGTCGCGCTTTGACGAAAGCGCATCGTCCACCCGATGCGGCCGGGGATCAAGCCCCCAGCCGCACGGTTCGTGGACCTCTCAGAGCATCAGCCCCAGCACTTGGCCAGGCCTTCCTTGGTGTCGATCGACTTGACGCCATTGGCCGGCTTGTCGGTGACAAGGTTGACGCCAGTGTCGAAGAAGTTCTTGCCTTCGGTCGGCTTGGGCTTGGTGCCGTCCTTGGCGAAGGCGGCGATCGCCTCGATGCCGAGCGCCGCCATCTGCAGCGGATATTGCTGCGAGGTGGCGCCGATGACGCCTTCGGTGACCGACTTCACGCCCGGGCAGCCACCGTCGACCGAGACGATCAGCACCTGCTTCTCAAGGCCGACGGCCTTGAGCGCCTGATAGGCGCCGACAGCGGCCGGCTCGTTGATGGTGTGGATGACGTTGATGGTGTTGTCCTTCTGCAGAAGGTTCTCCATCGCCTTGCGGCCGCCCTCTTCGTTGCCGTTCGTCACGTCATGGCCGACGATGCGCGGATCGGTTTCGTCTCCGATCTTGTTGGGGTCTTTCACGTCGATGCCGTAGCCCATCATGAAGCCCTGGTCGCGCAGGACGTCGACGGTCGGCTGCGAGGGGGTTAGGTCGAGGAAGCCGATCTTGGCGTCCTTGGCCTTGTCGCCGAGCGTAGCGGCGGCCCAGGCGCCGATCAGCTTGCCGGCTTCGAGATTGTCCGTTGCGAAAGTGGCGTCGGCGGCGTCGATCGGATCGAGCGGCGTGTCGAGAGCGATCACCAGCAGGCCGGCGTCACGCGCCTTCTTCACCGTCGGCACGATGCCCTTGGTATCGGAAGCCGTGATCAGGATACCCTTGGCGCCGTCGGCGATGCAGCTTTCGATCGCCGCGACCTGGCTCTCGCTGTCGCCGTCGATCTTGCCGGCATAGGTCTTGAGGTCAACGCCGAGTTCCTTGGCCTTGGCGGTCGCACCCTCCTTCATCTTGACGAAGAAGGGATTTGTGTCGGTCTTGGTGATCAGGCAGGCGCCGACGCCCGCGGCCGACGCGGACGAGGCGAACGCGAGCAGGCCCAGCCCGGCCGCCGCGAATACGGTGGATTTCAGCAGCGATTTCTTGGTCACGATTTCCTCCCAGTGGAACCATTCCGGACGCCGGCCAACCCGGCGCCTCAAACGCATCCAACCATTTCTCCCAGCGTGGACGCCAGATCAAAAGACACCAGTCCGCAACGGCTGTCAATAATTAAATCACTCTTATTTATTATTGACAGCCTTGCGCTGTTCACCCATTCTGAACGAAAAGCAGCGAGGGGAAACAGACGGGAGGAAACAGGGTGGAGACCGGCATTGCGAGGCACGGTTCGCCCGAGGCTTTGGAGAGCCGGCTGCACCGTGGCACCAACCAGAGCGGCATGCGCGACCACAATGAGCGGCTCGTGCTGTCCCTGGTGCGCCAGCATGGCAGCCTGGCCAAATCCGACATTGCGCGCATGACCGGGCTGTCGGCCCAGACGGTGTCGGTGATCATGCGCGAGCTCGAGGAAGACAAGCTGCTTGTGCGCCAAGCGCCGCTGCGCGGCAAGATCGGCCAACCGTCGATTCCGATGGCGCTCAATCCGGAAGGCGCTTTTTTTATCGGCCTCAAGATCGGCAGGCGCTCGGCCGAGCTCGTGCTGATCGACTTCCTCGGCAATGTGCGCGCCATGCTGCAGCATTCCTACCGCTATCCCGCACCGCGCGAGACCGTCGAATTCGTCACTGCCGGCATCAAGACGATGCGCGGCGAACTGACGCCGGCGCAGGACAAGCGCATTGCCGGGCTCGGCATCGCCATGCCGTTCGAGCTATGGAACTGGGCAGATACCGCCGGCGCGCCGCGCGAGATCATGGACGAATGGCGCCATCGCGACATCCGCGCCGACATCCAGGGGCAGTGCGAGTTCCCGGTTTATCTGCAGAACGACGCGACTTCGGCTTGCGGCGCGGAGCTCGTCTTCGGACGAGCGGGCGCAGCGCGCGATTTCGTCTATTTCTACATCGGCGCCTTCGCCGGCGGCGGCATCGTGCTCAATGGCCGCCTCTACAGCGGGCCGAACGGCAACGCCGGCGCGCTGGGCTCGATGCCGGTGCCCGGACCGGACGGCAAGCCGACGCAGCTCATCGACGTCGCCTCGATCGCGATGCTGGAAAAGGCGCTCTCGGCCAAGGGGATCGACGGCTCCTATCTGTGGACCTCGCCGCAGGAATGGGGCGAGATCGGCGCCGATCTCGACGAGTGGATCGCCAGCGCCTCGCGGGCGCTGGCCTATGCCATTGTCGCTGCCTCGTCGGTCATCGATTTCGAAGCGGCGGTTATCGACGGCTGGATGCCGCTCGATGTGCGGCGCCGGCTGGTCGATGCCGTGACGGAAGCGATCGCCCGGGTCGATGCCGAAGGATTGAAACTGCCTGTCGTGCGCGAGGGAACGGTCGGCATTCACGCACGCGCCATGGGCGGCGCCAGCCTGCCGCTCTCCGAGCGCTTCCTGATCGGGCCTCACACGTCCGGAGGCGCCTGACATGCTGATCGGCATCCCGTCGCTGCTCGGGCCCCAGTTCCTGGCGACGCTCAGGGCAATGGGCCATGGCGACGAGATCGCGATCGTCGATGGCAATTATCCGGCCGAGGAACAGGCGCGACGGCTGATTCGCGCCGACGGCCACCACGTCATAGCCGTCCTCGACGCCGTGCTCAGCGTGCTGCCGGTGGACGAGGCTGTGCCGGAGGCATTGTTTCGTGCCTCGGTGAAGGGCGACCCGGCGCTGGCCGACGCCGTGCATCATGAGATGGAATCGGTTTGCGCCAGGCGTGCGCCGGGCCACAAGGTGGTTGCTCTGGCCGGGCCCGACTTCTATGCACGCGTCAAGGCGGCGCACGCCATCGTTGCGACCAGCGAACCCAGGCTCTTTGCCAACATCATCATTCGCAAGGGCGTGATCCATCCGCCGGAGACCAAGACGACATGATCCTTTGCTGTGGCGAAGCCCTGATCGACATGCTGCCGCGCACCACGACGCAAGGCGAAGCGGCCTTCGCGCCCTATGTCGGCGGCGCGGTGTTCAACTCGGCGATCGCGCTCGGCCGGCTCGGCGCTCCGGCCGGCTTCTTCTCCGGCCTCTCCTCCGACCTGTTCGGCGGCCAGTTCCGCGAGGCGCTCGGCGCAAGCAAGGTGAGCTCCACCTATGCGCACACCTCGCCGCGTCCCACGACACTCGCCTTCGTGCGGCTCACCAACGGCCAGGCGACCTACACCTTTTATGACGAGAACACCGCCGGGCGCATGCTGACCATCGAGGACCTGCCGAAGCTCGGGTCCGAGATCGAGGCGATGCTGTTCGGCGCCATCAGCCTGATCTCCGAGCCGGCGGGATCGGCCTATGAGGAATTTATGCGGCGCGAGCACCGGAGTCGGGTGATGATGCTCGACCCCAACATCCGGCCGAATTTCATCCCCGACAAGGCGAAGCATCTGAGGCGTATCCGCGAGATGATGGCGATGGCCGACATCGTTAAACTGTCCGACGAGGATCTCAAATGGTTCGACGAGGCCGGCTCGCATGAGGATGTGGTGCGGAACTGGCTGGAGCGCGGGCCGAAGCTGATCGTCGTCACCCATGGCAGCGAAGGCGCCGTCGGCTACAGCAAGACGCACAAGGTCACCGTCATGCCACAGAAAGTGAAGGTCATCGACACGGTCGGCGCGGGCGACACCTTCAACGCCGGCATTCTCGCCTCCCTGCACGAGCAGGGCCTGCTCACCAAGGCGGCGATCGGCGACCTGCCGGAAGATGCGATCCGCAAGGCGCTGGAGCTCGGCGCCAAGGCGGCGGCGGTGACGGTTTCGCGGGCCGGCGCCAACCCGCCCTGGCGGCACGAAATCGCCTGATCCAGCGTGGAGCGGATGCGAATCCGCCCTTCGCGGCCGATCACTTTATGTTTCCCACCGGTGGAACGACGCGATAAGAGGGGCCGGAAAACGCCTCTCGCGGCTCGGATTTCCGGCTTTTTCAGGCATTGCGCCGGCAAAATCGGCAACAGGCTGCGACACCTGAGCAATTTGCGCCGGCCGCCACCGGCTTTCTCAGCCGGTTCAAGTCTGTTACCAGCGGGCCGGTTTTACAGGCAGTTTCGAGGGCGACATGCAGTTCATCGATCTTGGCGCGCAGCGCGAACGTATCCGCGACCGGCTGAAGGCCGCGATCGACCACGTCGTCGAGGACGGCCGTTATATCCTCGGGCCGCAGGTCACGGAATTCGAGAACAAGCTCGCCGCCTATATCGGCGTCAAGCATGTGGTCGCCTGCGCCAACGGCACCGACGCGCTGCTCCTGCCGCTGTTTGCCGCCGGCATCGGCCCGGGCGATGCCGTGTTCGTGCCGAGCTTCACCTTCGCAGCCACCGCCGAGGTGGTGGCGCTCGCCAAGGCCGAGCCGCTCTTCGTCGACGTCGACCGCCACACCTACAACATCGACATCGCCAGCCTCGAGGCGGCGATCGAGATGATCAAGAAGGAAGGAAGGCTGAAGCCGAAGGCGATCATCCCGGTCGACCTGTTCGGGCTCTCCGCGAATTACGAGGCGATCATGGCGATCGCCAAGCGCGAGAACCTGTTGGTGATCGAGGACGCTGCGCAGTCGATGGGCGGTTCCGCCGACGGCACCATGTGCGGCGCCTTCGGCCATGTCGGCTCGACCAGCTTTTATCCGGCGAAGCCGCTTGGCTGCTACGGCGATGGCGGCGCGATGTTCACCAATGATGCTGCGCTGGCCGACAAGCTGCGTTCCTTCGCCTTCCACGGCAAGGGCGAGACGCAATATGACAATGTCCGCGTCGGCATCAATTCGCGCCTCGACACGCTGCAGGCGGCGATCCTGATCGAAAAGCTCGCCATCCTCGAGGATGAGATGGTGGCCAGGCAGGTGGTCGCGGACCGCTATGCCAAGGGCCTTGGCGACATCGTCAAGGCCTCACGCAATCTCGGCCACGGCCGCTCGGCCTGGGCGCAGTACGCCATCGAGACGCCGAAGCGCGACGGGCTCAAGGCCCATCTCGGCGAAAAGGGCATCCCGTCGGTGATCTATTATGTGAAGCCGCTGCACGAGCAGGTCGCCTACAAGCACTATCCGCGGACACCGACCGGCCTTGCGGTCTCGGAGGAATTGCCGAAGCAGATTCTCTGCCTGCCGATGCATGCCTATCTGAGCGAGGCCGATCAGAATCGGATTATCGAGACGATCAGGAATTACATCGGCTCGAACTCGGCGCATGTAGCGGCGGCCTGATCTCCCTCAGTGTCGCTCAAGACGACAGAGGGTCGCCATCGCATAGGACTCACAGCCGCGGTTTCTTCACGCTCAGATGTGGGTACCGGTGCATATCTCGGGATGCGAATGTGGCGCTATCAGAATCGGGGATGCTCGCGGATCAAGCGGGCGGATGTTCCTCATTGATTAGCACGGCCAAGCCTGAATGCGGCCGCACTGCATCAGCCGCAGCGTACATGCTCTGCGGTCTTTCTTTGTCAGCCTGACCGGCGCCTCGATCGCCGCCATGTTCGCCAACGGGCTTGCCCGTCCGGCAGTTTACATTCCGCCCTTTCCCTTTTGCATACGATGCCACGGCGAAGTGATTGATGCCGGGAACAAATTAGCAGTCCGAAAGTTCGCGAGAACGGCGAACCGGGAGAAGGAGTAACCACTGCCGTCCCCGGTTCTTGAAGGCCGACTTTCGTTCCAGGATGCCCTGCACATGAAGATTGCCCAGATCGCACCCCTGACTGAGTCCGTGCCACCCAAGTTCTATGGCGGGACCGAGCGCATCGTTTCCTATTTAACGGAAGAGTTGGTTCGAAGGGGCCATGACGTGACCTTGTTCGCCAGCGGCGATTCACGTACTTCGGCCGAACTGGTGGCATGTTGCGACGTTGCACTGCGCCTGAATCCGAAAGCACAGAATCCCATTCCTTACCATGTCATGATGCTTGAAGAGGTTCGCAGACGGGCGAATGAATTCGACGTGCTGCATTTCCACGTCGACGTTCTCCATTTCCCGATAATTCGAGAGTTCGCGCAGCGAACCGTTACCACGCTTCATGGCCGACTCGACCTTCCGGACCTGGCGCAGCTTTACGCGATGTTCAACGACATTCCACTGGTCTCGATTTCGGACGACCAGCGCCGGCCCATGCCGCCGGTCAACTGGCTTGGAACGATCTATCACGGCCTGCCGAACAATCTCCTGCCATTCCGGCCGAAAGCCGCTGGATACCTCGCGTTCCTCGGCCGCATCTCACCCGAAAAGGGACCGGAGGCCGCGATAGAAATCGCCGCGCGCGCCGGAATGCCGCTGAAGATCGCAGCCAAAATCGACGCAGTGGACCAATCATTTTGGAGCGACAGGGTCGAACCACAGGTGCTTCGGCATTCGAATGTCGAGTTCATCGGCGAAATTGATGAGCGTGCGAAGGCGGAATTTTTGGGCAATGCGACGGCGCTGCTGTTTCCGATCGATTGGCCGGAGCCGTTCGGCCTCGTGACGATCGAGGCGATGGCCTGCGGTACCCCGGTGGTTGCGTTCAACCGCGGAGCCGTTCCGGAGGTCATCGATCATGGCGTGTCCGGACTGATAGTGGAAAGCATTGACGAAGGCGTCGAAGCTGTGCGGCGGATAGGCAGTCTCGATCGCGCACGTGTGCGGAAAACTTTTGAAAGGCGATTCACGGTCGGGCGCATGTGCAGCGACTATTTGGGGATCTACCGCCTGCTGGCGCGCGACGAGCAATTTCCACTCGGCTCGCGAAACGGGTTCGCCGAAAACGCGGCTGAAATAGCCAGCACTTTTTAACAGCACCGCTTGAGACGAGTTGGCGGTTAGAATCGCCGGGTTCCCGCCGCATTCGATCGGACTCGAACAGCGGAAGCTTCGCCGAATATCCGCCAAGATTTCAATGACGCTCTCGGGATCATGGGCATCGCAGCATTGATGCGAGATACTGTTGATAGGAGATGGTCGGGCGCAGGCATATGCGATGAGCGCCAGCATCGGCCGTCTGAACAGGAGGGTTGAGATGAGCATCGAAGTCGAAGAACGCAAGCTTAATCCAGCGGTCGCTCTCCCCGCACTCGATGAATCGGCCCCGCGCGAGCCGCATAGGCAATTTGCGCTGAAGCATGAGGACTGCTTCGTCGTCGCGGACAGCTATGGCGACATACGCGGCAGCGGCGACGGGCTTTTCCGCGATGATACGCGAGTGCTGTCGCGTTTCCGGCTGTTCATAGGCGGCCGCATGCCGTCGCTGCTCGGAGCGTCGCTGTCGCAGGACAACATCCTATTCACCGCCAATCTCACAAATTTGGCTACCATCGGGCCCGACGGCAGTGAAACGCTGCCTGGGGTCGTGCACATCGAGCGGACCAGATTCATCTGGCACGACCGCATGTACGAGCGAGTCACTTTCACGAATTACTCCGCGCGTGAGGTGTTGCTGCCGGTCCGGTTCGACTTCGATGCCGATTTCCGTGACATGTTCGAGGTGCGCGGCACTACGCGCAGCCGGCGCGGTCGCGCACATGACGCCTTGGTCGGCGAGTCAGGCGTGACATTTTGCTACGAGGGCCTCGATAATGTGGCGCGCCAATCCGTCATCGCGTTTTCGATGAGGCCCGACCAGATCCATCCCCATCATGCAGAGTTTCTCATTCTGGTGGGGAGGCACGACAGAAAGGCGCTGTATCTGGAAGTCGGTCAGAACGAAGAAATCCCGTCCAGTGATCGGTTCCGCGCCGCCGCGGCGCGCGCGCGATTTGCAATGCGCTCAAAGCGTCGACAGGGCGCCACTGTTTTCAGCTCCGGCCGCGTGTTCAATGACTGGCTCACGCGCACACGTGCCGACATCGCCCTGCTGACCACCGATCTGGAGACCGGGCCATATCCGTATGCCGGTATTCCCTGGTTTTCGACTGCCTTCGGCCGCGACGGCGTCATTTCCGCCTTGCAAATGCTGTGGCTTAACCCCGAGCTTGCCCGCGGCGTGCTGGCGTTCCTTGGCCGCTATCAATCGACGGAGACCTCTGTGTTCGACGATGCCGAGCCCGGCAAGATCATGCATGAAACGCGCAAAGGGGAAATGGCTATACTGCGCGAGCTGCCGTTCGGCCGCTATTATGGCGGCGTCGACACCACTCCGCTCTATGTCTACCTGGCTTGGTCCTA